>NZ_CP109599.1:1200000-1545000 GCF_036231945.1 Streptomyces sp. NBC_01429 | reverse complement strand
TAGCGGACGGTCCCGAAGTCGTGCCGCAGACCACGCACCAGCGCGCCCAGCCCGATCTCCGTCAGCCAGCTTTCGAGGGGCGCGCCCGGTTCGCCTGATGCCCCCTGGTCCGGCGGTACGGGCAGGCTCTCCAGCCGGTCCAGGGTGTCCCGCTTGGTGATCACGACCGCCACCGGAAGGCGCCGCCGCCGTCCGGTGAGGGCCGCCAGCTCACCCGTCAGCCGCTGGTACGTGTCCAACGGCCCCTGCTCGGCGGGCCGGGCGCCCGCCGCGCGCAGCCTGTCCACGTCGTCCAGGGCCCGCCGCACCTGCGGCTCGGCCAGTACGTCGGCGACCAGGATCACCCCGTCCGCGTGGGCCAGGTAATGCTGCTCCCGTACGGAACCGGCGTCGCGCAGCGACTCGCCCATCGGGTCGTACAGGTAAAGCAGCCGGCGCCGCATGCCCCGGCCGACGGACAGCATCAGGGCCCGGGGCTGGCCGCCCTGGGTCTTGAGCGCCCAACCCGTGCTGTTCAGCTGCTGGTTGAGGGATCCGGTGTTCCGCTGATCGGTGGTGGAGGCGTAGTCGAGGGTCAACGGGCCGCCGCGCGAGAAGGACTGGAGTCCGGCGACCATCGCGGCCAGCAGCATCGTCTTGCCCGCCGACGTACCCCCGACCAGGGGCAGGTGCACGACGCGGGTACCGGCGACGGCCCCGGGCAGGTCCTGGGCGCAGTGCGGGCAGCGCATCGTGAGACGGCTCCGGCGCGCCAACGCGGTGGTGGCGAGCCGCAGACCGCAGCCGCAGGTGTGCCACAGCGCGCCGTAGCGCCCCGGCCGCAGCGCCGCGTGGGCGGTGTCGCAGTTCGGGCAGGTGTGCACGGCCAGCGGGAACGGCCGGTAACAGCCGGGGTGGGGGCACTTCATACGGACCGAGCGCGCCCGCAGCCCGAGCGCGTCCGCGCGGCGCAGCGCGAGCGCCGTCGCCGCGCCCGCGGCGTACACCACGCCGAGCAGCAGCGCGAGGACGGCGAGCACCGCCGAGACGAGCAGCGCCGCCAGCAGCGCCCCAGCGCTCGCGCCCAGGGCGGCGGCGGGCGCGGTCAGGCGCAGCACCGTACGGTTCAGCGGGCTGCGGCCCCGCGACCCGCCGGGCCTGCGGCCGCCGAGGAGATTGCGTACCGTACGGCCGAACCACCACGCCACCAGCCGGTGCCGCAGCGCGCCCAGCGCGCCGTCGGCGGCGGACCGGCCGTCCAGCCACATCTGCCGCGACCAGTAGGCCCGGTGGGCCGTCTCGCCCGCGCCGAACCGGGGGATGCGCGGATCGGGCACCCCGGCCCGCCGCGGGCCGAGGACCCGCACCGCGGACGTGAGGGAGAGGCCGAGGAAGTGCCAGAACGTGTAGCCCACGCAGAGCAGCACGGCCGCCCCCACGGTCAGCCGCAGGAGGAGGGTGCCCAGCCAGACGGCGGCCAGCAGCGGGAAGATCACGGCCGGCCGCCGTCCTCACGCGGCGGCTCCACCCCGCCGACGCGCGGCCCGTCCTGGACGGGCCGGCGGCCCCGGCCGCCGAAGCGCAGACCGAGCCGGCCCAGGGCGCCCGGCCGGTTCCAGGTACGGAACTCCTCGGCCCTGCTGCTCGCCGTACGCCGCAGACACCGCTCGACCGCGTCGGTGTCCTCGGCGGGCAGCGCGCGCACCACGGGCCGCAGCACCTTGTCGAGCAGGCCCGTACGCGTCTCGTCCCAGGCCCGGTTGGCGCCGGGCAGCGAGGACCACGCGGTGAAACAGTCCGCGGCGTACGCGGGTACGGTGCGCAGCCGCTCGCGCACCCGCTCCTCGCGGGCCGCCCGGTCGTACGCGGCGATCAGCTCCGGATCGCCGCAGTGGACCAGGGCGTACAGCTCGCCGTCGGGCCGTTCCTCGGAGAGCAGACCCCGGGCAAGGACCCCGAACGCCGTGTCCAGTACGGCCGGTTCCACCGGCTCCGCGACGGCGCGCAGCGACAGCGCCCGCTCCGTCCAGCCGGTGTCCGCCGTGCCGGCCACCAGCTTTCCGGCGAATTCGAGGAGCAGCAGGGCGCCGCGCTGCCGCGCCTCCAGCTCGCGCGGGAAGCAGCGCAGCAGGTCGTGGGCGAGATCCGGGGCGTCGGCGCGGTAGCGCGCGAGGGCCTGCGAGGCGGCGGCGGACGCGTCGCCGCGGCGGTCGGCGGACGGCTCCCGGGCCGTGTCCCCCGGCCCGTCGAGCGCGGCCCCCACCAGGGCGCTCCAGGTGCCCGCCGCGCGGTGCGCGTCGGAGCCGGTCTCGGCGAGCAGCAGCCGCGCCTCACCGGCGGTCGGCGCCCCGCCGTCCCACACCAGCCGGACGGCGGTGCGCAGGACGAGCGGGTCGGCGAACGGGGAGACGCCGGAGGCGCGCAGCACCTCGTTGAGCGCGGTGACCCGGTCGTCGCCGAGCGGGGGGAAGCGGCCGGCGCCCCCGGGCGCGGCACCCACCGGGCCCCCGGGCGTGCCACCCACCGCGCCCCCGGCCGGGGCACCCACCGGCGTCCCGGGCGCGGACATCCGCGCGCACATCCGCAGATGCGGCAGCGTCTGCACCCCCTGCGGCGAGAGCGGGACGAGCCCGAGCAGCCGGACGGCGGCCGGGGGATCGGCGGCGGCCAGCGCGTCGAGCGCGCTGAGCAGCGCGCTGCGCAGATCGAAGTGGTCCTCCAGCGCGGCCGCCACCCCGGGCGTGTAGGCGCGCTCGGGGTCGGTGATCAGCGCCTGGGACAGCCGGCGCGCGAGCCCCGGCAGCAGATCCGCGCAGTCCACGCCGAGCGGCTCGGCGACCCGCAGCAGCTCCACCGCGCGGGTGGTGGGCGGCCCGTCGTCGGCCGCCGCACCGGCGACGCCGTCGCGCAGCTCGTCGGCCAGCTCGGCCGCCAGGCGGCGCCTGAGATCGCCGGGCAGCGAGGCGGGGCGCAGTGCGCCCAGGTCGATCCCGGCGTCCGGCGTACGGACCGCCTCGGTCAGTACGAGAGCCCCGAGCGGCGCGGTCGCTGCCATCGGAGCCCGGCCGTCGAGGGCCGCGAACAGCCCGGCCAGGGCGGCCGTCTCGGCGGGCGTACGGTCCTCGGCGGGCGCACACAGCCCGTCGAGGAACCGGGGCAGCCGCTCGGTGTCCAGCGCGTGCGTGTGCGCGGGCTCGCGCGCCCAGCGGGCCGCTTCCGTCCGGCCGTCCGTCCCCGGGCTGATCCCCGTGCACAGCGCGAGCGCCGCCAGCGGCCCCGCCGTGAACCGGCCGCCCGGCAGCCCGGCCGCCTCGGCGAACAGCTCGGGCGCCCTGCCCAGCCAGACGCGCGCGGCGGTCAGCGCCCAGGCGTCCGGCGCCGGGCGCTCCGTCCCGTGCGCGGGGCGCGGCTCGCGGGCCGGGCCGCCGCCCCCGGCGCAGTCGAGCACCAGATAGCGCGGATCGTGCCGGTCCAGGCCCTGCGCGTCGTCCGGCAGCACGCCGACGATCTGCTGCCGGGCGAGCTGCGGGCGGCGCGTGTACGTGGTGAAGGTCAGCCGGTGGGCGCTCGCGCGCGGCAGGACCGTACTGGCCAGCGCGATCCACCGCGCCACATCGGCGCTGTCCCGCTCCACCAGGACGATCTGCGGCGCCGTCTCCCGCAGCACCAGCTCGCGCAGACCGGCGAAGAACTCAGCGAGCCACGCGGCGCGGCCGGCCGCGAACGACACCAGCCCGCGCCGGTCGAAGCTCCGCGCCACCGGCAGCTCCGCCAGCGGCGCCGGACTGCCGCCCTCGGGGGTGCCGGCCGCCCACTGCGGGGAGTCCCAGGCGCTGATGGGAGGCACGCCGGGGGAGAGCGGGGTGTCCGCCGGGACGTGGACGGCATGGGCGTGGAAGTTCCCCCAGCGCCCGCTGTAGTCGGCGCCCGTGTACACCGTCCTGGCCAGCAGCCGGCTCCCGTCGGAGAGCACGCTGTGGCTGAACGCCTTGGGGAACAGGTCGAGTTCGGCCGCCGTCGGGCGCGGCGGTGCCTCGTGCGGCGGCTCGTACCCGATGAGCTGCTCGGCCTCTCTGAGCAGGGACTCGGGGACGCCGGGCGTGACCGCCGTGAAGCGGAAGCCGGACCCGTCGGGTCCCGGCGGGGCCGAGGTGTAGTGCAGCTGTGCCAGGCTCATGCGCCGGCTCCCTTACTCCGCGACGTGCTGTTCTTCTGTACGGGAATGAGACCGCGCCGCCCGAGCAGCCACAGCAGCGGGTCCTCCACCCGCAGCGGCCGGGGCCCCGACGTGGGCGCGTCGGCCGGGGCGTCGGACGGCGGCGGCGAGCCGAGCGCGGAGACCCCGAAGAGGGACAGCTCGGCGAAGTCGCGCTCCAACTGCCGGTAGAGCGCCCCGGAGTCCCAGCCGTCCATCAGCGAGCGCAGCTCCTCGTGCGCGGCCAGCCGGTCGTCGTCGTCCAGCGCGCCCCCGCTGTGCGGCGCGTTGCGCAGGACGGCGGAGTGCGGGCCCAGCAGCGGCCGCAGCATGTCCGACTTGCTGATCGCGACGGCCATCGGGGTGGAGATCCGGCCGCGCGAACCTCCCCGCCCGTGCGCCCGCAGCTGCGCGGCGAGATCGGCCGCGATCTGCTGCGGCGGGGTCTCGACGGCGGGCGGGGGAGGGCCCTCACCGGGCACCAGCTGGTCCCGTACGGCGCCGAGTTGGAGCGGATCGACGAGCAGGATGATGCCGTCGGCCGCGCCGAGGTAGTGGGTGTAGCGGTCCATGGCCTCGGAACTCTTCAGGTCCTCGCCCGCCGCGTCGAAGAACACCAGCGCGGTGTGCCGGGTGCCGTCGCCGAGACGCCCCCGGCGGGGCAGGCTCAGCCGGTACAGCAGCGGGTCGTTGAAGCCCAGGGCGGCCGGGCGGGTGGTCCCGGGCAGCCGCAGCCGCTCGTAGAGGTCCTCCGCCATCTCCCGGTCCCGGCGCTGGGTGTCGCTGCCCATCGCGGCGAGCGACGCGTCGAACGCGCGCCCCACCCGGTTGCGCACCTCGTTCACCAGCACCGACACATAGGTGCTCTTGCCGGACGCCTTGGCGCCGACCAGCGCGATGATGCGGCTGTCCTGGTCGCAGTAGTCGCTGGGCAGGTCGCTGTGGCAGCTCCGGCAGACCCGCACCGGGGTGGACACCCCGCAGCCGGGGCACGCCGCGCGCGATCCGCCGCGCGGCCCGGTGAGCGCCCCGAGCGCGCCCAGTCCGGCGCGCCCCCGTCCGGGCGTGAAGACCGGCCCTCTCATCCGGAGCGCGGGAGGCACGCTCGGCCCCATGAACTCACCCCAGACATCGTCGCGTTCGGCCGCGCAGGGCGTGCCGCCCCGGACGCCCGTCGCCGTCATCAGACAGCGGTAGGGCAGCCGCGCGGCCGGAGCGCGGTCGAAGCAGTAGGGACAGATGACGCTCGTCATGTCAGCGAACCACCAGGTGAGCGGGGGAGGGTTCTTGGAGACGTACGGAGGCCGCCCGGCCGCCGAGCAGGAAACCGCGCAGGGCGTACGGGGGCGGGCAGCCGGCCGGCTGGAGCGCGCGCTCGACCGTACCCGCGCGCCGCAGCTCCGCACCACTGAGCCGCAGCACGACCGTACCGTCGCCCGGATCGCGCGGCCGGACCGGTGAACGGCTGTCGCCCGAACGGGCGACCAGTACGAACTCGGGCAGCCCGGAAGCCGGTTCGTCGTCCGGCGCGCGGAGCGTGACCCGGACGGTGGCTGGCTTCCTGCGCAGCGGACGGCGCGGCCCCGGGATGATGCCGTACGCCACGATCACCTCGGACGGCAGCACGGTCTCGGCCCGGCCCAGCGGGACGACGACCGCGTCCGGGACGGTCGTCACGGGGGTCGCGGCGACCCGGGCCCCGGAGCGCGCCACGGGCACGTACAGCCCCTCGCGCACGAACACGCTGCGGGTCACCCGGTGTTCGGCGTGCCGCCCGTCCTGCGTCACGGCCACCGTCACCTGCCCGGCCCCGTCGGGCCAGTCGAGGCCGATCCGCGCGAGCCCCTCGTCGGTGCGCTCGACGGTCAGCCCGGTGACCGGGTGCGGCGCATCGACGAGGACGTCGGGACCCGCCACCGCGCGGTCGCCGAGCACCGCCAGGGCCACCACCCGGGTGGTGGTGCCGGGCGGCGGGAAGGACACCTCGCCCGTGCGCGGCCAGTCCAGCGGCGCGGGGGAGGCCGCGGACACGGCCGGCAGCTCCGTACCGGGCGCCGGTGGCGCGCCGGTCCACTCCACCAGGCGCACGGTGGCGCCCGCGCCGCCGGTCCAGCCGAACCGCACCCCGCCGCCGTGCGGTTCGGCGGTGAGGGCGAGCACCGGCCGCGGCCACACGCGGACGGTGCCGGACGCCTCGACGCCCGGCGACGCGACGTCCCGGCCGTTCCCGGCGCGGTAGTGGCAGCGGATCCGTACCCGGTATGCGCCCGGCGCCAGCCCGCGCGCGGTGAACCCGGCGGACGGCGTCCCGGCGTCGACCTCCCGGCCCTCGGAATCCGTCAGCGTCACGGTGACCCCGGCGGCCCGGGGCGGCTCGTGCCAGGCCGCTTCGAGGCGTTCGGGGCCGTCGGTGAGGACCAGTCCGGTCACCTCGGGCATGACGCGCAGCGGCGCCGACACCAGCGGCGGCGCGTCCGCCCTCCCGCCGCGCAACGGGAGCACCGCGTACCGGACTTCGCTCCCGAACGGCGGACTCGCGTCGCGCGCCGAACCGGCCCGGGTGGTCCCCCTCGCCGGGATCCCGGCGACGATCGGGGAACGGCCGGGCGTACAGGTGAGCCTGATGACCCGCCAGGAGTCCGGGACCCGCTGGGCGAGCGCAGTGTCCCAGGACAACTCCACCGCGTCCGGGGCCAGTCGCGCGGTCAGCCGCTCCGGCGCGCCCTCGGCGGGCAGATGCGCCCCGACGAGCCCGCGCAGCGCCCGTCCGCTGTCGGACGCCAGCCGGACCGCGCGCAGATAGTGCTCGCCGGCGCCCTCCGTGTCGCCGGCGCCGTCCAGCAGCCGCGCCCGGTCGAGGACCTGCGCCGTCTCGCGCTCGCGCGCGGCGATCCGTCGCAACCGCCGGGCCAGCGGCGGGTCCTGTCCACCGTCGGCGGGCAGCAGCGCGGCCAGCCGTACGGCGCCGCGCAGCCGCCCGTCCCGCCAGGCGTCCTCCAGCCCCTCCGCCGCGCCGCGCTGATCCCGGTTCAGCCGCCGCCGCGCCCGAGCCGCGTACACGAGCGCCGCCGCCTCGTCCGGATCGACACCGAGCGCGACGGCGGTCTCCGCCCGCGCACCGTCCGGATCGTCCTGCAACAGCTCGGTCAACTGGTAGAGCAGCACGCGCCGCAGGGCCTGCGGATCCCGGTCGTGCAGCGTCTCCAACCGGCGCAGCAGCGCCCCGTCGCCGGAGCCGCTCCCCTGGAGCCGCCGCAGCGTGTCGCCGTCCAGCCGCCGCCAGCCGCGCGGCGCGCGCGGCAGATACACGCCGTCGAGCACGCGCAGCCTCCCGCCGCGCGCGACGAGCGCCTCGCCCAGGTGCCGCAGCCCCAAGGCGCGCTGCCGGTCGAGGAGTTCGCGGTAGCCGGGGACGAGGGGAGCGAGCGGGAGTCCGGGCAGGGCGGAGGGCAGGCCGAGGTGATACCCGAACTCCAGCCCCACCGTGCGCCCCCGTAGCCCCTGTTCAGCTCTGCGTCACCGTCCCAGCAGATCTTCTACCGCATCTTTCACCGCTCGCGACAGCTTTTTGGGCATTCCGGCCTTTCGGCCCGGCCGGACGGGACTTCTGTGACAAGGACGGGACACGGCGACGGGCCCTGGGGGTGCGATATGCCCTATGCGGGCTGGAGCAGGTCCCAGCGGTTGCCGTAGAGGTCCTCGAAGACCGCGACCGTGCCGTACTGCTCGTGGCGGGGCTCCTCCAGGAAGCGGACACCGGCGGCCAGCATGCGGGCGTGGTCGCGGGCGAAGTCCTCGGTGTGCAGGAAGAAGCCGACCCGGCCGCCGGTCTGCGCGCCGACGCTCGCGCGCTGGGCGTCATCGCCCGCGCGGGCGAGCAGCAGGCCGGACGAGCGGTCGGGGGCCGGGACCCCGGGGGCGGCGGCAGAGTCCGTGGATGCGTCGGCCGGGCTCGCGGGGCCGGCGGCCGGTCGCGGGCGGACCACGACCCAGCGGGAGCCGTTGCCCCGGTCGGTGTCCTCGACCAGCTCGAAGCCGAGCGCGTGCGTGTAGAAGGCGATGGCCTTGTCGTAGTCGTCCACGACAAGAGTGACCAGGGCGATATGTGACATGAGAAGTACGTTATACGTATGACTTGTCAGGTCGCAAGCATGGCCCGGCGGGGCGCTAGCATCGAGGTGGGGGCGATCACGGGGAGCCTCGCGCGGCGAGCGCGCGAAACGGACACGACGGACACGGGCGGAGGCGATGGTGTGGGGCTGTTCCGGCGAGGGCCGAAGCGCGACGGGCGCGACACGCCCCGGGACCCCGCGTTCTCCTTCTTCTCGGTCGACGAGGCCGCCCTCTTCCGCGGCCAGGTCCGCGAGGCGTTCGCGGAACACGGCCTGGAGGTCACGCTCTACGCGGACATGGTGACGGACAGCTCCGGCCGCCGGTTCGGTCTGGGCAATCTCGCGGCGGTCTGCCACAACGACGAGCGCGGGCCGCGGGTCTGGGGCGACCTCGCCCGCCGGCACGCGGGCATGGTGCTGCGCACGATGGACGGCCCCTCCGCCCTGGACACCCTGCCGCCCGAACAGATCCGCGCCCAGCTCTACCCCCGGGTGATCGGCGAGGACAGCCTCGACCCGCAGTCCTTCGGATACGCGCGCTCGGTCGCCCCCGGGCTGTACGAGGTGCTCGCCCTCGACCTTCCCGAGAGCGTCATGATGCTCACCGACGAGGCGCTGGAGCCGCTCGGCGAGATACGGCGGCTGCGGCAGCGCGCGCTGGAGAACCTCCGTGAGCTGCCGGTGGAGGGCCGCGAGACGGTCAAGGACGCCGACGGCATGCGCTACGAGGTGATCCTCGGCGACTCCTTCTACACGGCGAGCCGGGTGCTGGCCCTGGAGTCGGTCGTACGGGACGTCACGGGGCAGTGGATCCCGCCGGAGGGCGCCCTCGTCGCGATGCCCTTCCGGCATCAGCTCGCCTTCCACGTCATCAGGGACACCACCGTCGTCCCGTCCCTGAACGCGCTGGCGTCGTTCGCCGCCTCGGGGTACGAGGACACGCCGGGGGCGATCAGCCCGTACGTCTACTGGTGGCGCGGCGGCACCCTCACCCAGCTCAGCGCGCGGGACGGCGACGGGCTGCGGATCGTCGTCGGGGACGACTTCCACGAGCTGCTGGAGCGGCTGAGCGCGCGGGACCTCCCGGAATAGGTCCCGCACGAGGGCCGGTTGACGAAGCGGCATGCCGACCGGCCGGGGCGGTACGGGGGTCACCCGTCGGCCAGCACCACGCACGACTCCGGCGGCAGCCGCAGGACGCCGTCCCCGGCCGGTTCCTGGCGGTCCCACGAGGCCAGTACCCGGACCCGCCCGCCGGCACCGCCCACCGGGATCTCCACCGCCCGCGCCGAGAGGTTCACCGCGACCCGCAGATCGCCCCTGCGGTAGGTCAGCCAGCGCGCCACCTCGTCGTACGCCACCCGCACCGCCGCCAGGTCCGGGTCGGAGAGGTCCGGCTGCGCGTGGCGCAGCGCGATCAGCTCGCCGTACCAGGCCAGCAGGCGCGCGTGCGGCTCCCGGGCCCGCTCGGAACGGTCCAGGCAGGAGCGCTCGCGGGTCCGGGGGTCCTGCGGGTCGGGGATGTCCTCGGCCGCCCAGCCGTGCGAAGCGAACTCCCGCCGTCTGCCGTTGCGTACGGCCTCGGCCAGCTCCGGATCGGTGTGGTCGGTGAAGAACTGCCAGGGCGTTCTCGCGCCCCACTCCTCGCCCATGAACAGCATCGGGGTGCAGGGCCCGGTCAGGACGAGCGTGGCGGCGCAGGCGAGCAGCCCCGGGGAGAGCGTGGCCGGGAGCCGGTCGCCGAGCGCGCGGTTGCCGATCTGGTCGTGCGTCTGGGCGTAGCCGAGGAAGCGGTGCGCGGGGGTGCTCGTACGGTCGACGGGCCGGCCGTGCGTCCGGCCCCGGAAGCTCGAATACGTACCGTCGTGGAAGAAGACCCGGGTGAGGGTCTTGGCGAGCGCGGCCAGCGGCTCGCGGGCGAAGTCGGCGTAGTAGCCCTGGGATTCGCCGGTGAGGACGGTGTGCAGGGCGTGGTGGAAGTCGTCGTTCCACTGCGCGTGCAGCCCGAGGCCGCCCTGCGCGCGTGGTGTGGTCGTACGGGGGTCGCCGAGGTCGGACTCGGCGATCAGGAAGAGCGGACGCCCCAGATCGGCGCTCAGCGAGTCGACCGCCGCCGACAGCTCCTCCAGGAAGGTCAGCGCGCGCCCGTCCGCCAGGGCGTGCACGGCGTCGAGCCGCAGCCCGTCGAGGCGGAAGTCCCGCAGCCAGGCCAGCGCGCTGTCCAGCAGGTAGGCGCGCACCTCGTCCGAGCCGGGCGCGTCGAGATTGACGGCGGCGCCCCACGGGGTGTGGTGCGTGTCGGTGAAGTACGGGCCGAAGCGCGGCAGATGGTTGCCGGACGGGCCCAGGTGGTTGTGGACCACGTCGAGCACCACGCCCAGGCCGAGCCCGTGCGCCGTGTCGACAAAGCGCTTGAGCCCCGCCGGGCCGCCGTACGGCTCGTGGACCGCCCACGGCGACACCCCCTCGTACCCCCATCCGTGGGTGCCGGGGAACGGGCACACCGGCATCAGCTCGACATGCGTGATCCCCAGCCCGGCCAGCTCCGCGAGGTGCTCCGCCGCCGCGTCGAAGGTGCCCTCACGGGTGAAGGTGCCGATGTGCAGCTCGTACAGGACGGCGCCGGGCAGCCCGCGCCCCGGCCACGGGACGCGCCACTCGTACGCGTTCTGGTCCACGACGGCGCTCGGTCCGTCCGGCCCCTGCGGCTGGCGGCGGGAGCGCGGGTCGGGCAGCGGGGGACCGCCGTCGAGCGCGAAGGCGTACCGGGTGCCGTCGGCGGCGTCCGGCACCTCGGCCGTCCACCAGCCGGGGCGCTCGGGGTCGGGGCGCATGGGCCGGCCGCCGGCGCTCCCGCCGGCGGCCTCCCGCTCCGCGTCCATGAGCTGGAGTACGACCCGGTCCCGCGCCTGCGGCGCCCACACCTCGAACTGCACGAGCGGTTCCCCCTCGTCGTCGCCGGTCCTGCCGTCCCCCGTCATCTCCCATGGTGACAAGAGTGACGGCCCGGGGCCCGGTGATCGCGGCGAATCGGGTGGCCGCGCTCACCGGACCCCGCCGGACGGCCGGGGCGTGGCCGGGGCCGGGCGACGGGGGCGGGCGGGAATGACGGCCCGTCTGGACACCTCACGTCCTTCGGAAGGACAATCACGTCTGTGACGTCCTCCTTCGAGTCCCACACGTCCCCCGCGCGGCTCTCCGACGCCGAGCGGGACCGTGTCCTCGCGGTGCTCAGAGAGGGTGCGGCCCAGGGCAAGCTGTCGCACGACACCTTCCTGCGCCGGATGGATCTGGCGCTGGCCGCCCGCAGGGTCGAGCAGTTGCGGCCGCTCACCGCGGACCTGGAGCACGAAGCCCCCTGGGCGCGGCGGCTGTTCGGCGCGGTCGGCGGCGTATCGGCGTTCTCGCAGCGGCTGCGCCGGGCCTGGCAGGCCGAGAAGCTCCCGAAGCTGCTGCTGCCCCAGCCGGGCCCGTACCCGCTGCGCATAGGCCGCGATCCGCTGAACGGACTACGGCTCAGCCACGACACGGTCTCCCGGCTGCACGCCGAGCTGAGCATGCAGGGCGGCCTGTGGATCCTGCGCGACCTCGGCTCCACCAACGGCACGACGGTCAACGGCCGCCGCGTGACGACGACGGCCGTGGTGCGGGACGGCGACATGGTCGGCTTCGGGCAGATGAGCTTCCGCCTCGCCACGAACTGAGCCCGGCCGCGCCCCGCGTGGGGCCGCCGCGCGGCTCCGGTCCGGGGCGGGCCCCGGCGGACCGGGGCCCCGGCCCGCCGTCACAGGGTGGGGGGTCAAGACGGCGGGCCGGGTGTTTCCGGCGTCCGGTGGGGGCCGGGCCGGAGTCGGGGACCGGCCACCGGTCGGTGGACCGGCGGGCCGGCCGGGACGCTGGTCCCCGGGGTCGGAGGGTCCCTGGGCTCGGAGGGTCAGTGGACCGAGCAGGGCGGGGCGGTGGCGGTGTCCGGCGGTCCTCCCGTGACGACATAGCTGAAGGTGGTGGAGGCACCGGCCGCCAGCGAGCCGTTCCAGTCGACGTTGTGGACCATGACCTCCTGCCCGCCGTAGGTGGCGCTGCCGTTCCAGAGGCTGTCGACCTTCTGGCCGCCCGGCAGGGTGAACTCGACCATCCAGCCGAGGATCGGGTTGGGGCTGGTGTTCTTCACCGTGACCTCGGCCTGGTAGCCGCCCGACCACGAGTTGGTGGTCGCCCTGGTGGCGGTGCAGGTCGCCGTCGGGTCGGTGGGCGGGTCGGTCGGGGTGCCCGCCTCGCCGACACCCGTCACCTCGCCCTTGCCGCCGTCGAACACGACGTCGGAGCAGCTGTAGAAGGTCTCATTGCTGTCCGAGCGCTGCCACACCATGTAGATGAGGTGCCGGCCGCTCTTGCCGCTGGGCAGGGCGCCCGTCCACTTGTAGGCGCCCTCGACGGTGCCGGCCGAGCCGGTGACCTGCGGGTGGTCGACGGTCAGGAAGGGCTGCGGCTCCAGGTCGTCCCAGCTGGAGGTCTTGGTGGGGTCGTAGCCGTCCTTCGTGATGTACACGTAGAACCAGCCGGGGTGCGCCGCCCAGGCGTTGTACGAGAAGTCCAGCGACGCGCCCGAGGTCAGATGGGTCAGCGGCCAGTCGTTCCTGGCCAGGTCGAAGCCGGTGAACGTGGAGTTGCCGCCGCTGCACAGCTGGCCGTCGGGGATGAAGCCCTTGGTGCGCCCCGCGCCGTCGGAGCGCAGGACCGAGAACCAGTTGTAGAGCGGGGTCGTGCCGCCCGCCGCGACGGCGGCCTTGCAGGCGGGGTTGACGGGCTTGATCTCACCGGTGCTGGTCAGGCCGTCACGCCAGCACATGAAGGTACGGCTGGCGGGCTGCATGGGGGTGCCGTGGGCGTCGGAGGTCCCGCTGCCGGTCATGACCAGGGCGAGGGCGGGCAGGACGGCGAGCAGGACGAGGAGTACGGCTCTGCGGGGGTGTAACAGCCACAGTGGGGGGCGGCGGTTCATCGCGCGAGTCCCTTCGGCGTGACGGACGGTGCGGGGTGCGTCGGGCGAGGAGCTTGGGGGCGACCGCCGGTGATCAGGATGATGAGATCATGACAATCGGGTGCATGGGAGCGCTCCCATTTCGGAACGTAGCGCGGCTGGGCCACTCTGTAAACGACTCCGTCCGGATTTCCGTCCGGATTTTCTGCCGACCGTACGAACGCGTCCCTTCCCGCGCCCCCTTCCCGTGCCCCTCCCCGCGCCTCTCTCCGATTTCCGGGTCGCTTTCCCGCGCCCCGCGACGCGCCCGCCGCCCCGCCTCAGATCACGGTCAGCAGCGCCACCGGGGAGTCCGCCAGCAGTTTCCCGAGCCGCACCGCGCCCGACACCTCGCGCCCCGTCAGCACCTCGCGCCACCGCCCCGCGGGCAGCGGCAGCTCGGTCGCCCCCCAGCCGCCCGCCCGCTCCAGCCCGTACGGCAGCCGGGTCACCACCGTGACCACCCGGCCGGTGCGCGCGAAGGCCAGGCAGTGCGCGGCGGCCGGGCCCACCGCGTGCAGCGGGGTGTACGTGCCCGACTCGCCGAAGACGCCGGGCTGTTCCCGGCGCAGCCGCAGCGCCGCCGTCGTGATCACGGTCCTGTCGTCCGGCGGGCCCGTCCTGAACGGCCGCCGGTTGTCCGGGTCCACCAGCGCGACGTACTCGCGCTCCGTGCCCTGGTAGAGGTCCGGCACCCCCGGCATGGTCAGCTGCACCAGCGCCGCGCCGAGCGCGCCCGCCCGCACGTGCGGCGCGAGCGCCCGGTTGAACGCGGCGACGGTCCGCCGCGCCGGTCCGGCGGGGCCCGTCTCGACGAACTCCGTCACGGCGCGCTCGTACAGCGGGTCCGGCTCCGTCCAGCTGGTGTGCAGCCCGGCCTCCCGTACGGACTTCAGCAGCGCGGGCACCATCCGGGCGCCCTCGGGCGGGCTGCCGTCCGAGGCCGGGGTGAAGCCCACCGCCGTCTGCCACGCCTGCCACGCCACCTGCGGATCGGGGGCAGGCGCCCCGGTCGTGGCCAGCTCCTCGGCCACCTGGGCGAGCAGCTCGTCCCACCGCTCCGGGCACTGCGACAGGACGGCGATCCCGGCCCGTACGTCCGCGCTGCGCTTGGTGTCGTGCGTGGTCAGTACGGTGCCGGTGGCGGGCCAGTCGCGCGCCAGCCGGAGGCAGTAGGCGTGGAAGCGCTCCGGCGACACCGAGGGGTGCCCCGGGTCCCCGCCCACCTCGTTGGCCGAGAGCAGCGGCACGTACCGGTAGAACGCCGTGTCCTCCACCGACTTGGCGCGCAGCGCGGACGCCGTCTGCGCGAAGCGCGCGCAGAACGCCACGTGGTCGGGGCCCGAGCCGAGCCGGCCGAGCGCCAGCTCCCGCACCACGTCCACGGCCGCCGCCTCCCGCTCTACCGCGAACACCGCCTTCGCCTGCCGGACCGCCTCCTCGGAGACCGCCGCCTCGGCCGCCTCCGGGCAGGGCCCGCCCGCGCCGGCGTACGGGCGGTAGACGGGCACCCGTACGAGCAGCTCCCTGACGGCCGTGAGCAGCGCCCAGGGCGCGTGGTCGCGCAGCGCGGGGTCCGCCGCGCAGACGCGCTCCGCCGTCCGGACGAGGGCGGCGGTCTCGGCCGCCAGCTCGTGGAAGACCACCTTGTAGGCGGCCCTGCGCACGGTCCCCGCCCAGTAGCCGCCCCGGTCCCCGACCGGCGCCGCGACCTCGCGGTAGCGCCGTTCCAGCGCCTCGGCGCCCGCCGGGTCGGTGAACACCCCGTCGATATGGCGCAGCGCGTCGTACCCGGTGGTGCCGGCGACCGGCCACCCGGCGGGCAGCACCTCGTCGTCGGCGAGGACCTTCTCCACGACCGTCCAGCAGCCGCCCGTCGCCTCGCCCAGCCGGCGCAGATAGCCCTCCGGGTCGGCGAGCCCGTCCGGGTGGTCGACGCGCAGTCCCTCGACCACGCCGTCCCGTACCAGTTCGAGGATCTTGGCGTGGGTGGCGGCGAAGACCTCCGGGTCCTCCACCCGTACCCCGATGAGTTCGGAAATGGTGAAGAAGCGCCGGTAGTTGAGTTCCGTACGGGCCAGCCGCCACCAGGCGAGCCGGTAGTGCTGGGCGTCGAGCAGCTCGGGCAGCGGGAGGTCCTCGGTCCCGGGCGCGAGCGGGAAGCACAGCTCCTCGCCGTGGCGGAGCGTGCCGTCCTCGACCCGCAGCGCGTCCAGTTCGTCCCCGACCGGGCCCGGCAGCACCGGCAGCAGCACCTTGCCGCCGCCCGCGGCCCAGTCGATGTCGAACCAGCGGGCGTAGGGGGAGGCCGGCCCCTCGCGCAGTACCTCCCACAGCGCCTTGTTGTGGCGGGGCGAGGCGGCCATGTGGTTGGGCACGATGTCCAGGACGATCCCGAGCCCGTACTCGCGGGCCCGGCCCGCCAGGGCGCGCAGCCCCTCCTCGCCGCCCAGCTCCGCCCGTACGGCTCCGTGGTCGACCACGTCGTAGCCGTGCGCCGAACCGGGCACGGCTTCGAGGACCGGCGACAGATGCAGATGGGAGACCCCGAGCGCGGCGAGATAGGGCACCGCCCGCGCGGCGGACGAGAACGGGAAGTCCGGCTGGAGTTGCAGCCGATAGGTCGCGGTGGGAGTCATACGGTCGTACGTACCCCGGATAGCGGGTGATGCGCCATACGAGTGGGCCGTGTGCTCATGGCTTGTACACATACGGCGTGGTCGTGCTCAGCGTCGTGAAGCCGAGCCGGTCGAGGACGGGCCGGCTCGTCTCCGCCGCGTCCACCTGGAGGAAGCGGTAACCGCGCGCGGCGGCGATCCGGGCCCGGTGGGCGATCTGCGCCCGGTACAGCCCTCGGCCGCGCCACCGCGGCACGGTGCCGCCGCCCCACAGACCGGCGAAGTCGGTGCCGGGCACCAGCTCCATCCTGGACGCGCTCACGGGGACGCCGTCCGCCAGGACGACCACCGCCGCCAGCGTCTCGGGAGCCCGGGCGAGCCGGTCCTTCAGCCGCTCGCGCAGCGCGCCGGCGTCCTCGCCGAAGGCGAGTTCATGGACGTCGGCCAGCAGATCCACCCCCGCCGCTTCGGTCACCGGGAGCAGCCGTACGCCGTCCGGCGGCCCGGCCCCGCCCGTCTGCGCCGCGCTCTCCGCCACCATCAGGGACTCCGGGGGCCCGGGGACGAACCCGGCCGCCCGCAGATGGCGCGCGAGAGCGGCGGGCCGGTCGTGGGAGTAGAGCTTCCACTCGAACCCGACGCCGAGCGGGGAGAAGTGCTCCACCTGCTCGGCGACGGCCCGCGCCGCCGTGCCGTCCCGCAGGTCCGACCACAGGACCCCGTTCCAGTCGTGCGCGCCACCGGTCTGCCGTACGACGTCGCCGGCCCGCTCCACCCGGGCGCCGGCGCCCTCCGCCGGGGCGTCCCGTCGCATCTGCCGGTCGAACGCGGCGAGCACTTCCTTCGGATCCATCAGGCCACGGGACCACCGGCGGGGCGGCGCGGCAACCGGTTTTCCCGGCCCGCGCCGCGCCGCACCGCCCCGCGCCCCGCCGCACCGCCCCGCGCCCCGCCGCACCGCACCGCCTACGCCGGCCGCATCAGCACCGTCATGCTGCGGCCGATCATCGTGAGCCGCTCACCCCCGTCGACCTTCTCGCCCTGCCCCGGGACCACGCCCTCCGGCCGGGCCGTGTCCACCATCAGCTGCCACTGCTCCCCGTGGTTGACCGGCACCACGAACTCCAGCTCCTCGGCGCTCGCGTTGAACATCAGCAGGAACGAGTCGTCCGAGATCCGCTCGCCGCGCGGACCCGGCTCCGAGATGGCGTGACCGTTCAGGAAGACCGTCATGGCCTTGGCGTGCGCCGCCTGCCAGTCCTGCTGGGTCATCTCCTCGCCCTCCGGCGTGAACCACGAGATGTCCGACAGGTCGTCGTGCGTCCCCTCCACCGGCCGCCCGTGGAAGAAGCGCCTGCGCCGGAAGACCGGATGGTCGCGCCGGAGCCACACCATCGCCTGGGTGAAGGCCAGCATCCCGCCGTCGGTCTCGGCGCCCTTCTCCGGCCAGCGGACCCAGGAGACCTCGTTGTCCTGGCAGTACGCGTTGTTGTTGCCGCCCTGGGTGCGGGAGAACTCGTCCCCGTGGCTGAGCATCGGCACGCCCTGCGAGAGCATCAGCGTCGCGATGAAGTTCCGCATCTGGCGCTCGCGCAGCTCGACGATCCCGGGATCGTCGCTCTCGCCCTCGGCCCCGCAGTTCCAGGACCGGTTGTGGCTCTCGCCGTCCCGGTTGTTCTCGCCGTTGGCCTCGTTGTGCTTGTCGTTGTACGAGACGAGGTCGTGCAGGGTGAAGCCGTCGTGGCAGGTGGTGAAGTTGATGGAGGCCAGCGGCCGGCGCCCGTCGTCCTGGTACAGATCGGACGAACCGGTCAGCCGGGACGCGAACTCCGCGAGCGTCCTCGGCTCGCCGCGCCACAGGTCGCGCACCGTGTCGCGGTACTTGCCGTTCCACTCGGTCCACAGCGGTGGGAAGTTCCCCACCTGGTAGCCGCCCTCGCCCACGTCCCAGGGCTCGGCGATCAGCTTCACCTGGCTGACCACCGGGTCCTGCTGGACGAGGTCGAAGAAGGACGACAGCCGGTCCACCTCGTGGAACTGGCGGGCCAGCGTCGCCGCGAGGTCGAAGCGGAAGCCGTCGACGTGCATCTCGGTCACCCAGTACCGCAGCGAGTCCATGATCAGCTGGAGGACGTGCGGGCTGCGCATCAGCAGCGAGTTCCCGGTGCCCGTGGTGTCCGTGTAGTAGCGCTGGTTCTCGCCCAGCCGGTAGTACTGCGCGTTGTCCAGGCCCCGGAAGGAGAGCGTCGGGCCGAGGTGGTTGCCCTCGGCGGTGTGGTTGTAGACGACATCGAGGATGACCTCGATCCCGGCGCGGTGCAGCGCCCGGACGGCCTGCTTGAACTCCAGGACCTGTTCGCCCCGGTCGCCCCAGGAGGCGTAGGCGTTGTGCGGGGCGAAGAAGCCGATGGTGTTGTAGCCCCAGTAATTGGCGAGCCCGGCGTCCACCAGCCGGTGGTCGTTGACGAACTGGTGCACCGGCATCAGCTCCAGCGCCGTCACCCCCAGCTCCGTCAGGTGTTCGATCACCGCGGGATGGGCCAGTCCCGCGTAGGTGCCGCGCAGCTCCTCGGGCAGCTCCGGGTGGAGCATGGTCAGGCCCTTCACATGGGCCTCGTAGAGCACCGTGCGGTGGTAGTCCGTACGGGGCAGCCGGTCGTCGCCCCAGTCGAAGTACGGGTTCACGACGACCGAGGACATCATGTGGGGAGCCGAGTCCATGTCATTGCGCGACTCCGGCTTGCCGAAGTGGTAGCCGTACACCGACTCGCCCCACTCGATGCTGCCGCTGATCGCACGTGCGTACGGATCGAGAAGCAGTTTCGCGGAGTTGCAGCGGTGTCCGCGCTCCGGCTCGTAGGGCCCGTGGACCCGGAAGCCGTAGCGCTGCCCCGGCATGATGCCCGGCAGATAGGCGTGGCGTACGAAGGCGTCCGTCTCGCGCAGCTCCACCGCCGTTTCTGAACCGTCGTCGTGCAGAAGGCACAACTCGATTCGGTGGGCGGCCTCTGAGTAGACCGCGAAGTTGGTGCCGGCGCCGTCGTAGGTGGCGCCGAGGGGATACGTCTGTCCCGGCCAGACCTGCATAGATATGACTCTTCCACTTCTGATCCGGGTGCTGCGGGCTTCTTGAGCCAGATCTTCCCCGAAATCGGGGCAACCTCCTAGGACCCCGAGAAGTTCTCGGCGCTTCTCGCCGGGCGTCAACCCCGGGCGTCAACCGCGTGTGCCGCACTGCCGGGCGCAGTGCGGCCCGGCCGGGTTGACGGGCTCGGCGGCCTCTGGGGCGTCCTCTCGTCCCGTGCGCCCCGGCGCGGACCGGGCGCAATTCCTATGAATCAGCTCACTACGGCTCAACTCGACGCCAGGAACAAGCCTCATGATCAAGGGAGTTGAGAAAGGAGACGGTGCATCCTGCTGCACCGTCTCCGCTCGGCGGAGTACCCTTCCTTGATCGTTGAATAGGGAGAGAAGGCAGGTGCGCGGGTGAGCTCGGGAGGGCTGGAGCTGCCGCCCGGTGACGCAGGTCACGCGGGGGAGTCCGGCGACATCCCGCCCGGAGCGGTCTCCCTCGCACGGCCGATGGAGATCGGGGCGGAACTGGACTGGGGCGCGGACGCCTGGAGCGAGGTCCGTACGCGCGCCCAACGCGCCGGGCGGGCGTATATCTGGCTGAATCTGGTGGAGCAGCGGCTGCGCGCGGTCGTCGCCGCGGTCCTGCGGCCCATCTACGAGCCGGTGCACGGCGAGGAGTGGGTGGTCGCCGCCGCCGGGCCCGCCGGACAGGAGTGGGTGCAGCGCGCCGTCGCCGTACGGGAGGTGTCGCGGCGCAAGGGCTATCTCCTCGACCCGGCCGACGACAACGTGCTGAGCTTCCTCACCCTCCCGCAGCTGCGGGAGCTGATGGTCCAGCACTGGCCCTGCTTCGAGCCCTACTTCGACGACCGCCGCGACGTGGAGCTGGCGCTCGACGAGCTGGAGGTCGCGCGGAACGTCGTCTCCCGCAACCGGGCGCTCTCCGAGACGGTCCTCGCCCAGGCGGAGCGGGCCTCGGCCCGGCTCCTGGAGATCCTGGGCGGCGGCGGGGTGCCGTCGTCGGCGCGGCTGCGGGTCGACGCGGTGGAGGACCTGGTCGGCGACCGGTACGCGGACGTCGTCTCCGTGCACTCCGACCGGGTCAGGCTGCAACGGCAGATCCCCGCCGAGGACCTCTTCGGCGGCGCCCGGCGTGTCGACGCCATCGGCATCGGGCTGAACCTCCTCGTGCAGAACTTCTCCGGGCGCCGGCTGATCCGCCTCGCCGAGTCCGGCTGCCGGATACGGCTGGTCTTCCTCAACCCGGCCAGCAGCGCGGTCAAGCGCCGCGAACGCGAACTGGGACTGCGCAAGGGCGAGCTGAGCCGCTCGGTGGAGATGAACATCCTCCATATGCGGCGGGTGCGCTCCAAACTGCGCGACCCGGGCGCCTTCGAGATCCATGTCTTCGACGAGACCCCGCGCTTCACCGCCTATCTGGTCGACGGCGACGGCCCGGACGGGCTGGCCGTCGTGCAGTCCTATCTGCGCCGGGCGCGCGGCATGGAGGCGCCGGTGCTGGTCCTGCGGGGCGGCGGGCGTGAGGTGGTGCGTTCCGGGCAGGACACCGAACACGGACTCTTCCAGACCTATCGCGAGGAGTTCGAGTCGGTCTGGACGGACTCCCGGCCGGTCTCCTGACCGGCCCCGGGTCGCCCGCCGGCCGCCGCGCCGGCCTCGTTGTCAGTGCCGCGTGGCAGGGTGAATGTCCAACGGGGGAAGCTCCACCGCGGCATGAGGGAGGGCCATGATGACCTGGCACGGTGAACCGCTGGTCGGTTTCGATCTGGAGACCACAGGGACCGACATCGAGTCCGACCGTATCGTCACGGCGGCGCTGGTGGCCGTGGAGGCGGACGGCCGGCTGCGGAGCGAGCGGACCTGGCTGCTCGATCCCGGGGTGCTGATCCCCGCGCAGGCGGCCGAGATCCACGGCATCTCCACGGAGCACGCCCGCAGGCACGGGAGGCCGGCCGCGCCCGCGGTCGAGGAGATCACCTCGGCGGTCGCCGAGGTGCTGCGCTCGGGCACCCCGCTCGTGGTGATGAACGCGCGCTACGACCTCTCGCTGCTGGACCGCGAGTGCCGGCGCTACGGGGTGGAGCCGCTGGCCGGGCGGCTGCGCGGCAAGCCCTCGCCCATCATCGACCCGCTGGTCCTGGACAAGCACGTCGACCGGTACCGCAAGGGCAGGCGCAATCTCCAGGCGCTCTGCGATCACTACGGCGTGACGTTCGACAACGCGCACGACGCCGTCGCCGACGCGGTGGCCGCGGCTCGCACGGCGCGGAGTCTGGGTGTGAAGCACGCGAGGATAGGCGCGGCGGCCGCGGCGGATCTGCACGAGCTTCAGGTGCGTGCGGCGGCCGAGCAGTCGGCGTCACTCCAGAGCTATCTCCGGCGCACGTCGAACCCCGAGGCGACCGTCGAGGCCGCCTGGCCCGTCGTGCCGTACAGCCACTGACGTCCGGACCCGCTGCCGTGCGGCGGTGGTGGCGACGCTTCGTCATGCTATGGCCGGTGATTCCGGGTCCTATGCGGTTTCTTCCGTAAAAGTGCCCATGAGCCCTCGGTTCTCTGTCACCGTGGCACGACCCAGGCAGGGCCGCCGCCGCTGTCCGCGCGACAGGAGACCGTCTCATGACCGCAGAGCTTCCGTACGCCGCACCCCGTACGCCCGAGGAGGAGTCCCGGGCCCGGGACCGGTACAGCGAGGGGTTGTTCAGCCACGCGATCGACGGTGAGCGGCAGCGGCTGGCGCTGCTGGAGTCGCTGCTCGACGGGCACACCCGGCGGCGGCTGACCGCGCTGGGGGCCGGGCCGGGGACCGATGTGCTGGAAGTGGGCGGCGGGGGCGGGTCGGTGGCGCGCTGGCTGGCCGGCCGGGGAGCGCGGGTGACGGTCACCGACCTGGACACCCGCTTCCTGGACGAGCTGGGGGAGCTGGGCGTGCGCGTGCTGCGGCACGACCTGTGCGCCGACGACTTCCCGCCGGAGTCGTTCGACCTGGTGCACACCCGGTACGTGGTGATCCACCAGGCGGCCCCGGACCGGGCGGTGGCCCGGCTGGTCCGCTGGCTGCGGCCCGGCGGGGTGCTGGTGCTGGAGGAGCCGGCGTCCTTCAGCGTGATGGAGTCGCCGCATCCGGCCTACCGGAAGGTGATGCGGGACTTCCGCGCCCATCTGGAACGGTCGATCGGCTCGGACACCGGCTGGGCCCGCACCCTGCCCGAGCCGCTGCGACGGGCCGGTCTGACCGGCGTCGGGCTGGACGCGCGGATCCAGGTGGTCCACGGCGGCGGCACGGAGGCCCTCTGGTGGCGGATGAACCTGGAGCGGTCCCGCGCGGCGATGGTGGCGCACGGGGAGGTGTGCCACGAGGACTTCGAGGCGGCCTACGAGGAGTTGGCGTCGCCGGGCTTCCACGACCTGGCCCTGACCGTCATGACGGCCTGGGGGCGGCGGGCGGGGTGAGGGCCTGGCCCGTCGCCGGCTCCGCCAGCAGATCGGCCGGGATGCCGCCCTTGCCGGGGGCGTAGTAGTTCTTGATCTCGGCCTCCCAGATGTCCACCCCGACCCGGTCGGCGTCGTCGGGCTCGAAGGCGTCGAAGAGGGCGTGGATGTTCGGCAGGCCGAAGCCGACGCCCCGCATCATGCCGATGAACACCGGGCGGGTGACGGTACCGCTGCCGTCCAGGTCGCCGAGGCGCGCGAAGCCGGCCGCGAACTCGCCGACCGCCTCGTCGAAGCGCTCGGGGCTCAGGACGCACGCCTGGTACTCCTCGTAGCTGATCCGGCCGTCCCGGTTGGCGTCGAGTTCGCTGAGCAGCGTGGTCCAGTAGCGGGTGAAGCCGGCCCGCATCGCCTGCTTCCGGGCCTCCTCGGCGCCGGGTACGGCCGCGGCGACCCGGCTGCTCATCAGATCGAAGTCGTCGGATTCCAGGAAGCCGTTGCCATCGGCGTCGAACAGGGTGAACACGAGCTTGACCCGGTTGACCGCTTCTGCGCGCATGGTCTCTCACCTCTTGTCAGGCCAGGGAGGGGCGTTGTGCCGTCACTATGCGGGCTGCGGAATTCGGGTTCGTGAGGAAGGCCGAGCTTTCATCAGAAAGAATGAAAAAGGCGGCACTCCGGCATGAACCGCCCACTCGTTGGCCGTGTTCGGGCGATGTACGCGTGGTTCAGAAGGGGTACCAGCGGACCTCGGGGTCGTCCTGGCGCAGCGAGGCGACCCGCCGCCGGAACTCGTCCAGCGCCTTCGGATTGGCCGGGGCGTGCTGGGCGACCCAGGCGCAGCTGGCCGTCTCCCGCGCGCCGCGCAGCACCGGACAGCCGGACCACTCGCGGACGTCCCAGCCGTAGACCTCGGTGAAGGACGCGTACGCCTCGGCGGGCAGACCGTACCGGTCCCGGGAGAGCGCCATGACCACCAGGTCGTGCTCGCGGAAGTCGGCGGAAAAGGTCTCCAGGTCCACCAGGACCGGTCCGTCCGGGCCGACATGGACGTTGCGCGGCAGCGCGTCGCCGTGGATCGGGCCGGTCGGCAGCCGGGGTACGAGGGTGGCCGCGGCCTCGGCGAAGCCGTCCCTGCGGCCCCGCAGGTAGTCGGCGTCGGCCGGGTCGATCGCGTCGCCCGCGATGCGCAGCCAGCGCTCGACGCCGCCCAGCAGCTCCCGGCGGGGGAGCGTGAAGGAGCCGGGCGCGGGCAGCGCGTGCACCAGCCGCAGCAGCGACGCCAGATCGGCGGGCCCGGCCGGCCGTACGGCGGGCGGCAGCCGGTGCCAGAGGGTCACCGGGTGCCCCCGCACCGAACGGGCCTCGGGCTCGGCGGCCCGTACGGCCGGAATGCCCGACTCCGCGAGCCAGGACGCGAGGGCGACCTCGCGCCGGGCCCGGTCGAGCAGCTCGGTGTGGGCCGTGGCGTCCCGGCCGACCTTGACGACCAGCCCGGCCGTCCCGAACACCGCGTTCTCGCCCAGGGCCAGCAGCTCCGCGTCGTGCGGCAGTCCGGCCCCGGCCAGGATCTCCCGCGCCCGCACCTCGTCCATCGATGGCTCACTCACGTCAGGTGGTTCCGATGGGCCAAAGTCTCGCATCCGGGCCGGGCGCGGTCCGCGTGGGGAGTGAGGGCCGGGGCGGCGGGGGCCCGGACGGGGGCCCGGGGGAGCCGGAGGCCCGGAAATCACATTGCACGAGACGTCTCGTCTCGCTTACGGTCGCGTCATGACCGCAACGAAGCGTTCCCATATCGCCATGTTCTCCATCGCCGCGCACGGCCATGTGAACCCGAGCCTCGAAGTCATCAGGGAGCTGGTGGCCCGTGGCCACCGCGTCAGCTACGCGATCCCCGCCGTCTTCGCCGAGAAGATCGCCGAGACCGGCGCCGAGCCGGTGATCTACTCCACCGTCCTGCCCTCGCCCGACGACGACCCCGAAGCCTGGGGGACGGAGCTGATCGACAACGTCGAGCCGTTCCTCACCGACGCGATGCGGGCGCTGCCGCAGCTCGCGGCGGCGTTCGAGGGCGACGAGCCCGATCTGGTCATCGGCGACACCACGTCCTTTCCGGCGCCGGTCCTCGCGCACCGCTGGGGGGTGCCGTTCTTCCAGGTCTCCACGCACATGGTCGGGTGGGAGGGGTACCGGGAGGAGGTGGCCGAGCCGATGCTCGCCGAGCTGGAGTCGTCCGAACGCGGCCGGGCCTACCGGGCGCGTTTCACCCGCTGGCTCCAGGACAACGACATGGGCCACACGGATCCCGACCTGCTGTCCGCCCGGCCGGACCGGTCCATCGTGCTGATCCCCAAGGTGCTCCAGTACAAGGCCGACCGGGTGGACACCTCCGTCTTCACCTTCGTCGGCGCCTGTCAGGGCGACCGCACCGCCCAGGGGCACTGGCAGCGGCCCGCCGGGGCCGAGAAGGTGCTGCTGGTCTCGCTCGGCTCGTCCTTCACCAAGCAGCCGGACTTCTACCGGGCCTGCGTCGAGGGCTTCGGGAATCTGCCGGGCTGGCACGTCGTGCTCCAGATCGGCGCACATGTGGAAGAGGCCGCGCTCGGTGACGTACCGCCCAACGTCGAGGTGCACCGCTGGGTGCCGCAGCTCTCCGTGCTCAAGCAGGCGGACGCGTTCATCACCCACGCGGGCGCGGGCGGCAGCCAGGAGGGGCTGGCGACGGCCACGCCCATGGTCGCCGTACCCCAGGCCGTCGACCAGTTCGGCAACGCCGACATGCTGGTCTCGCTCGGTGTCGCCCGCCGGATCGACACGGAGGCGGTCACGCCCGAGGCGCTGCGCGAGGCGGTGCTCGCCCTGGACTCCGACCCCGAAGTGGCGCGCAGGCTGGAGGAGATCGGCCGGGAGATGGCGGCCGAGGGAGGCACCCACCGGGCGGCGGACCTGATCGAGGCGGAGCTGCCGAGGGCATGACGGCTCCGGTGTCGGACCCCCGCCCTATCGTGGGGCCATGACCACGACGTACGCGGCGCTCCTGCGCGGGATCAATGTGAGCGGGCACAGACCGGTGCCGATGGCGGACCTCCGCGCGCTGCTGTCGGAGCTGGGGCACGGTGAGGTCCGTACCCACCTCCAGAGCGGCAATGCCGTCTTCAGCAGCTCGTCGGACGACGAGACCGCCCTCGCCGTCGCTCTGGAGCGCGCCGTCGAGGCGCGGTTCGGGTTCGGTGTCGACTGCCTCGTGCGGAACGCCGCGTATCTGCGGGCGGTGGCGGACGCCTGTCCCTTCCCCGCCGCCACGCTGGAGGGCAGGCAGCTCCACTGTACGTTTCTCTCCGGGGGCGTGGGCCCGGAGAGATTCGCGTCCATCGACCCGGCGGTGTATCTGCCCGAGGAGTTCCGGCTGGGCGACCGGGTGCTGTATCTGTACGCCCCCGACGGGCTCGGCCGCTCCAAGCTGGGCCAGGCCCTGTCGCGACCGGCCCTGTTCAAGGGGGTCACGGCCACCAGCCGCAACTGGAACACCGTCGTCAAGCTCGTGGAGATGACCGGCGACCGGTCCTGACTAGACCGGTGCGGGACCCGGACCCGGGCCCGCCGTCGCCGGGGCGACCCGTTCCGCCCGCGCCGTCCAGCGGCCGTCGGTGCGGGAGATCCGTACCGGATGGTCGAAGCACTTGCTGACCCGGTCCGTGGTGAGGACGTCGTCGGCCGGGCCCGAGCCCACGCACTGGCCCGCCCGCAGCAGCATCGCGTGGGTGGTGGAGGCGGGCAGCTCCTCCAGGTGGTGGGTGACCAGCACGGTCGCCAGCTCGGGGTGTTCCAGGCGCATCGTGTCCAGGCTGCTCAGCAGCTGCTCGCGGGCGGCGAGGTCGAGACCGGTGGCCGGCTCGTCGAGCAGCAGCAGCCGGGGCCGGGGCATCAGGGCGCGCGCGATGAGCGTACGGCCGCGCTCGCCCTGCGAGAGCGTCGGCCAGCGCGCCTCCTCCTTGCCCGCCATGCCCAGCATGGCCAGCAGCTCCTCGGCCCGCTCGCGCTCCCGCGCCGGCGGCGACCAACGCGGCAGCGGCTCGACGGAGTTCGTCAGCCCGGTCAGGACGACATCGCGGACCCGCAGCGGCGAACGCAGCGGATGGCGCGGATTGACATGGCCGAGCAGGGCGCGCAGTTCACGCAGATCGACCCGGCCGAGCGCCTCGCCCAGGATCTCCACCGTGCCGCGGGTGGGGTGCGTGACCGCGCCCACCATCCCGAGCAGGGTGCTCTTGCCCGCGCCGTTGGCACCGAGCAGCGCCCAGTGTTCCCCGGCCCGCACCGTCAGGGAGATCGAGTCCAGGAGCAGTTTTCCCTCGCGTACGAAATCGACCTCGTCCGCGCGCACCACCATGGTCATGAATCGGATCGTATCCCTTCGCGCCGACGGCCCCTCACCCGTCTCGCCCATCACTGTGAGGCAACGTTCGTCGCCGCGCGTCACGATGGGTGCAGAACGCCGCCCCTCTTTCCCGACGTGCGGCCTGCTGCCCGAGCACCGTACGGCGGAGATGCCCCGTCCCGGTCGCGGGCGTCCGAAAGGATCCCAGGAAATGAGCGAGATATCCGGCAGGCGCCGTCCGGTCCGCATGGCCGCCTGTGTCTTCAGTCTTGCCCTCGCCGCCGTCGGCACGGCCGGTACGGCCGGTCTCGCCGTCGCCGACGGCGCGGGCGCCGCGGGCAGCGGCCCCGACTTCGGCTTCGGTCCCGCGCCGACCGGCGACCGTACCGTCCAGCCGCTCAAGAACGCGTGCTCGTCGGGGCGGCCGCAGGCCCTGTGCCGCAACATCGGCGTCACCGACGGCTGGTACGAGGGCAGGACGGTCACGTTCCTGTACACCCAGAACTTCTACTGCGATCCGTCCGTCCCCTCCGGGGCGGCCAGCAAGTGCGAAGCCGGTACGAAGGCCAACCGCGTGCCGCCCGGGACCACTTCGGAGCGGTTCACCGACCCGCTCTACATCCCGGTCCCGCTGTTCTCGCCGGGCCCGGCCGCGCTCCAGTGCCCCGCGAACGAGCCGTGTGTGGACCACCCCACCAGCATCGACCTCTCGGCTCTCTCCGCCGCGCTCAAGACACCGGCCGCGAAGCTGAGGAACACCATGCTCCCGGGGCACGACCACATCATCGCCGACCGCAACAAGGACCGGCCCGAGTGGTGGCCCGTCAAGGTCGTCGCGGTCAGCGACCCCGACTCCTACGCCAAGATCCGGGCGGGCAAGGACCTCGCCACGGTGACCAAGCTGGCCGCCGACCCCCACTCGGGGGTCACCCGGCCCATCGACACCAATGTCTTCCTCTGGTTCCAGACCCTTCCCGGAACGAACCAGGACGGCGCGACCGACGACGGTGTCCCCGAGAACAGCGCCTCCGACGACGCTGCCGCCGAGAACAGCACCGCCGCCGAGAACAGCGCCTCCGACCACGCGGACGCGCCCAAGGCCGCCGACACCCCGCGGGCTTCCCGGGACGGCATGCCGAAGGGCGGGGTCGCCGCCGGGGCGGGCAGCACCCAGGGCCTTCAGCACCCCGTGCTGCTCGGCGCGGGCGGCACGCTGCTCGCCGGAGCCGCGGGCGCCCTGGTGCTCCGGCGCCGGCAGAACACCGCCCACCGGAACTGACGGCGACACGGGGAGACGACACGATGAAGCAGGGCCCGCACCGGGCCCGCCGGGACGGCCGCCGCACGCTCTGGACCGCGGTGGCCGCCCTGTGCGCGCTCGCCGGAAGCGTGGCGATCGGCGTGGCCGTCGCCGATCAGACGCCCCCGCCGCCCCGGGCCGCGGTCGCGGGGACCGTACCGCCCCGGACCCCGGCGGACCGTCCGGGACAGGCCGAGCCGCCGGGCATGCCCCGTTCCGTACCGGTCGAGGTCGCCATCCCCGAGGCGCGCCTCGCCGCGCGCCTCCAGCCGGTCCGCACGACCGGCCGGGGCGAGCTGCCGCTGCCCGCCGATCCCGCGCGGGCGAGCTGGCTCGCGTCGTCGGTCACCCCGGGGGAGCGCGGCACCGCCGTCCTCGCCGGACATGTCGACTCGGCCGACGGCCCCGCCGCGTTCTACGGACTCGGCGCCGTCACCCCCGGCATGGCGGTCACGGTCCGCCGCGCCGACGGCAGCACCGCCCGGTTCACCGTCGCCGCCGTCGCCGTCTACCCCAAGGACCGGTTCCCCGACAGCGTCTACGCCCCCACCGCCTCCGCCGGCCTGCGCATGATCACCTGCACCGGCTGGGACCGCGCGGCGCGGACCTACCGCGACAACGTCGTCGTCTACGCCACCGCCGCGACGGAGCGGCACCGGACACCGGAGAAGTGAATCCCCCGGATATTCCCGGGCTTTACGGAGAATCGATCCTGCGTCCGCGCGAATTTCGCGCGCGCCGATACCGCTCCACCTCGTCGGCTTATTGCGACTGATATGCAATAGGGTCGCGGTGGTATCGATCGGCCCAGTCGTCCGGCCCGTGTCGCGAGGGGTTTTCCGCGCCCCTGTGGTGCCCGTACCACCCGCTTCACCTGCGGTTGTTCGCGATCGCGCCGCGCGATGGCACGCCACGGCCGCGCCCTGTCGGCGTGTACCGCCCGCTCTTCGTGGTTCTCTGCGTTCTGCGCATCGATTTCCGGTGCGCGGTGACAGCCGACCTGCGAAGGTGCCCTGACCTTCGTGGAAGCCGCCCGGACACGTTTCGATGTCCTGCCCGCTGGGTCGATGCATCACACCTCCCCCATCTGAATTCCCTCGCGCCCGCGTGCGGCAGGACGGTACGCGGGCCGGGTGGCTTCGCAGCGAGAGGAACCCCATGAAGACTCCTTCGGCACGGCCTCGTACGCGCCGTGCTCTCGACCATTCCCTGCTGGTCCTGGGTGCGGGCGCGCTGGCCACCGGGCTCGGCGCGCTGACCCTGGCCCCGGGCGTCAGCGCCGCCTCCAGCCACCGCGAGGCTCCCCTGATCGCCGGGGACCCCCGGGCCGACAACACCGACGTGTACGCCTTCACCAGCCCGGACCGCTCCGACACGGTGACGCTCGTCGCCAACTGGATTCCCTTCGAGGAGCCCAACGGCGGCCCGAACTTCTACGCGTTCGCCGACGACGCCCGCTACCACATCAAGATCGACAACACCGGGGACGGGCGCCCGGACGTCACCTACACCTGGCGCTTCCGCAATATCGTCCGCGACGACGCGAACCAGTTCCTCTACAACACGGGCCCCGTCCGTACGCTCAACGACCCCAACCTCAACTTCCGGCAGGTGTACGACCTGACGGTGACCGACCACGGGCGCACCCGCACCCTGCTGCACGACGCGCCGGTCGCCCCCTCCCGGGTCGGCCCCGCCTCGATGCCGGACTACGCGTCCCTGCGCGACCAGGCCGTGCGTAACGCGCCCGGTGGCGCGAAGGCGTTCGCCGGCCAGGCCGACGACCCGTTCTTCGCCGATCTGCGCGTCTTCGACCTGCTCTACGGCGGCAACCTCAGCGAGGTCGGCCAGGACACCCTGGCCGGCTACAACGTGAACTCCGTCGCCCTCCAGATCCCCAAGAAGGACCTGGCCCTGCGCGGCAACCCGGGCCGCAACCCGGTCGTCGGCATCTGGTCCACCACCGAGCGCCGGGGCGTGAACGTCACCGACAGCCGCGCCAAGGACACCGACGGGGGCTGGCGGCAGGTCTCCCGGCTGGGCAACCCGCTGGTGAACGAGGTGGTCGTGCCGCTCAAGTACAAGGACGCCTTCAACTCGATCTCGCCGGACCAGGACCGCACGGTGCAGCCGGTCGTCGACAAGGTCTACGACCCGATCCTGCCCAAGCTGATCCAGAAGGTGTACGGGATCCCCGCGCCGAAGACGCCGCGCGACGATCTCGCGGAGATCTATCTGACCGGCATCTGCAAGGCGTGCGGGCCGATCCAGGCCGACCTGAACGCGCACAGCCTCAACAAGGACGCGAACCCGGGACAGTTGGTCCCGGCCGAGGAGCTGCGGCTCAACATGGCCGTCGCACCCACGGCGAAGCCGCAGCGGCTCGGCGTGCTCGCCGGCGACCTGGCCGGCTTCCCCAACGGCCGCCGGCTGACGGACGACGTCATCGACATCTCCCTCCAGGCGGTCGAGGGCGCTGCGCAGACCGGCAAGCTCGTCCCGGCGCTGGCGGCCGGTGACAAGGTCAACGCCAACGACCTTCCGTTCGGGGCCCGGTTCCCGTACCTGGCGCTGCCGCACACCAAGGCCGTGAACTCGCCGAGCACCGGGGCGAAGCGGTCCTCCGTGCTGCACCCGGACAACGCCGTCGCGATCGGTGGCCTGGGCGCGCTGCTGCTGGGCACCGGCGGGTTCCGCGTCTGGCGCCGCCGGGCCGCCAAGGTCTGACACGGCGGAACGACAGGCCGGGCTGGGCCCTTCTCCCGGGGCCCCGCCCGGCCCACCCCATCCGTGCGGCCGGAGAAGCCGCGTACCGCACCCGCAGCCCGTAGCCCGCACGCAGCCGCAAGCCGAGGAGGACCGTGCCTCAGCCGCATCCCCACTCCCACTCCCACTCCCACTCCCCGTCCCAGGTCCCTCCTCATCCCCCTTCCCCTTCGCCGGTATCGCCTCCGCCGCCCGGTGAGCGGGGCGTCGGCCGGGGCCGCGGACGGCTGCGCGGTACGGCGGTGACCCTGGCCCTCGGCGCGACGCTCTTCGCCGCCGGCGCGGTCGGGCTGACCCCGGCGGGCTCCGGTACCGGTGCCGACGGCGGCCCGGCGGACACGGTGACGGCCGGAGCGCGGAGCGGGTCGCCGGAGGCGATGCGCGAGCGGCTGCGTCGGCTGCCCGAAGACGCCCCCGGCTGGGCCTCGTTGGGCATGGCCTACGTACAACAGGCGCGCACCACGGCCGATCCCGCCACTTACGTGAAGGCGGAATCGGCGCTGCGGACCTCTCTGAAGGTCCAGCCCGCGGACAACTACGCCGCCCAGACGGGCCTCGGCGCCCTGGCCGCAGCCCGGCACGACTTCGCCGGGGCCCTGGACTGGGGCCGCAGGGCCGTCACCACCAACCCTTCGGGATCCGCGGCGTACGGTGTGCTCGCCGACGCGCACACCCAACTCGGCCGGTACGAAGCCTCGTACCGGGACGTCCAGCGCATGACCGACCTGCGTCCCGACACCTCCTCGCTGGCCCGCGCCTCGTACACCTGGGAGCTGCGCGGCGATGTCCCGCGCGCGAGAGCGCTGATGAAACGCGCGCTGGACGACGCGTCGACGCCGGGGGACAAGGCGTTCACCCGTGCCCATCTCGCCACCCTGGCCCAGGAGTCGGGCGATCCGCGCACCGCGCTGCGCGAGGCGGGGCAGGGGCTGCGGACCGCTCCGCGCGACCCGCAGCTGCTGGAGGCGCGCGCCCGTGCCCACGGGGCGCTCGGTGACAGCGGCCGGGCCGTCGCGGACTACACGGCGGCGGTCGCCGTCACCCCGCTGCCGCAGTACGTCCTGGGTCTCGGCGAACTCCAGCAGTCGCTGGGGCGGGCGGACCTGGCCGAGGAACAGTACGAAGTCCTGCGCGCCCAGGACCGGTTGCGCGCGGCGGCGAAGGCCGTGCCCGATGTGGACGCCATCCTCTTCGAGGCCGACCACGGCGACCCGCGACGCGCCGTCCGCCTGGGCCGCGCCGCCGTCGCGAACCGGCCCTTCATCGCCGTACAGGACGCGTACGCCTGGGCGTTGCACCGCGCGGGACAGGACGCGCGGGCGCTGCCGTACGCCGACCGGGCGCTGGCGCTCGGCACACGCGGCGCGCTCTCCCACTATCACCGGGCGATGATCGAACGAGCCCTCGGCGACCCGGCGGCGGCCCGCCGGGACCTGGAGACGGCCCTCGCCATCGATCCGCACTTCCACCCCCTGCACGCATCCGCCGCGCGGTCCGCGCTCCAGCGAATCGACACCGACACATGAACCTCCGCCCCCTCTTCCGCGCCGTCGCGGTGTGCGGCCTCACGGCGATCGCCGCCACCGCCTCCGCCGTCGCCGCGCCGACGGCCTCGGCCCACCCCCTGGGCAACTTCACCGTCAACTTCCACACCGGACTGACGTTGCGTCAAGACGGTGTCGACGCCACCCTCGTCGTCGACCGCGCCGAGATCGCCGCCGCGCAGGAGCGGGTACGCGTCGACCGTGACGCCGACGGGACGGTCGACGCGGCCGAGGCCCGTACCCACGCCGGCGAGGAGTGCGCCACGGCGGCGGGGCTGCTACGGGTGGAGGTGGCGGGCCGGCGGCTGGAGTGGACCGCGACGAGCAGCGCGTTCACCTACCACCCGGGCGAGGCCGGGCTCACCACGAGCCGGCTGACCTGCGGCCTCACCTCGGCGGCTGACCTGCGCCGCCCGTCACGCATCACCGTGCGCACCGGATACGACAGCCGCCGTATCGGCTGGCAGGAGATCACCGCACGCGGCGAAGGGGTCACCCTCACCGACTCCGACGTACCCGCCCGTTCGGCCACCGACGCACTGCGCCACTACCCCACGGACCCGCTGGCCGACCCCCTCGACCAGCGCTCCGCCGCGGTGCGCACCGCGCCCGGCGGGGGCGCCGGGGCCCCGGAGGCGTCGGCCGCCCTGCCGGGCACCGGGCCGTTCGCCACCGTCCTGGACCGGGTCTCGGGGGTCTTCGACTCATTGGTCGGCAGCCGTGAACTGACCGTCCCCGTAGGGCTGCTGGCGCTGCTCCTCGCCGTCGTCCTCGGTGCCTCGCACGCCGTGCTGCCCGGCCACGGGAAGACCATCATGGCGGCGTACCTCGCCGGCCGGCGAGGCACGCCCAGGGACGCGGTCACCGTCGGCGCCACGGTCACGCTCACGCACACCGCCGGGGTGCTGGTCCTGGGGCTCCTGCTGCCGGTCGCGACCACGCTCGCGGGCGAGACGGTGCTGACCTGGCTGGGGCTGGCCAGTGGGCTGCTGGTGACCGGCATCGGACTGTGGCTGCTGTACGGGGCGGTACGCAACCGGCCCACGCACGGCCACAGCCATGGTCACGGTCACGGACACGGACATGGGCATGATCACGACCATGCTCACGGACACGACCACGGGCACGACCACGGGCACGACCACGGGCACGACCACGGGCACGACCACGGGCACGACCACGGGCACGACCACGGGCACGACCACGGGCACGACCACGGGCACGACCACCACCCTCACGCCCCCCGCCCCCGGAGCGAGCCGAGGAACCTGCTGCCCGGCCGCCGCCGGCCCGGCGCCGCCACCGTGCCCGCGGCGGACGGCTCGGCCCTCGCCGTCCTCACGGACGAGCACACCCACGCGCCCCGTGCCCACGCGCCCCACTCCCACACCCACGCACCCCACACCCACGCACCCCACACCCACCACAAGGCCCCCGGCGTGACCCGGGGCGGGCTGATCGGCATGGGCATCGCGGGCGGGCTCGTGCCCAGCCCCTCCGCCCTCGTCGTCCTGCTGGGAGCCGTCGCCCTCGGCAGGACCGCCTTCGGCGTGCTGCTGGTCGTCGGGTACGGACTGGGCATGGCCGCCACCCTCACCCTCGCCGGGCTCCTCCTCGTCCGGCTGCGCGACCGCCTCGACCGCACCGCACGCGCCGCCACCACCGGATCCCGCTGGGCCGGGCTGCGCCGGTGGGCCAGGATCGGGCCGGTCATCACCTCCACGCTCGTCCTGCTCGTCGGCGTCGGACTGACCCTGCGGGCCGCCGCGGGCCCCTGGTAGGAAGCCCGGAGCCTTCCCCCGAGGGGGCGGGGGGGGAGGGGCTTGATCCGTTCCAGCGGACGAAGGAGACTGGAACGGTCGCCACGCCACCCAGCCGCGCCACTGCCCCGCGGCCCCATCCGAGCGGAGTCAGGATGCGCCACGTCATCATCGGGGCCGGAGCGGTCGGCGGCGCCATCGGCGGACGGCTCGCGGAGGCGGGGCAGGACGTGGTGCTCGTCGCGCGCGGCGCGCACTACGAGGCGCTGCGCGAGCACGGCCTCACACTCACCACCCCCGACGGCACCCGCGTCCACCGGGTGCCGGTGGTCGACCGGCCCGAAGCGCTCGAACTGCGCCCGGACGACGTCCTGTTGCTCGCGGTGAAGATCCAGGACAGCGTGGCGGCGCTGGACGCGTGGTCGGCGCGGCCGGTGGCGGGCGCCGGTCCTGCGGGCGCCACGGCCGGGGAGGTGCTGCCGCTGGTCTGCGCGCAGAACGGGGTCGAGGGCGAGCGGCTCGCGCTGCGGCGCTTCCGCCGGGTCTACGGCATGTGCGTCTGGCTGCCCGCGACCCATGTCGAGCCGGGCGAGGTCGTGGCGCAGTGCGCCCCGTACACCGGCATGCTCCACCTCGGCCGCTACCCCTCGGGCGACGACGGGACGGCGCGGGCCCTCGCCGCGAGCCTGGAGAAGGCCCGGCTGCTCGCCCCGCTCGCCCCGGACGTGATGCGCTGGAAGTACGCCAAGCTGCTGTCCAACCTCGTCAACGCGATCGAGGCCGTCACCGGCCTGCTCGGCGAGGATTCCCGCGACCTCGTCGACCGCGTGTACGCGGAGGGTACCGCCGTGCTCGACGCCGCCGGGATCGCCTTCGCGAGCCGGGAGGAGCAGGCCGCGGCCCGGGGCGACCTGGTCTCCTTCGCGCCCACCGCCGGTGGGCCGCGCGGCGGCGGCTCGTCCTGGCAGAGCCTCAGCCGGGGTACGGGCACGATCGAGGCGGACTATCTGAACGGCGAGATCGCCCTGCTCGGCCGCCTCCACGGTGTCCCGACCCCGGTCAACGACACCCTCCAGCGCATCGCCGACGCCTTCGCCCGGGAGCGCCGCGCCGCCGGTTCCCTGACCGTCGCCGAACTGACCGCCCTCATCGACGCCGTCTAGGGCGGCAGGAGCCCCGGACACGCCCTGGAACGTCCGGCCCGCCACCGCTCCTTGGGGTGAAGCTCCCCCCCACGGGCTGTCCGCGTCCCCGCCGCGGCGCGACACTGGCTGCTCGGAGGTGACAGGCAATGTCGATTCGTCGGGTGTCGTGTCCGGCACGGATCCTCTTCCTCGATGCGGAGATGGCCGTGCTCGACAAGCTGGAGGGCGGGTTCGCCCCCGAGCGCGCGCTGTGGTGCGCGCTGGAGGAGGGCCACGAGGGGCTGCACCATGTGATCGCGCAGTGCGTGGGCGGTACGGAGACGACGGCGCCCTGGGTCATGTGGGCCCGGTGGCCGAGGGGCAACGAGTACGGTCCTGAGCGCGAACTGCTGCGCCTGGACCCCTGCCCCGCCAAGTTCCTCGCGGGCGCCGTGTCGGAAGAGGCGTGCAGTCTGCCGCTGGGCCATGTGGGCCGCCACGACTACGAGTTCGGGCCGCCGCTCACCGAGGCGGACGTCATGCCGGACGCGCTGCTGCGGCGCCTGGACGAATAGCGGGAACGGATCCCGGGCTACGCGGGCCGCGCCAGCGCTCCGTGCCACTTCGCCGTGTGCCACCGCGCGCGAGGCGGCCGCTCCTCGGCCACCGCCGCCTCGTACCGCCGCAGCAGCAGCCGTGCCAGCTCCGGCGCCGCGCCCAGCACCTCGGCCAGGACGTCCGCGCCGCCCGCGCGGGCGCCGTCCGCGATCCGGTCGGGCAGCCGCCCGGGGGCGATGACGTACGGGGCGACGGCGACCCGCCGTACCCCGGGGGCCGCCCGCAGCTCCCGCACCACGTCCTCGGTGCGGGGCAGGGACGCGGAGGCGAACGCGGGCCGCACGGCGCACCAACCGCTGTGCCGCCACTCCCGCGCGAAGCCGGCGATCACCGCGATCGCCTCCGGGTCCGACGAGCCCGCCGAGGCCAGGACGACCCCGGTCGAGCTCCGGTCGCCGGGCGTGAGCCCGGCCTCGAACAGCCGTCGCTCCAGCGCCTCGGTCAGCAGCGGCGCCGGGCCGAGCACCCCGGCCTGCCGGATCCGCAGCCGCGGGTGGCGGTGCGCAGCCTCGCGCAGGACGGCCGGGATGTCGGACTTGGCGTGGAAGGCCCGGGTCAGCAGCAGCGGCAGGGCCACCACGTCCCGTACGTCATCCGCCGCCAGCCGGTCCAACTGTCCATGCGTCGAGGGGGTGTTGAAGTCCAGGAAGGCGGCCTCCACCCGCAGTCCGGGGCGCAGCGCGCGCAGCCGGCCGGTCAGGGCCTGCACGGTCGCGGCGTGCCTCGGGTCGCGGCTGCCGTGGGCGATGACGAGCAGCACCGGCGGCGCGGCGTCCGGCGGAACCGGCTCGGACACCGGCCGGGGTACGTACAGGCGCATCGCGATCAGCTCCTCGCCAGCAGACCGCGACCGCGCAGCACCCGTCGCTCCAGCGGGCTGAAGATCAGCAGGTCGATGGCGATGCCGACGATCAGGATCAGGAATATGGCGAGGAACACCATCGACATGCTGCTGTTCGTGCGGCCGTTCTCCAGCAACTGGCCGAGCCCGACGCCCAGATCGGGCGAGGACGCGATGATCTCGGCCGCCATCAGCGACCGCCAGGAGAACGCCCAGCCCTGCTTGAGACCGGCCAGATAGCCGGGCAGGGCGGCCGGCATGACGATGAGCCAGGTCCCGCGCAGCCCGGTGGCGCCGAGCGTGCGGCCGGCCCGCAGGAAGAGCGGCGGCACCTGATCGACGCCGGACACCAGCCCGTTGGCGATCGAGGGGACCGCGCCGAGCAGGATGACCGCGTACATCATGGAGTCGTTCAGCCCGAGCCAGATCACGGCCGGCGGCACCCACGCCACCGACGGCAGCGACTGGAGTCCGGACAGGATCGGGCCGATGGCCGCGCGGACGAACTTCACCCGGGCGACCAGCAGTCCGAGCGGGGTGCCGATCACCAGCGCCAGCAAAAAGCCAAGCAGCCCGCGCGAGACACTGGTCCAGATGTAGCCGAGCAGGGTGCCCTGGGCCCAGGCGTCGGACAACTCGCCCCACACCGCGCCCGGTGACGGCAGTTTGTAGTCGTCGGTGACCTTCGCCCAGACGAGGACCTGCCACACCACCAGCACCAGCGCGACGGCGACGACCGGCGGCAGGACCTTCTGGGTGAGGGTCTGGCGCAGCGGTGTACGCCGGGTCTGGACGGTGTTCAGCGCGTCGAGTCCGGCCTCCAGACCGGCCATGTCGCCGGGGGAAGCGGCCTGTTCGGCCTGTTCGGTGCGGGAGTCGCCGGGCGCGGAGCCGTCCGGCCCCTGGGCCTTCGGCGCCGTCGTCTCAGTGCTGGCCATGGCGGCGGATCTCCCCACGCAGTTCTTCGGTGATCTCGACGGACAGCTCCGCGACCGCGGGGTCCTCGATACGGCGCGGCTGAGGGATGTCCACCCGCCACTCGCGGGCGACCCGGCCGGGCCGCGACGACAGCAGGACGACGCGCTCGGCGAGCCGTACCGCCTCCCGCACGTTGTGCGTCACGAACAGCACCGACAGCCGCGTCTCGCGCCAGATCCGGGTCAGTTCGTCGTGCAGCACGTCTCTGGTGATGGCGTCGAGCGCCGCGAAGGGCTCGTCCATCAGCAGCAGACTGCTGTCCTGGGCGAGCGCGCGGGCCAGCGCCACCCGCTGCCGCATCCCGCCCGACAGCTCGTGCACCCGCTTGCCGTACGCGCCCTCCAGCCGCACGAGACCGAGCAGCCGCTCCGCCTCGCCGCGCCGCTCCTGCTTGGGCACCCCGCGCAGCCGCAGGGCCAGTTCGATGTTCTTGCCCGCGGTCAGCCACGGGAACAGCGCGTGTTCCTGGAACATCAGGGCGGGCCGGCCGCCCGGGGTGTCGATGGACCCGGCGGACGGCCGGTCGAGGCCGGCGACCAGATTGAGCAGGGTGGACTTGCCGCAGCCCGAGGCTCCCAGGAGGGTGACGAACTCGCCCGGCGCGACATCGAGGGTGATGTCGTCCAGGACGAGCTGTTGTCCGTCCGGTGTCGCGAACGACTTCGAGACGTGCGCGATGCGGGCGGCGTGGTCCACCGCGGGCGTGGACTCGGCGGGCTTGGCGAGGATCGATGCCACGGTCGTCACCTCCTGGGAACGGGGGCTGAGGGCTACGGGAACAGGGGCTCGGGCGGGGAAATACGGGTCACTTGACGCCGAGTCCGGCGTCGGAGACCTCGGGCTCCCCGGCGGCCTTGAGGACCTTGTTCAGGGGCTTCAGGTCGTAGATCCCGTCCAGGTCCGGCTTCTTGAGCAGACCCGCCGCCACGGCGTGGTCGGCCTCGGCCCGGAGCGTGGCGGCCAGCGGGTCGTCGGTGAACCGCAGCGACTTCCAGGCCGGGTCCAGCACATCGGCGGGCAGCGCCTTGCCGGAGAGGCCCTCCAGGGCCTTGTTGGCGCTGGCCTTCGCCTCGTCCTCGTGGGAGTTGATCCAGGCGTTCGTCTTCACCGAGCCGCGCAGGACGGCCTCGACGGCGGCGGGGTGCTCCTTGAGGAACTTCTGCGACACGATGATGTTCGTGATCACGAACTTCTTGTCGGGCCACAGCGTCGCCTCGTCCAGGATCTCCTTGGCGCCCTCGGCGACCAGCTTGGACGCGGTCGGCTCCGGCACCCAGGCGCCGTCGATGGAGCCGGACTTGTAGGCGTCCGGGGTGATCTTGTTGTCCGTGCGGACGACGGAGACATCGCCCTTGCCGGACTGGGCGTCGACCTTCCAGCCCTTCTCCGCGATCCAGTTGAGGAACGCCACGTCCTGGGTGTTGCCGAGCTGCGGGGTGGCGATCTTCTTGCCCTTGACGTCGTCCAGGGTCCTGATCTTCTTCGGGTTGACCACCAGCTTCACCCCGCCCGACGCGGAGCCGCCGATGATGCGCAGGCTCTTGCCGCCGGTCTGGGTGAAGCCGTTGATCGAGGGGGAGGGGCCTATGAAGCCGATGTCGATGCTGCCCGCGTTGAGCGCCTCTATCTCGGACGGGCCCGCGTTGAAGGTCGAGCCGACCACCTTCGTCCCGCCCAGCTCCTTCTGGAACAGGCCCTTCTGGACCCCGACCAGGGCGGTGGCGTGGGTGAGGTTGGGGAAGTAGCCGATACGGACGGTGTCGAGCCCGTCGGTCTTCTTCGCGCCCGTCGCCACTCCGGTCGCCTCGCTGGAGGCCGTCTTCTCGGAGCCGTAGCCGCAGGAGGAGAGCACGACGGCGAGCAGGGGCAGGGCGGCGACGGCGGCCACGCGGCGGCGGGTGGTGGTGCGGGAGGCAGGCACGGGAGGGGTTCCTCTCGTTGGCCCGGTGCTCACGCCCTGAACGGATACGGGGGCGTGGCCGGGAGAGCGGCAGATCTTCGACGACTGTCGTCGAGCGGGTGGTACGGGTGGGGCTGGTGGTGCGTGCTGGCGCGCGAGCGGTGCGCGTACGTCATCGCGCACATCGCGCCACCCCGCCCGTTCCCGCGCCGAGGGCGCCGCTGCCCACCCGGCCGCCCTCCTTCGCGAACGTGCCGTACATGTCGTACACGGCCGAGGACATCAGAAGTCCCAGCCCTGGTCGTCGTCGGCCGGAGCGGCCGGCTCCTCGGCCGGGGCCGCGGAGTCCGAGAAGGCCGCGCCCGCCATGCCTGCGGTCAGCGTGGTGCCGTCGGCGGGGTCGATGAGCAGGAACGATCCGGTACGGCGCGAGTCGGCGTACGCGTCGAGCGCGAGCGGCTCCGCCGTACGGACCACCACGCGGCCGATGTCATTGGCGACGAGCTTCCCGGGGGCCGGGTGCTGGGACAGGTCGTCCAGGGTGAGCCGGGACGGGATGTCCTTGACGATCGCCTTGACCGTACGGGTGGTGTGCTTGAGCAGCACCCGCTGGCCCACGTTCAGCGGCTGGTCCGCGACGTGGCAGACGGTCGCCTCGATGTCCTGGCTGGTCGTGGGCGCGTCCCCGGAGGGCACGATCAGGTCGCCGCGCGAGATGTCGATGTCGTCGTCGAGGAGCAGCGTCACGGACTGCGGGGTCCAGGCCGTGTCCACGGCCTTGCCCAGCAGGTCGATCCCGGCGACCTTCGACGTACGGCCGGAGGGCAGTACGGTCACCTCCTCGCCGACCCGGAACGCACCGGCCGCGATCTGGCCCGCGTACCCCCGGTAGTCGGGGTGTTCGGCGCTCTGCGGCCGGATGACGTACTGCACGGGCAGCCGGGCGTGGCAGGTGGCCAGGTCGTGGCTGACCGGGACCGTCTCCAGGTGTTCGAGGACGGTGGGGCCGCCGTACCAGTCCATGTGCGCGGAGGGCTCCACGACGTTGTCCCCGGCGAGTGCGGAGATCGGGATCGCGGTGATCTCCGGCACGCCGAGGGAGGCCGCGTACGCGGTGAACTCCTTCGCGATGGCGGCGAACACCGGCTCCGCGTACTCCACCAGGTCCATCTTGTTGACGGCGAGGACGACATGCGGGACGCGCAGCAGGGCGGCGACGGCGGCATGGCGGCGGGTCTGCTCCACCACTCCGTTGCGGGCGTCCACGAGCACGACGGCCAGCTCCGCGGTGGAGGCGCCCGTCACCATGTTGCGGGTGTACTGCACATGGCCCGGGGTGTCGGCGAGGATGAACCGCCGCCGGGGCGTGGCGAAGTAGCGGTAGGCGACGTCGATGGTGATGCCCTGCTCGCGCTCGGCCCGCAGCCCGTCCGTGAGCAGCGCCAGGTCGGGTGCCTCCTGGCCGCGGCTCAGCGAGGCGCGCTCGACGGCTTCGAGCTGGTCGGTGAGGACCGACTTCGAGTCGTGCAGCAGCCGGCCCACCAGGGTGGACTTCCCGTCGTCCACCGAGCCCGCGGTGGCGAAGCGCAGCAGGGTGGGCTCGGCGAGCCGCGTGGCGTCGTCCGTGTGAGTGCTCGGCATGGCTAGAAGTACCCTTCGCGTTTGCGGTCTTCCATCGCGGCCTCGGACATCTTGTCGTCGGCGCGGGTCGCGCCGCGCTCGGTGAGCCGGGAGGCGGCGATCTCGGTGATCACCGCGTCGAGGGTGGTGGCGTCGGAGTCGACGGCCCCCGTGCAGGACATGTCGCCGACCGTGCGGTAGCGCACCAGGCGCGTCTCGACGCTCTCGCCGTCCTTGGGGCCGCCCCAGTCACCGGCGGTCAGCCACATGCCGCTGCGGCTGAACACCTCGCGCTCATGGGCGAAGTAGATCTCCGGCAGCTCGATCCCCTCGCGGGCGATGTACTGCCACACGTCCAGCTCGGTCCAGTTGGAGAGCGGGAAGACGCGGACGTGTTCGCCGGGGGCGTGCCGGCCGTTGTAGAGCTGCCACAGTTCGGGCCGCTGGCGGCGCGGGTCCCACTGGGAGAACTCGTCCCGCAGCGAGAACACCCGCTCCTTGGCGCGCGCCTTCTCCTCGTCGCGCCGCCCGCCGCCGAAGACCGCGTCGAACCGCTCGGCCTGGATCTTCTCGGTCAGCGGCACGGTCTGGAGCGGGTTGCGCGTGCCGTCGGGCCGCTCGCGCAGCTTCCCGGCGTCGATGTACTCCTGTACGGAGGCGACGTGCAGCCGCAGTCCGTGCCGCTCCACCGTGCGGTCGCGGTACTCCAGCACCTCGGGGAAGTTGTGGCCGGTGTCCACGTGCAGCAGGGTGAACGGCACCGGCGCGGGCGCGAACGCCTTGAGCGCCAGATGCAGCATGACGATGGAGTCCTTGCCGCCGGAGAAGAGGATCACCGGCCGCTCGAACTCGCCCGCCACCTCGCGGAAGATGTGCACGGCCTCCGACTCCAGCGAGTCCAGGTGGCTCAGCGCGTACGGGGCGCTCGTGCCCTCGGTGACGGCTGCGACGGTGGTGGTCACGCGAGACCCCTCTCGGTGAGCAGCGCGTGAAGCGCGCCGGCGGACTCCTGCACGGACTGGGTGTGCGACTCGATCCGCAGATCGGGCCTCTCCGGCGCCTCGTAGGGGTCGTCGACCCCGGTCAGCCCGGAGAGTTCACCGGCCGCATGCTTGGCGTACAGCCCCTTCACATCGCGTACCGAGCACACCTCGACCGGTGTGGCCACATGGACTTCCAGATACCGGGTGGCGGCGGTCTCGTGGTGCTTGCGCACGGCTTCGCGGCTGTCCGCGTACGGGGCGATCACCGGGACCAGCGCCTTGACGCCGTTCGAGGCGAGCAGCTCGGCGACGAAGCCGATCCGCGTCACGTTGGTGAGCCGGTCCTCGCGGCTGAAGCCGAGGCCCGCGGAGAGGAACTCCCGGATCTCGTCGCCGTCGAGCACCTCGACGCGGTGGCCCTCGGCACGGAGCCGGTCGGCCAGCGCGGTCGCGATGGTCGTCTTGCCGGCGCTGGGCAGACCGGTGAGCCAGACGGTGGCGCCCTGCTCCGCCACGTTCAAGGATTCCTCCTGATGGTCCGTCATCAATGCAGCCCGCATTCCGTCTTGGTCCGGCCGGCCCAGCGGCCGGCGCGCGCGTCCTCGCCCGCCAGGACCCGGCGGGTGCAGGGAGCGCAGCCCACCGAGGCGTAACCGTCCGTCAGCAGCGGGTTGGTGAGCACGCCGTGCTCGGCGACGTAGGCGTCCACGTCGTCCTGGGTCCAGCGGGCGATCGGCGAGACCTTGACCTTGCGGCGCTTCGCGTCCCAGCCGACCACGGGGGTGCCGGCCCGGGTCGGGGACTCGTCGCGGCGCAGCCCGGTGGCCCAGGCGTCGTAGCCGCTCAGCCCCGTTTCGAGGGGCTGGAGCTTGCGCAGGGCGCAGCACAGGTCGGGGTCGCGGTCGTGCAGCTTCGGGCCGTGCTCGGCGTCCTGCTCGGCGACGGTGCGCGTCGGCGTCAGCGTGATGACGTTGACGTCCATCACGGCGTCGACGGCGTCCCGGGTGCCGATGGTCTCGGGGAAGTGGTAGCCGGTGTCGAGGAAGACCACGTCGACACCGGGGCGTACCCGGGAGGCGAGGTGGGCGACCACCGCGTCCTCCATCGAGGAGGTGACGCAGAACCTCGCGCCGAAGGTGTCCGTCGCCCAGGTGAGGATCTCCGGCGCCGTGGCGTCCTCCAGCTCGCGGCCGGCGCGCTCGGCGAGTGCCCTGGGATCGTCGGTCTCCGTCAGTGCCGTCATATCTCTTCCCCTCCGTCACTCCGCTGGAGCCCCCGGGTCAGCAACCCGAGGAACTTCAACTGGAATGCGCGATTGCATGCCGCGCATTCCCAGGCGCCGTGACCCTGCTCGTTGGGACGCAGGTCCTCGTCGCCGCAGTACGGGCAGTAGAAGGGTGCGGCGCGCTCGCTCATGACAGTGCCTCTTCGCCGGCGCGCGCCGCCCAGGTGGCGAAGCGCTCGCCGTCCTCGCGCTCCTTCTGGAAGCGGCCGAGCACGCGCTCGACGTAGTCGGGCAGCTCCTCGGAGGTGACCTTGAGCCCGCGGACCTTGCGGCCGAATCCGGCCTCAAGACCGAGCGCGCCGCCCAGGTGCACCTGGAAGCCCTCGACCTGGTTGCCGTCCTTGTCCAGCATCAGCTGGCCCTTGAGACCGATGTCCGCCGTCTGGATCCGGGCGCAGGCGTTGGGGCAGCCGTTGAGGTTGATGGTGATCGGCTCGTCGAACTCCGGGATGCGGCGCTCCAGTTCGTCGATGAGCGTGGCGCCGCGCCGCTTGGTCTCCACGATGGCCAGCTTGCAGAACTCGATGCCGGTGCAGGCCATGGTGCCGCGCCGGAACGGCGACGGGTTGACCCGCAGGTCCAGCGCTTCGAGACCGGCCACGAGCGAGTCGATCCGGTCCTCGGTCACATCGAGGACGATCATCTTCTGCTCGGCGGTGGTGCGCAGCCGCCCCGAGCCGTGCGCGTGCGCCAGCTCGGCGATCTTCGTCAGCGTGGTGCCGTCCACCCGGCCGACGCGCGGCGCGAAGCCGACGTAGTAGCGCCCGTCCCGCTGCCGGTGCACCCCGACGTGGTCGCGCCAGCGGTGTACGGGCTGCTCGGGGGCGGGCCCGTCGATCAGCTTGCGCTCCAGGTACTCGTCCTCCAGGATCCGGCGGAACTTCTCCGGACCCCAGTCGGCGAGCAGGAACTTCAGCCGGGCGCGGGTGCGCAGCCTGCGGTAGCCGTAGTCGCGGAAGATCGAGATCACACCGGTGTAGACGTCCGGGATCTCGTCCAGCGGCACCCACGCGCCGAGCCGCTGGCCGATCTTGGGGTTGGTGGAGAGCCCGCCGCCGACCCACAGGTCGAAGCCGGGGCCGTGCTCGGGGTGGTTCACCCCGACGAACGCGATGTCGTTGATCTCGTGCGCCACGTCCAGCGAGGGCGATCCCGAGATGGCCGACTTGAACTTGCGCGGCAGGTTCGAGAAGTCGGGGTTGCCGACGATCCGGCGGTAGATCTCGTCCACGGCGGGGGTGCCGTCGATGATCTCGTCCTCGGCGATGCCCGCGACGGGCGAGCCGAGGATCACCCGGGGCGTGTCGCCGCACGCCTCGGTGGTGGAGAGCCCGACCTCTTCGAGGCGCCGCCAGATCTCCGGCACGTCCTCGATCCGGATCCAGTGGTACTGGACGTTCTGCCGGTCGGTGATGTCCGCCGTGCCGCGCGCGAACTCCTGCGAGATCTCGCCGATGACGCGCAGCTGCTCGGTGGTCAGCCGCCCGCCGTCGATCCGTACCCGCAGCATGAAGTACTCGTCGTCCAGCTCCTCCGGCTCAAGGATCGCGGTCTTGCCGCCGTCGATCCCGGGCTTGCGCTGGGTGTACAGCCCCCACCAGCGCATCCGGCCGCGCAGATCGTTGGGGTCGATCGAGTCGAACCCCGCCTTGGAGTAGACCGTCTCGATCCGTGCCCGGACGTTGAGACCGTCGTCGTCCTTCTTGAACTGCTCGTTGCCGTTGAGCGGAGTGAAGTGACCCACGGCCCACTGGCCCTCGCCGCGGTGACGGCTCACCTTGCGGCGGGGCGTGGGGGTGGACGGCTTTTCCGGGGTGGCGGCCATGACGAATACGTCCTTCGAGACATGCAGGAGGGCGGCTCTGAACCGCACACGCGCGCGAGGGCGCGACAGTGCGCGGCAGGGACAGGTGGGACGGGGAATCGCGGGGGCGCTGGGACTCTCAGCCCGCCGGACAGATGGCGCTGGACATACGGCCGAGGTCGACGTGGCGCCGACTCACCAAGGCAATTCCAGCTCTGGACATGACGGAAGCGTGTCACGCAGATCTCGGGGCAGTCCACTACCTTCCAGCATGTGGACTCGATCGTCTCAGTTGGTGGGACGTTGTGGTGTCCGTCACGGCAGGCTGGGGTTTAGGGCCGCGCTCCCCAGTCGGTCTCCGGCTCGGTCCTGGTGTCGAAGAGCCGGAATCCCCGGCGCAGATAGTTGTCCATGGCGTGCGGGCCGTCCTTGGAGCAAGTGTGCAGCCAGACCCGCTTGGTCGGGGTGAGACCCGGCCAGCGCTCGGCCAGGTCCCAGGCGCGGGCCGCGCCGTACGACAGCAGATGACCGCCGATGCGCCGGCCGCGGAAGGCGGGCAGCAGGCCGAAGTAGACGATCTCGACCGTGGCGCCCGGCTGCGCCGTTAGCTCCAGATACCCGGCCGGCGTGCCCCTCTCGTACGCCACCCAGGTCTCGACGCCCGGCCGCTCCAGCGCCTGGCGCCACTGCTCCCGCGTCAGCGCGTTCCGGTCCGTCCAGCTCACGTCGGCGCCCACCGACGCGTACAGGAACCGGCTGAACTCCGGCGAGGGCACCTCGGCCCGTACGATCCGCACCTCGTCCGGCACCGTCGCGGCGGGCCGCAGATCGGCGGGGGAGGTCTGCTCCAGGGACCACGTGGTCACGGTGATGCTCATGCGGGTCAGGAGAACACGTGTCCGCTCCGCGCTCCAAGCCGGTACGCGACGGACCCGGCGTCCCGCGGCCCCCGCCGGTGACGGCCGCCGGCCGCCCCGTCGTCATGGGTACGGCGGCTGCCGCGCGCTCAGCACCGCCGGGGCCGTCGAGTGGGGCAGCAGCAGGGCCGGGTCGTCCGGGCCGACCACCTCCACCTCGACCTCCTCGCTGAAGCGGTAGGGACGGTGCGCCAGCACACCCGACAGATGGCGCCGCACCCGCGACATCTCGGCCCGGACCGTCACCGTACGGGTCGGATCGCCGAAGACGTCGGCGGCCAGCTGCGCCGCGCTGCGGCCGTCCCGGTGCACGGCCAGCACATAGAGCAGCTCGGCGTGGCGCGGGGTCAGCTCCTGGGTCCAGCTGCCCGCGGAACCGGACACGGCCACCGACCAGCGCCGGGGGCGGCTGAGGTCCAGCACGACCCGGCTGGCGGGCTCGCTCGGCGGCTGCCCCGGATCGTCGTGCACCTGTATCAGCCAGCCGCCGGGCAGCGGCTCGACCGTGCACATGCCCAGCGACGGCTGCCAGACCCGGCCCGCCCGGAACGACTTCGGCAGCGGCAGCCGGTCCACCGGCGCCATCCCCGTGACCGCCGCCGTCCAGCCGTGCGTGTCGACGGCGAGGGCGCGCCCGCCCAGCCGGCACATGATCGGCGAGGCCACCGAACGGAGCCGGTCCAGGGCCCGCCCGTGCCGCTCGCGCATCTCGCTCTCGGCGATCCTGGCGACCGAGCTGACCAGCGCCAGGGTCGTCGGATGGAAGCCGCGCGCGGGCCCGCTCACATCGATCACGCCCAGCAGCCGGCCGTCGCGCGGATCGTGGACGGGGGCCGCCGCGCAGGTCCAGGAGTGCAGCGCGTGCGCGAAGTGCTCGGCGGAGTGCACCCGTACCGGCCGGCGCGTCACCAGCGCCGTACCGATGGCATTGGTCCCGGTGGTCTGCTCGGACCAGGCGGCCCCCTCCTCCAGCCGGATACCGCTGGCCCGGCGCAGCACGCCGAGGTTCCCCTCACGCCACAGCACCCGGCCCTCGCCGTCGCTGACCACCATGATCTGGAGCGACGCGTCGATGATCCCGCCGAGGGACTCGCTGATCATGTGTAACGCCTCACCGAGCGAGGAGGTACGGCGCCGGTGCTCCAGCTCGTCCGGCTCCAGCACCGTGTCGCCGCCGGTCGGCCGGCCGGGGTCGAGCCCCAGGCGCAGCATGCGCTGCCAGGACGCCTCGATCAACGGCCGCGGCGCCACCGGCGGCCGCTCGCCCGCGAGGGCGGCGCTGTGCACCTGGTGGAGCAGCCGGCCGGCCTGCGCGTGGTCCATGGCCATGAGCGTGGTCAGGTCGAGCGGAGGATTCTTCAGCGGTGTGTCCTTCATCGGGGTTCCCCTGTGAATCAGCGGTGCGGTAACGGTTCTCCTGCAACGGCCTGCAACTCTGGTAAACGGCAGGCCGGTGCCTGAAAGTGACTGTGAGTCAGGGGTGGCGCCGTGTCGGCGCGGCGCCACCCCTGGCCACCTCCGGCCCTCGGCACGGGCGGGGCCGCGGACGTCTCAGCCGACGGGCCGCGCCCGGTCCACGACCGACGCCAGATCGAGCGTGTGGGGCAGCGTGCCGAAGGCCGTACCCCAGTCCCGGCCGAGCCGGGAGGCACAGAACGCGTCCGCCACCTCCGGCGGCGCCCAGCGCACCAGCAGCGACCCCTGGAGCACCAGCGCGATCCGCTCCACCAGCCGTCTGGCCCGCGCCTCGATGCCGCTCAGATCGGCCAGCTCGGTCAGCAGCCCCTTGATCGCGCCGTCCAGCCGGTGATCGGCGCCGCGCGCCGCGCCGACCTCCTGGAGGAAGGCGTTCAGCGCCGCCGGCTCCCGCTGGAGCGCCCGCAGGACGTCCAGGGCCTGCACATTGCCCGAGCCCTCCCAGATCGAATTGAGCGGCGACTCGCGCAGCAGCCTCGGCATGCCGGACTCCTCCACGTACCCGTTGCCGCCCAGACACTCCAGGGCCTCGGCGGTCACCGGCGTGCACCGCTTGGTCACCCAGTACTTGGCGGCGGGCACCGCGAGCCGCAGAAACGCCCGGTCCTGCTCGGTGTCCGCGTCGTAGGCCGCCGCGAGCCGCAGCGCCAGCGTCGTCGCCGCCTCCGACTCCAGCGCCAGATCCGCCAGCACGTTGCGCATCAGCGGCTTGTCGATCAGCTCCCCGCCGAACGCGCCCCGGTAGGTGGCGTGGTGCACCGCCTGTGCCACCGACTGCCGCATCAGCGCGGCCGACCCCAGCACACAGTCGAGCCGGGTGGCGGCCACCATCTCGATGATGGTGCGCACCCCGCGGCCCTCCTCGCCGACCCGGCGCGCCCAGGTGTCCTCGAACTCGACCTCGGCGGAGGCGTTGGAACGGTTGCCCAGCTTGTCCTTGAGCCGCTGGAGCCGGAAGACGTTGCGCGTCCCGTCCGCCAGCACGCGCGGCACGAGGAAACACGTCAGACCGCCCGGGGCCTGCGCCAGCACCAGGAATCCGTCGCACATCGGCGCGGAACAGAACCACTTGTGCCCGGTCAGCAGGTACTCGCCCGCCGCGTCCAGCGGCCTGGCGGCCGTCGTGTTGGCCCGTACGTCACTGCCGCCCTGCTTCTCCGTCATCCCCATCCCGAACAGCGCGCCGGCCTTCCCGGCCGCCGGCCGCAGCCCCGGCTCGTACCGGTGGGAGGTCAGTCTCGGCTCCCACCGCGCCGCCAGCGCCGGATCGGCGCGCAGCGCGGGCACCGCGGCGTGCGTCATCGACAGCGGGCAGCCGTTCCCGGCCTCCGCCTGCGTCCACACGAAGAAACCGGCCGCGCGCCGCAGATGGCCGTCGGGCCTGCCCCACGCGTCGGTCAGCCCGGCGCCGACCGCCCGGTCGAGCAGCCGGTGCCAGTCGGGATGGAACTCGACCTCGTCGATCCGGTTCCCGTAGCGGTCGTGGGTGCGCAGGACCGGCGGGTGCTCATTGGCCCGCCTGCCCCACTCCTGTACCTCGAAGGAGCCGGCGGCGCGGCCGAGCCCGGTCAGCTCCGCCCGGGTCGCGTCGAGCAGCCCGGGCGCGCTGTGCCGCTCCACACCCTCGGCGAGGGCCCGGTCCGTACCGAAAACGTCGTATCCGACCAGCGGAGGTACCTGGTTGGTCACTGTGTGGGTGCTGGCTGCCATGCCGATACGGTAAGGAGGTGCAGGCAGCAAAAGAAACACCCGAGCGGCCAGCGGGTCGACTCCACCGGGCCAGAGTCCTCTACCGCAACGTCTCGAAACGGAAGATGGCCTGGCTGCTGCTCAAGGACACGGTCAACTCGTGCGTCGAGTACCGCATCCTGGGACTGGCGGCGGAGGCGGCGTTCTTCACGCTGCTCTCGCTCCCGCCGCTGCTGCTCGGACTGATCGGTCTCCTCGGCTACGTGGACGACTGGACCAGCACCGCCACGGTCGCCTCCTTCGAGAGGAACATCCTCGCCGCCGTCGGCACGGTGCTCTCCGACCGGGGCGTCAACCAGATCGCCAAACCGCTGCTCGACGACATCACCGAGGGCGGCCGGCCCGATGTGATCTCGCTCGGCTTCGCCATCGCCCTGTGGTCGGGCTCCCGCGCGGTCAACGTCTTCGTCGACACCATCACGGTGATGTACGGGCTCGACGGGCAGCGCGGCATCGTCGCCACCCGGCTCCTCGCCTTCCTGCTCTACATCGTGGCGCTCCTGATCGGCGCCGTGGTCCTGCCGCTGGCGGTGGTCGGCCCCGACCGGGTCGTGGAGCTGATCCCGTGGGGCACGGAGGTCGTCAGCGTCCTGTACTGGCCGGTGGTGATCCTGCTGTCCATCGCCTTCCTCACCACCCTCTACCACGTGTCCGTACCGGCCCGCTCGCCCTGGGTCGAGGACGTGCCCGGCGCGCTGGTCGCCCTGGGCATGTGGGTGCTCGGCAGCTTCCTGCTGCGGATCTATCTCACCAGCACCGTCGAGGGCCCCACCATCTACGGCTCCCTCGCCGCGCCCATCGCGGTGCTGCTGTGGATAGGCGTCTCCGCCTTCGCCGTCCTGGTGGGCGCCGCCGTCAACGCCGCCATCGACCGGGTCTGGCCGTCGGTCGCCACCGCGGCGGCGCGCGCCGCCAACGACCGGCAGCGCGCGGCCCAGGCGGCGGAGACGGTGGCCCGCGTGTCCTTCTCGGACGACGCCCCGGACGGCCCGCAGGACGACGACGTCACCGATCCGGACATGCCCTCGGAGTTCCCCGAGCGCTGGTCCCGGTTCCTGCCGCCGGACGACGTGAAGTCCCGCATCACGGGCCGCGACCACCGCGACGCACCGTAGCGCGCCGCGGCCGGCGCGCCGCGCGTAGCCTTGAGGGCATGTACGAGGAACGGGCGGCACGACTGGACGGCGCGGTCGTGTGGACCCGTACCGGCACGCCCGGCGACCGCTCCGACCCGTACCCCGTCCTTCCCGACGGCTGCATGGATCTGCTCTGGACCGGCGGCCGGCTCCTGGTCGCCGGGCCCGACACCCGCGCGCACATCCCGCGGGGACCGAGCACGCGCTACTGCGCCGGAGTGCGCTTCGCGCCCGGGACCGCGCCCGCGCTGCTCGGCGTTCCGGCGCGCGAACTGCGCGACCTGCGGGTGGAGACGGCCGATCTGTGGTCCCCGGCCGAGGTGGGCCGGCTCACCGCGCGGCTGGCCGCGGCCCCCGACCCGGCGGCCGTCCTGGAGGATGTCGCCCTCGGCCTGGCCGCCGGGGCCGGGCCGCCCGATCCGCTGCCGCGCGCGGTCGTCGGCGCGCTCGACGCGGGCCGTACGGTCGCAGCGACCGCCGACGCCGTCGGCCTGAGCCCCCGCCAGCTGCACCGCCGCGCCTTGGACGCCTTCGGCTACGGGCCCAAGACGCTGGCCCGGGTCCTGCGGCTCCAGCGCGCGCTGGCCCTCGTACGGCGCGGCGTGCCGTACGCCGAGGCCGCGCTCGGCGCGGGCTGCGCCGACCAGGCGCACCTCGCGCGGGAGGTGCGTGAGCTGGCCGGACTGACCCTCGGCGGTTACGCGGCGCTGGCGAAGAGGGAGACCTCGCAGCCGTCCGGGTCCAGGACCACCGCGTAACGCTGCCCCCAGACGGCGTCCCACGGCTCGATGCCGCTCCGGTATCCGGCCGCGACCAGCGAGGCGTGGGTGGCGTCCACCTCGGCGGGTGCTCCGCACAGGAAGGCGAGGCCGACCCGGCCGCCGCCCTGCGGCCTGGTCCAGCCGGGATCGTACGACCGTACGGTCTCCTCGGTGTCGAACAGGACGCGCAGCCCGCCGGGCAGCACCGCCTCGGCGTGCGGCGCCGCGTCCGCGTCCGCCGGGACGTCCAGGCCGAGCAGCCGGTAGAAGGCGAGCGAGGCGGCCATGTCGGAGACGACCAGGCCGATCGCGTCGAAGCGCGGGGTGGTGGGTGCCGGGGAGCCGGTCGGTGAGGTGTCGGTCATGTGCCCCACCGTAGGCAGCGGCGCCGGGCCCGGTCTTGAACGAATCGGACGTCACCGCCGGTCGTGATCGCGGGTGCGCACACACGCGCGGCGGGCCGCGCACCAGGTGCGCGGCCCGCCGGTGGAGCGAGAGGCGGGTCAGGCCAGGCTGACGCCGTACGCGTTCAGGGCCGCGACGACCGGCTGGAAGAACGTGGTGCCGCCGGAGGTGCAGTTGCCGCTGCCGCCCGAGGTCAGGCCGTACGCGACGGTGCCGTTGAACAGCGAGCCGCCGCTGTCACCGGGCTCGGCGCAGACGTTGGTCTGGATCAGGCCGGTGACGATGTTGCCGCTGCCGTAGTTCACGGTGGCGTTGAGACCGGTGACCGTGCCGCTGTGGACGCCGGTGGTCGAGCCGCTGCGCCGGACGGTCTGCCCGACGCTGGGGTTGGCGGCCGAGGTGATGGTCTGGTACGAGCCGTTGTACAGGTAGACCCGGCCCTCGGAGTTGGCCGAGCTGCTGTGCTGGATCAGGCCGTAGTCGTTGCCCGGGAAGCTGGAACCGACGCGGGAGCCGAGCAGCGCGGTACTCGACGAGTTGGTGTACCAGGTGGCGCCCGCGTTGGTGCAGTGCCCGGCGGTCAGCGCGTAGTACGTGGAGCCGCTGCGCACGTTGAAGCCGAGGGAACAGCGGCTGCCACCGGTGTAGATGGCCTGGCCGCCCGCGATCAGCTCACTGAACTGCCCCTCGGTGTGCTTGATCGTCAGACCCGCCTCGGTGTCGGCCACCGTGCTCTTGATCGTGGCGATCTCGGCGTCCGTGACGGTGCTGTCGACGGTGACGACGACCTTGCCGGTGGCCTTGTCCGTGTACCAGGCCGTGCCGGCGATGTCCGTGTCCTGGACGGCGGCGCTGGCCGTCGCCAGGGCGGCGGCGGACGGGAGCGCTGCCGGTGCGGGCTGGGCGACGGCGCTGGGGGCCGCAAGCGCGACAGCGGTGACCAGACCGGAGGTGACGGCGAGGAGCCGTACGCGTCTGGAGACCGAGCCGAGGGGGGAGAAGCGCTTGAAGGTCACAACATCCTCCATTGGGTGGGGGAAACACGCGGCCCGTTTGGGTGAGCGGGCCACAGAGGCGCGACCGTCCGCGGTCAGGTTTTTGACCGTGAACCTGTCAATGCATGACTGAATCGTTGACTTCGTTTGACCTCCGGGCAAGGTTCACTTCTGGACCGGTCTCCCCGGGCGACCCGTACGGCCCCGATTCCGGGGCGAATCGCTGCCCGGAACCGCCGCGGGGCCCGGGCGTGTCGGCCTCGCCGGTGATCCCGCGGGCGCGATCCGCGCGGCCTCGGGCGGCGGGGGAGAGGCCGGGTGAGGGAGTGTCAGAACACCCGCTCAGCATGGGAATTGCCCGCTGACGTCATCCGGCCACCTGGCGAGGGCGCCGCGTATCCGTATGCGCCACGGTGCGTGCTGGGTGTATGACGCAGTGAGTTCGATATCCGGTGAAGGGTGGGTGATGGGTCCCAGGTCTACGCGCGACACTCGTCCGCATGTGCGAGGTAACCCCGAAATGCGCTCGTGTTGATCATGGCTGAATATCGCCGTAACGGAGCAGGGGAGGGGGCGGATTGACGCCACGTCGCCCCCGGATTCGACCGGAGGGGCGCTCTTGCGTGGCCTGTGTGGCGTGTGCTGTGCGAGGTGTGCCGGGGGAGTGCCGCTGGAGTGCCGGGGAGGGACCGGCGCGCGCCGGTGGGGGAGGGGCGCCGCTGTCGGCGCGCGCCGGGCCAGGCCGCTACAGCGCGCCGTACACCGCGTCGGTCAGCGCCGTCCGGCGCGGATCGTCCGCGATCCTCGACCCCATCCGGTTCATGACGTACCCCAGGCTGACGCCCGCCTCCGGGTCGGCCAGCCCGCAGGAACCGCCGGCGCCATCGTGCCCGAACGCCCTCGGATTGGGCCCGTACGAACGGTTCTCGCCGCTCAGCCAGAGCCCGAGACCCGCCTCCGTCTCGTGCGCGAAGCCGGGACCCAGCACCAGGTCCCGGCCGCGGCCCTGGCCCTCCCGCACCCGCTCCACGGTCTCCGCCGAGAGCACGCGGTGCTCGCCGTACCGGCCGCGCCCGGCGAAGATCCCGTACAGCGCGGCGACCGCGCGGGCCGTGCCGTGGCCGTTCGCGGCCGGGATCTCGGCGGCCCGCCACGCGGCGCTGTTGGCGATATCGGGGGTGAGCACGGGATTGGTCATGGCCGCCAGTGCCACGGGCGGCGCCTGGGCCGACAGGGCGGCTGTCCCGGCGTCCGAGGGCGGGGTGACGGGCGGCACCAGCTCGGCGGCGCGGTGGGCCTCCTTCTCCGGCAGTCCGATGGTGAAGTCGATGGCGAGCGGTTCCGTCACCTCCTGGCGCAGAAACGCGCCGGGCGGCAGACCGGTGATGCGCCGGACCACCTCACCGACCAGGAAGCCGTAGGTGATCGGGTGGTAGCCGGACCGGGTGCCGGGCTCCCACCAGGGCTCCATGGCGGCGAGCCGCGACGTGGTCAGCTCCCAGTCGTAGAGCTGCTCGACCGTGTGCGGCTCGCGCAGCCCGGCCAGCCCCGCGCGGTGCGCGAGCAACTCCCGTACGCGCACGCCCTCCTTGCCCGCCGCCGCGAACTCCGGCCAGTACGCGGCGACCGGCGCGTCCGGGTCGAGGAGCCCGCGGTCGATCAGCAGGTGCGCGCACAGGGCCGTCGCCCCCTTGGTCGTGGACCACACATTGACCACGGTGTCCCGCTGCCAGGGTCTGGTGCGCGCGGCGTCGGCCCAGCCGCCCCACAGGTCGACCACCGTCTCGCCGCCCACGGTCACGGCCACGGCGGCGCCGAGTTCGTCGTGCTCCCGGAAGTTCCGCTCGAACGTGGCGCGTACGGCGGCGAACCGTTCGGCGCACTCCCCCTCGATCCGCGGTACGAGTCGTGTCATGGACCCCTCCCTCACCCCGGTCGGACCCGGTGGGCCCGCTGAGATCCGGCTCCCGGGCAACATACCGACTGGTCGGAGGGGTGTGGAAGGTGCTGGACGGCGCCGGGCCGGGCGGCGGCCGACGGGGGCTTGTCGGTCCGGGGGCCCTGTCAGTCCGGTGCGGTGCGCCGCCGGTGGCGGGTGACGGCGTCGTTGTTGGCGCACCGCACCGAGCAGTAGACGCGCTTGCCGTTGCGCGAGGTGTCCACGAAGGCCAGGGCGCACGCGGTACGGGCACACCGGCCGAGCCTGGTGTGGCTGGCGAAGCAGACGACGTACGCGAGCCCGGCCGCCGAGGCGGCGCGGATGTGCGCGACCGCCCCCAGCGCGGGGTCCGCGTAGTGCAGATGCGGGCCGTGGCCGTCGTGCGTCGTGATGTACGGCCTGCTGGCGGCGTCGGCCAGCAGGCCGTTGACCCGGTCGCGGCGCTCCTCCAGCTCCTGCGGGCCGAAGCAGGGGGCCAGCCGCCGGCTCCAGACCTCGACGGCGGCGGCCTCGGCGGCGGACAGCGAGTGGCGGACGATACCGCGCGCGATCAGCAGCGGCTCCAGCCCCTCCGGGGTGAACGGCCCGGGCGCGTTCGACAGATCGGCGGCGAGGAGCGCGGCCTCGCCACCGTAGTGATTGAAGCGCATACCGCCAACGTATCGAATGTAATGGTTGAACGTCTCTAGGTGATGACGTCAACCTGATCGTATGCGTAGTTGCGGCAGTGACGTATGTGCGAGCGACGACCGGTGCGCGGTGTGCGACAGGGTCGGGGCGGCGGACGAGTCCAGCTGGTCCCTGCTGTCCTGTCACACGACGTCGGAGGGGATGGTGGAGTACTGCGTCTGCCGCTGCGGCACGGTGGCGGTCCTGACCGACGGCCGGATCACCAAGGTCTTCGGCGCCCGGGACCGGCGCGCGGCCGGGAAAGGCGCGCCGACGGGGTGACGGCTCCGCTGAGGGGCCCGTACGGGGGTAACCGTAAGCGGAAGCGGCACGGCCGACCCGGCGTGCGGAGCCCTCCAAGCCCCAAGGAGGAGAGCGCGTGAGCGACCTCCAGATCATCGTCGTCGTAGGCGCCCTGCTGGTGGCAGTCACTCTGGGCGCCGCGATCACCCTGACCGTCCGGCTCGTCAGGACCCGGAGCGCCCTGCGCAAGGCCGGGGTCCCGGTCGAGAACCGCTGGGTGTTCTGGGCGGCCATCGCCTATCTGATCCTGCCGTTCGACGTGCTGCCCGACCCCGTGTACATCGACGACATCGGCGTCCTGCTGCTGGCGCTGCGCTCCATGCGCTCGGCCGAGGGCAAACTGCCCTACGCCGCGGCCCAGCTGGGCAAGCTCAAGCACGGGCCGCGGCCCTAGGCCCCGGACTGGGGGCCAGGCCCCGGTCCGGGGGCCTGGCCCGGCCGCCGGACCTGCCCCGTCCGGTCGGATGATGATCGGACCGCGCCACTAGAGTTCCGCTGATGCTCATCCCGGCACGAGAGGTATCAGTGACTCAGCACGGCAGCGTCAACGGTGACGGCAACGACAGTGGCAGTGGCAGTGGCGGCGGCGACGGGAGCGGTGGCCCCGGCGACTGGTGGCGCGAGTCGGTCGTCTACCAGGTGTACGTCCCCAGCTTCGCCGACGCGGACGGCGACGGAATGGGCGACCTGCGCGGCATCGCCGACCGGCTCGGCCATGTCGCGGAACTGGGCGCGGACGCGATCTGGCTCACGCCGTTCTACCGCTCCCCGCTCGCCGACGGCGGGTACGACGTCGCCGACCACCGGGACGTCGATCCCCGGCACGGCACCCTGGACGACTTCCGGGTCCTGCTCGGCCGGGCGCGCGCGCTCGGGCTGCGCACCATCGTCGACATCGTGCCGAACCACACCTCCGACCAGCACCCCTGGTTCGCCGAGGCCCTGGCGGCGGACCCCGGCTCGGCGGCCCGCGACCGGTACGTCTTCCGGGACGGCACCGGCCCCGACGGCGCGCGGCCGCCCGCCGACTGGCAGTCGAAGTTCGGCGGCGCGGCCTGGACCCGGGTCCCCGACGGCCAGTGGTACATGCACATCTTCGCCGCCGAACAGCCCGACCTGAACTGGGAGAACCCGGACGTCATCGCCGACTTCGAGCGCACCCTGCGCTTCTGGCTCGACCTGGGCGTGGACGGTTTCCGCATCGATGTGGCCCACGGCCTGCGCAAGGACCTCGCACCGCCGCTGCGCGACACCCGGGGCGGCGACTCGGCCTCCCTCAACTCCCCGCCGAGCGGCGAGGACCATCCGTTCTGGGACCGCGACGAGGTGCATGACGTCTACCGGGCCTGGCGCAAGATCACCGACTCGTACGCACCGCCCCGGATCATGGTCGCCGAGGCGGGCGTCAGCGCGGCCCGGCTGCCCCTCTACACCCGGCCCGACGAGCTTCAGCAGGCGTTCAACTTCTTCCATCTGCGCTGCCCCTGGGAGGCCGGGGCCTTCCGGGGCGTCATCGACACCTCGCTGGCCGGCGCCGCGTCCACCGGGTCGCTGCCGACCTGGGTGCTCTCCAACCACGACGTCGTGCGCCACCGCAGCCGCTACGCGCTGCCCGACTCCACCGACCTGCCCGGCTGGCTGCTGACCGGCGGCCTCGACCCGGCCGCCGACGAGGAGCGGGGCCGCCGCCGGGCGCGGGCCGCCGCCCTGCTGACCCTCGCACTGCCCGGCACGACCTATCTCTACCAGGGTGAGGAGCTGGGGCTGCCCGAGGTGGCCGACCTGCCCGAGGACGCCCTGCGCGATCCGATGTGGGAGCGCACCGGACACGCGCGCAAGGGCCGCGACGGCTGCCGGGTGCCGCTGCCGTGGACCGGTACGGGGCCCTCGTACGGCTTCGGCCCGCAGGGCAGTTGGCTTCCGCAGCCGGACGGCTGGGGCGCGTGGTCGGTCGAGGCCCAGAGCGGCCGGCCCGGCTCCTTCCTGGAGCTGTACCGCACGGCGCTGGCGCTGCGCCGGGGCTTCCGCGGCGACGAGCGCTTCACCTGGCTGCCGTCGGCCCCGGGCGAACTCGCCTTCAGCAAGGGCGCGGGCCTGGTCTGCCGGGTCAACCTCTCCGGCGAGCCGCTGCCGCTGACCGTACCCACCGGTTCCGTGACCCTGCTCACCAGCGACGAGTTGACGGCGGACGGGGCGGGGAACGCCGACGGGCCGGGCCTGCTGCCGCCGGACACGGCGGTCTGGCTGGATTCCAGGGCCCGCTGAACGACGCGTGCCCGTCAGCCGCGTGGGCTGACGGGCACGGAGGAACTCCGGCGGTGCCGGGGCGTGTTACGGGTACGTCTGCGCGTGCTTCGGGTTCGCGCCGTGCGCGTTCGGACCCTGCTCGCCCTCAAGGGCGAGGAAGACGATCAGGATGATGAAGCCCACCAGCGGTACCAGGGCTATGAGCAGCCACCAGCCGCTCCTGCCGGTGTCGTGCAGCCGCCGCACGGCCACGGCGAGGCTCGGGATGAGGATGGCCAGGCCGTAGAGCGCGTTGAGCAAGTTCTCCGCGCCGATGACGCCGCCGATCACGCCCACCGCGATGGAGATCACGAAGTTGAAGAGGAAGAACATCCAGTATTCCTTGCGGCGCGCCCGGCCGCTGAACACCGCGTACTGCTTCAGGACGTCGACGTACCAGTTCATGCGTTTCCCCCGAGAGTGGTGAGAGTTGACCTGCCGTGGCGGCTCGGGTCAGGGCGAAAGGTATGTGGCTTGAACTGCACAGGTCAAATCGGCCGGTCGCGGACGCTTCGCGTGCGTTCGGTACCGCGGCCGCTACCGCGCGTGCCCCGTTTGCGGGATAGATTCTCGGTAGCTAACCTGACACTCGGTTTCACATTCGACATCTGGACTCATCGCCGGGTTCGAGGGCTGGGCGCGAGAGCGGGCGGCGCGCCACCCCGGCCGGCCGAATTGGAGACGTGACCCCATGACCGAGACCGAGACCCTCGGACTCATCGGCACCGGCATGATCGGCGGCGCGCTGGCGCGCCTCGCCGTCGCCGCCGGCCTGGACGTCGTACTGAGCAACTCCCGAGGCCCCGAGACCCTCTCCGGCCTGGTCGCCGAACTCGGCGCCCGCGCCCGCGCCGCCACCCCCGCCGAGGCCGCGCTGGCCGGGGACCTGGTGGTGGCGACCGTCCCGCTCAGCGCCTACGAGCGGCTGCCCGCCGCCGAGTTGGCGGGCCGGACCGTCATCGACACGATGAACTACTACCCGGAGCGCGACGGCCGCGTCGCCGTGCTGGACGAGGGCGGGCTGACCTCCAGCGCCCTGGTGCAGCGGCACTTGGCCGGGGCCCACGTGGTCAAGGCGTTCAACAACATCGACTTCCACCGCCTGTTCACCCTCGCCCGGCCCTCCGGCGCCCCCGACCGCAGCGCCCTGCCCCTCGCGGGCGACGACGAGGCCGCCAGGGCGCGGGTGGCCCGGCTGCTGGACACCCTCGGCTACGACGCGGTGGACACCGGCACGCTCGACGCGAGCTGGCGCAGCGAACCGGGCACCCCCGTCTACGTACAGCCGTATCTCCGGACGCGGCCCAAGGGGCTGAGCGAGGAGGACAAGCAGAGCTGGTTCTTCGACACCCCGGGGGTGCCGGTCCCCGCCGACCGGGTGCGCGAGCTGACGGCCGCCGCCGTCCGCGGGCCCGCCGGCGGCTCCCGCGCGGCCGTCATCGACGACTGAGCGCATCGACGACTGAGCGCGCGGGACGGGGGCGCGCACAGGGCGGGGCGCGGCCGGGAAAATGCCTCGCGGTGGTGTGCGGGGTGTGGCTAGGGTGGGCGTCGTCCGGGAGCGGCGGCCGTAACGTGCCGCCTTCGGGGCTTTGCCGGCGTGTGGAGAAGCAGGAGGTGAGGACATTGATGACGGTCACAGTGCTGGGCGCTGCCCAGGTTCAGAGGTTCATCGTTCCCACCCCTGTGGTCTCCGGCTGACCTTCCTGCTTCACTTCCGCGCCTGTGCGCGCGTGCCGGGACCGCCCTTCGAAGGGTTTCCCGTTGTCTTTCTCCTCTCTTGAGGTCTCCTCCGTTGCGCATCCTCTCGCCGCTTATGGCTGGGACGCGGGCCGGGAGGCCGAGTTCGCCCCGTACGCCGCGCAGGGGCTGGTGCCCGGTCGCGTCGTCCGGGTGGACCGTGGGCTGTGTGATGTCGTCACCCCGGACGGCACCGTACGGGCCGACACCGAGTTCGTCGTTCCCCGTGACCCGATGAAAGTCGTGTGCACCGGGGACTGGGCCGTCGTCGACCCGGACGGCGACCCCCGGTACGTACGCGCGCTGCTGCCGCGCCGTACCGCGTTCGTACGGTCCACCTCCTCCAAGCGGTCCGAGGGGCAGATCCTCGCGGCCAACGTCGACCACGCGGTCATCGCGGTCTCCCTCGCGGTCGAACTCCACCTGGACCGCGTCGAACGCTTTCTCGCCCTGGGGTGGGAGAGCGGCGCCCTGCCGCTCGTCGTGCTCACGAAGGCGGATCTCGTGACCGACCCGCACGTCGTCGACCACCTGGTCCAGGACGTGGGGACCGTCGCGCCCGGGGTGCGGGTGCTGACGGCCAGCGCGATGACGGGGGAGGGCGTCGACGTCCTCTCCGCCGTCCTGTCCGCCGGTACGAGCGTGCTGCTCGGCGCCTCAGGGGCCGGGAAGTCGTCCCTGGCCAACGCCCTGCTCGGGGAGGAGGTGATGGGCGTGCGGGCCGCCCGTGACGTCGACGGCAAGGGGCGCCACACCACCACGACCCGCAATCTGCTCGCGCTGCCCGGCGGCGGGGTCCTCATCGATACGCCCGGACTGCGCGGCGTCGGACTGTGGGACGCGGAGGCCGGCGTCGGGCAGGTGTTCTCCGAGATCGAGGCGCTCGCCGAGCGGTGCCGGTTCCACGACTGCGCCCACGACGCGGAGCCGGGCTGCGCCGTGCTCGCCGCGGTGGCGGACGGCTCGCTGCCCGGCCGACGGCTGGAGAGCTACCGCAAGCTGCTGCGGGAGAACCGGTTCATCGTCGCCAAGACCGATGCCCGGCTCCGCGGCGAGCTGCGGCGCGACTGGAAGCGCAAGGGCGCGGAGGGCCGCGCGGCGATGGAGGCCAAACGCGGCCGCATCAGGTAGCCCCACCGCCGGTCACGGCATCTCCCGTACGGCGAGCGTCCCGTACGGGCCCGGTCTCTCCCGGGGGCGCCTCGGCGTCCCCGGGAGAGGGACGGACAGGAACACGACTCGGGACTACGGGCTCACGCCGTCCAGGCCCCAGCTCTGGATCTTGCGGGGGTGAATGCGGATCAGTTCCTCGCTGAGCAGCTCACCGAGATCGTGCGGGCCGATCAACAGCTCGGCCTCACCCCGGATGTCCACTCCGCGTACCGCCCACGGTTCGGTGCTCACGATGTCGTCCACGACGAGCGCCACCCGGGGGTTTGCCTGGAGGTTGCGCCACTTCTTGGTGGTCCCCAGGGCGAAACCACCGATCAGGAGGGTTCCGTCGTCCTGCGGGTAGAACGCGACCGGGTTGGCCTGCGGCTGCCCCTTGGGGTCGACGGTCGCCATCCGCCCCAGCCGCTGGGTCTTCAGATACGCGCGCTCGGCCTCACTGAATTGGGTCATGAGGTCAGCCTCACACGGGTACGCGCGCACGCGCATCGGTTCCTGGTCCTGGTCCCCTGGTCCTGGTCCTCCGATCCGCCCACCTGTTCCGGTCACCGTTCCTCGGTTTCCGGACACCGTCCCGCGAGGGGATCAGGCCCAGATCACCGTTCCCAGCCACGCGCCCACCACCAGCAGACACGCGAACAGCTCCACCAGCAGCGAGCTGCCCGCCGCGCGCATCACCGTACGGGTCGACGCCCAGCCGTCCCGGTGGCTGCCCAGCCGTACCCGCTCCGCGCCGTAGATCCCGCCGACGAACCCCGCGATCCCGCCCACCACCGGCACCACGAAGAACCCCGCGATCCCCGACACCCCGCCGGTGACCAGGGTCCGGTGCGGCGCCCCCGTCCTGCGGGTCCTGCGGCCCGGCAGCAGCGGACGCAGCGCCTGGTTGAGCAGGAGCAGGGCCGTCGCCCCGATCAGTACGGCCCAGGCGGGACGGGTGGTGTCGGTCAGCGCCCACCAGAGCACGGCGGCCCATACGATCGCCTGCCCCGGCACTCCGGGGACCAGCACGCCGAGCAGACCGAGCAGCATGACCAGGCCCACCAGCACGAGCTGCCACACTTCCATTCGCCAACTGTGCGGTATCCCGGTCATTTCCGCAGGTCGCGTGCCACCCATTCCTTCTCGTACGCGTGCCACCCCAGCTGGAGCCGGGTGGTCACCCCGCTCAGCTCCATCAGCCCGCGCACCCTGCGCTGCACGGTCCGCAGCCCCAGATCGAGCTGTTTGGCGACGCGCGCGTCGGTCATCCCGGCGAGCAGCAGCGAGAGGATCTCCAGATCGGTGGCGTCCGGGCCGGGCAGGCGGTCCTCCGCCACCGCGCCCGCCGCGCCGCCGCCCTGGTCACCGGCGCCGCCCGCGCCCTCCGTACGGAGCCGCAGCGGCAGCGCCTCGCGCCACACCGCCTCGAAGAGGCCCATCAGCGACTCCAGCAGCCCGCTGGCGTGCACGACCAGCGCCGCGGGCTCCGCACCCGGCCCGGTCAGCGGGACCATCGCCAGGGTGCGGTCCGCGACGACGAGCTTCGTCGGGACGCGCTCGGTGACACGGACCCGCTCGTCGCGGCCGAGAGCCGCGGACAGTTCGCTGACCCCGGCGGGCAGCGAGAGCACCTCGCGCTCGATCACCACTCGGTAGGCCACGCCGCGCGCCGCCGCCCGCTCCTCCGCCTCGTTGTCGATGCCCGTCACCGCGACGGGCTGCCCGGTCACCAGGGCGCAGACCTCCTCGACGGCCCCCAGCTGGAGCTGGCGGAACCGGTGGGCCACGGCGCTCGCGCCCGTCACCACCTCGATCAGATCGTGCACGGCCTGCTCGGTGGCCTCCGCGCGGTACTCCTCCGCCAGCACCACCGCCGCCAGCTCGGCCCGCTCCAGCTCGTGCCGGTGCTGGGTGAGCAGCGCCCCGAGGGCGACGGCGGGCGGCGCGGCGACCCAGCGGCCGGTACGGGACGAGGACTGCGCGGCCAGCCCGTGCCGCTCCAGCCTGCGCAGCGCCTGTTCGGTGTCCGGCTCGGGGAGCGCCAGCCGGTGCGCCAGATCCGCGACCTCGGCGGCGCCGATCGCCACCAGCGCGCGGTACGCGGACTCCTGTCTCTCGTCGAGACCTATCGCTCCCAGCCCCAGCACTCCCGCGACCTCCCTGTACGACCGGTCCATGACCGGTCCGTGACCGATGCACGCACGGCTTCGCGTACGTACGGCTTCTCGCACGTCTTCCGTACGGCCCGCCCCCGGCGCGCCCGCCCCGGACGCGCTCCGTTCTCCGGCGGGCCGTGGCGGATACCGGCCACGGCGTAAACCCGCCGCCCCCATCATCCCTGTAGCGGCCGCCACTCTGCCAAGGTGGCGCCATCACAGCTGCGACAGGCCGCGGTCATATGCCCCCTGGGTACCCTTGACCCGGCTCCCGCCCGGGAGCGACGACGTGTGGGGCCACGGCCCCCCGCGTCCGCACCGGCCGGCCCTGTGACTGTTCGCCGGGCGTCCTTCCCGTGGGGGGTGGGGCCGCCCGGCGGACTCTTTTTCCGATGTCCGTGTCCGCGCCGCCGGCCCGGCCGACAATGGGCACATGAGCCAGCAGGGGGAGACACCCGCCGCCGACGAGTGGTGGAACCGGCTGTACGACGAGTCCGCACCGGACGCCGGTCCCGCCGCCGCGCGAGCGGAAGAGACCATTGACGACCGCTTCGACTCGGCGGCGCACGCGGTGACCGGCCCGGTCACCGACGCGCTGCCGGGAGCGGCGCCGGAGCCACCGGCCCCCGCCCGCCCCGAGCCGCGCCGGGCGCCGCCCGGCCCCCGTACCGCCCCGACCCACCTCGGTGACCGGCCGCCCACCTACGACCCGGAACCGACGGCGCTGCCCGTCGCCCACGCCGACCGGCTGGACGAGATCGTCCCCGACACCGTGCTGGACGGCGCCTCCTACGGGACGTACACCCTGCGGGCCGTGTCCGTACGGGGCGACTCCGCGCGCTACCGGGGCGAGCCGCGCAGGGACGCCCTGCTCACCGCCCGCTTCGGCACCGGCCCCGGCGCCCTCGTCCTGGTGGCCGTCGCCTGCGGCGCGCGCGGCGTCGAGGGCGCCCACCGGGCGGCGGCGGACGCCTGCCACTGGATCGGGACCGCCGTCGGCCGCAGCCACGGCCGGCTCTCCGACGACATACGGGCCGGCCGCCGGGGCGATCTGAAGTCCGGGCTGCACCGGCTCACCGACCGCAGCTTCGGCAAGCTGCGCGCCCGCGCCGCCGAGCTGGGCGTACGGCCCGAGGAGTACAGCGCGGGACTGCGCTGTCTGCTGCTCTCCGCCGACCCCGAGTGCCGGACCCGGGTGTTCTTCGGGATCGGCGACGGCGGACTCTTCCGGCTCAGGGACGGCGCCTGGCAGGACCTGGAGCCTCTGCTGCCCGATCCGGCCGCCGTCACCGGCGCCCCCGTCGTCGGCTTCGGCTCACCGCCCCCGGAGAGCCGGGTGGGCGCCGGTGCCGGTCGCTCCGCACGGCCCGCGGACGGCGAGCCGGCCACCATGGACCCGGACATCGCGGGCCCGCGCTCCCCGTACACCGAGGGCCCGCTGCCGCCGCCGCCCGAACCGTTCCGCTTCCGGGCCTCGGTCGCCCGGCCGGGCGACACCCTGCTGCTGTGCGGCCCCGGTCTCGCGGAGCCCATGCGCGACGAACCCGCCCTGACCAAGGAGCTGGCCGACCGCTGGGCGGCCGCGGAGCCGCCTGGTCTGGCCCAGTACTTCGAGGACGCCAGCCTCAGGGTCAAGGGGTACGCGGACGACCGCACGGCCGTCGGCGTCTGGGAGGCGTAGGGCCTAACCGCGCGTGCGGGACCGCGCCCGGCGTGGGTTGATGGACACCGGAGCCCCCCCGGCCCGTCGTCCGCGCCCCTCCGGCGACCAGAAAGGTGCGCGTCCCATGGCCAAGCAGAACGTGGCGGAGCAGTTCGTGGACATCCTCGTCCGGGCAGGTGTCCAACGGCTGTACGGAGTCGTCGGCGACAGCCTCAACCCCGTCGTGGACGCCGTCCGCCGGACCCCGGAGATCGACTGGGTCCATGTCAAGCACGAGGAGACCGCCGCCTTCGCGGCCGGCGCCGAGGCCCAGATCACCGGCAAGCTCGCCGCCTGCGCCGGCTCCTGCGGCCCCGGCAACCTCCACCTCATCAACGGCCTGTACGACGCCCACCGCTCCATGGCGCCCGTACTCGCCCTCGCCTCCCACATCCCCTCCAGCGAGATCGGCCTCGGCTTCTTCCAGGAGACCCACCCCGAGCAGCTGTTCGGGGAGTGCAGCCACTACAACGAGATGATCTCCCACCCGCGGCAGATGCCACGGCTGCTCCAGACGGCGATCCAGCACGCCGTCGGGCAGAGCGGCGTCAGCGTGGTCACCCTGCCCGGGGACATCGCCTCAGCGCCCGCGCCCGAGAAGGCGGAGGAGCACGCCCTCGTCACCTCGCGCCCCTCCGTACGCCCCGGTGACGCCGAGATCGACCAGCTGGTCCGCATGATCGACGAGGCGGACCGGGTCACGCTCTTCTGCGGCAGCGGCACGGCCGGAGCGCACACGGAGGTGATGCGGTTCGCCGAGCGGATCAAGTCGCCGATCGGCCACGCCCTGCGCGGCAAGGAGTGGATCCAGTACGACAACCCCTTTGACGTCGGGATGAGCGGACTGCTCGGATACGGCGCCGCCTACGAGGCCACCCACGAGTGCGATCTGCTGATCCTGCTCGGCACCGACTTCCCGTACAACGCCTTCCTGCCCGACGACGTCAGCACCGTGCAGGTCGACATCAGGCCCGAGCGCCTCGGCCGGCGCTCCAAACTGGACCTCGCCGTGTGGGGCGACGTCCGCGAGACGCTGAACTGTCTGACGCCCCGGGTACGCGCCAAGTCGGACCGCCGCTTCCTCGACAAGATGCTCAAGAAGCACGCCGACGCGCTGGACGGCGTGGTCAGGGCGTACACCCGCAAGGTCGAGAAGCACATCCCGATCCACCCGGAGTACGTGGCCTCGGTCCTGGACGAGATCGCCGACGAGGACGCCGTGTTCACCGTCGACACCGGGATGTGCAACGTGTGGGCGGCCCGCTACCTCACGCCGAACGGCCGCCGCCGCGTGATCGGTTCGTTCAGCCACGGCTCGATGGCCAACGCGCTGCCGCAGGCCATCGGGGCGCAGTTCACCGACCGGAACCGGCAGGTCGTCTCGATGTCCGGCGACGGCGGATTCGCCATGCTCATGGGCGACTTCCTCACCCTCGTCCAGTACGACCTGCCCGTGAAGGTGGTCCTCTTCAACAACTCCGCCCTGGGAATGGTCGAGTTGGAGATGATGGTGGCCGGACTCCCGGCGTACGGCACGGACAACCACCCCACCGACTTCGCCGCCGTGGCCCGCGCCGCCGGTGCCCACGGGGTACGGGTGGAGAAGCCCAAGCAACTGGCGGGTGCCCTGAAGGACGCCTTCGCCCACCGGGGGCCCGCCCTGGTGGACGTCGTCACCGACCCCAACGCGCTCTCCATCCCGCCGAAGATCCGCGCGGAGATGGTGACGGGCTTCGCGCTCTCCGCGAGCAAGATGGTGCTGGACGGCGGGGTCGGCCGGATGGCGCAGATGGCCCGCTCCAACCTCCGCAACGTGCCCCGCCCCTGACGCTCGGTGCGGGAAGGGGCACCAGGAGGTGACGAACGCCATGAGTGGCCCATTACGGGCTGGGAATGCATCTCTTGAACGAGGCGCGCGCAAGGCGCCGTCGGCCACCAGGGGCGGGGGGACAGCGTGACAAGAGGTATCCGGCGCAGAGTGGGGGGCGCCGATCTCGCGGCCGTGCCCGAAGTCAGGCACGCGCTGCGGGAGATGCTGCGGCACTGGACGGAGCGGGACTCCGCCGAGGTGGCGGAGCTGCTCATCAGCGAGCTGGTCACCAACGCCCTGGTCCACACGGAGACCGGAGCGGTGGTCACGGCGACGGTCGCGGACTCCCGGCTGCGGGTGGAGGTGCGGGACTTCGTCGCGGCGCTGCCCCGCCCGCCCTTACCCGACAGGCCGGTTCCGGACGACTCCACGCACGGCAGGGGGCTGGCGCTCGTGCGGAGTCTGGCGGACGACTGGGGGATACGGGCCAGGCCGGTCGGCAAAGTGGTCTGGTTCGAGCTGAACGGGGAATGCGCGTAAAGGACTTGGCCGCGGACGATGCGTAGACGTGATCATCCCGGGGTAGGGACCGGGTATGGATACAAGAAACGTACGGGACGCGAAGGACCGGCGTGACGGTCGTCCGCCACACCGGTCCAGGTGGTGATCGCGCTTCGTGCTGTCGGACTCGGTCCGCTCAGCCCGCCCGGCCTCAGCCGAACTGCCGCTCCATCTCCTTGAGCTTGCGCTCCAGGGAGTCGAGCCGCGGCAACGCCTGGGTGTCGTCCTCGGCGGTGAGATCCACGGTGCGGGTCTCATTGCTCTGCACGGGCTGAAGGGAGAGCCGAGATCGCTGGGGCAGCTGTCCCGGCTCGGGTATAGCAGGCTCCGCGGCGGCCTCGACGGCCGGCTGGGAGCCAGAACCTCCATTCGAGGGAGGAAGGGCGACCTGGCGGCCGCCGCGGCCCCAGGCCCGGTGCTGACGATTGAGCGCCTTGATCTGAGCGCGCTCCATCTTCTCCTGCTCGCGCCGGGTACGGCGGTTCTGCTCCTTCTGCCGCCGGTCGTCGCGGACTTCGTCGACCGCCTCGTCCAGCGTGCGGACTCCCTCGAGAAGCATCAGCGACCAGGCGCCGAAGGTCTCGCGGGGCGCGCGGAGCCACCGGACGATCCGGATCTGCGGCAGCGGACGGGGGACCAGCCCCTGTTCGCGCAGCGCCGCCACCCGGGTCTGCTTCAGCGCGCGGTCGAACAGCACCGCGGCCGAGAGGGACATGCCGGCGAAGAAGTGCGGAGCGCCGTCGTGGCCGAGACCCCTGGGCGCGTGCACCCAGTTGAACCAGGCGGCGGCACCCGCGAACGTCCACACGAGCAGACGCGAGCCGAGGGCCGCGTCGCCGTGGCTGGCCTCGCGCACCGCGAGGACCGAGCAGAACATGGCCGCGCCGTCGAGGCCGAACGGGACGAGGTACTCCCAGCCGTCCGAGAGGCCGAGGTTCTCCTGTCCGAAGCCGACCAGGCCGTGGAAGGAGAGCGCGGCCGCCACGGCGGCACAGCAGAACAGAAGGGCGTAGGAGGCGATGCCGTAGATCGCTTCCTTGCGTCTACGGCGCTCCTCACTGCGTTCCCAGGAGTCCTCGGCGGCCGAGGACTTCTGACTGGCGCGCTTGCCGCGCGCGAGCAGAGCCACCGCCACCAGGATTCCGACGATCAGCACGACGCCGGGAAGCAGCCAGTTCAGCGATATGTCGGTCAGTCGCATGCGGTGTTCCTTGCATCGCAGTAGGGCGTGTTGGACGCCATTTTGGCGGAAGTACGGTGCCCCTCAGAGGGTTTCGGGACAAGAGAACACCAACGAGGCGGTGCGGCACACAAATATGCACGATCGGCTAGCGCTACCGTTCGGCAGGTGGCTGTCATGTTCGATTAATATCACCCCGTGGGGTGGCGTGGAATTCGAGGTGACGAGCAGTCAGGAGCGCACGCCGAGCTTGCGGATCCGGTCGTCGTCGCAGGTGCGCGGACAGGTGACGCAGGTGTCCTCGGGACGCAAGGTGTAGAAGAGACAGCAACTCGCCCGGTCACGGGTCGGCAAAGATTCGCCGTCGGGTCCGGTCAGTTCACGGAATCCCGCCGTGCCCACGTACGGCTTGGTCGTGCCCGGCAGCAGCTCCTCCAGCTCCGTCATCGCGCGCCGCTCCTCGCCCAGCAGATGCGCGAGGTACCAGAGCCCCTCGACGATCTCGTCGGTCGCCATGCCCCACAGCGCCCTGCGGCCGCGCCGCATGTGCGGGGCGAAGCCGTCCAGGACCGGTTCGAGATGCTCGGCGACGGCCGCGCGCACCTCGGCGCGCAGCGCCTCCTCGTCCGGCACGACCCTGGCCTGCGGCAGGGTGGCGGCCGGGTCGTCGGGCAGACAGGCGAACGGGCCGGACCTGACGGTCATCCGGCCCAGCGCCCGCTGGAACGAGACCGCCTCGACCGGCACGCGCGGCACCCGGCGCAGCAGGAACCACGGCATGGTGATGAGCAGACAGGCCGGCCAGGCGTAGCGGTGCAGCGCGAAGCTGGCGATCACGTCGGGGCGGGCCCGCTGTCCGTAGTCCCGCAGCACCTGCGCCTCGTCCCAGGCGAGAAAGGTGTCGAGCGCCGGGCCGCCGGCCGCGAGATCGGCGGCGCCCACCCAGCCACCGCCGAAGGGCGGCCGCTCACTGTCGGTGAGCACATCGATGCTCAACGACGGGAACACCTCGGTCAGACGGGCGTAGGCGTCCGCGACGGGGGAGGCGGCAGCGGCGGGGAGCACAGCGGGGACGGTCATGCAGGGGACCACCGAATCGGGATCGTTTGCAGGTAAGCCTTACCTTACCGGATGTGATCGAGGTTTGAACTGCGGCTCGGTCGGCCTATCGTGCACAGGGAAGATCCGGCCCGCCGCGCGTGGCGTCGGCCGGACGGTGGAGGAGGACCCGGGTGGAGCAGGGCAGAGGGCGTGCGAACGCGGCGTCCGCCGCGCCCGCGCCCGGTGCGCCCCCGGCCGTGCGGTACGCGGCGGCGACTGGGCCGTCCGGGTCGGTGCCGCCCCGCGTCCCGCCGCCGGCCACGCCGCCCTGTGTACCGCCGGTCCTCCCGCCTGCCGCGCCGCCCGCGGTCGGCCCCGGCGCGGCCTGCCGGGTGCCGGAGCAGCCGCGGACGACGGCCCGTCCTCACGGCGGGCAGGACGGCGTGCGCGGGGAGCACACGCACAGTGACCCCGTACCGCCCGAGGGCGCGGGGGGCCACGCCGTACGCCGGCACTCCGTGCGCGGGCAGGTCCTCGACGCGCTGCGTGACGCGCTCGTCGGTGGCGAGCTGGTGCCCGGTGAGATCTACTCGGCCCCCGCGCTCGGTGAGCGCTTCGGCGTCTCGGCGACTCCGGTGCGGGAGGCGATGCAGCAGCTGGCGCTGGAGGGGGCGGTACGGGTCGTGCCGAACCGGGGCTTCCGGGTCAACGAGCGCAGTACCCGGGAGCTCGCCGAGCTGGCGGAGGTGCGGGCCATGATCGAGGTGCCGGTGATGCTGCGGCTCGCCCGTAGCGTCCCGGCCGAACAGTGGGCGGCGCTGCGGCCGTTGGCGGAGGCCACGGGCGCGGCCGCCGCCGTGGGGGACCGGGCCGCGTACGCGGACAGCGACCGCGCGTTCCACCGGGCGGTGCTCGCGCTCGCCGGCAATCAGCAGCTGGTCATGGTCGCCGAGGATCTGCACCGCAGGTCCCAGTGGCCGCTGGTGAGCGTGCCCGCGCCGCGCCAGGCCGATCTGGTGGCGGACGCGGCGGAACACTCGGCGCTGCTGGACGCGCTGATCGCCCACGATCTGACGGCGGTCCAGTCCCTCGTACGGGAGCACTTCACGGGTGCGGCGGGCTGACCCGCCCCTCGTCGGCGACGGCACGCGGGGCGGGCGCGGGTCAGCGGGCCGCGGTCAGCGGGCCCGGGCCGCCTGGGCCGCGGCGACGGAGGCGGTCAGCAGCTCGGCGTCGAACAGCGTGGCGTCGGCGAGCCGGTTGGCTCCGGCGTAGGCGTTGAGCATGGCCTTCGTGGTGCGCAGGGCCGAGGGGGAGCGGCGGAGCAGCGGCTTGGTCCAGCGGTCGATGGTGGCGTCGAGCTGGTCCTCCGGGACGACTTTGTGCAGGATGGCCAGCTCGGCGGCTTTGGCGGCGTCGAACTTCTCGGCGGTGAGCAGCAGTTCGCGGATCCGGGCCGCTCCCGTCTCGTACAGCATCCGCGGTGTGATCCCGCCCCAGGCCGGCGGAACACCGAGTCCCAGCTCGGGTATCCGGTAGTGGCTGGTGTCCGCTCCCACCCGCAGATCGCAGAAGACCGCGAGCCCCAGCCCCGCTCCCATCACCCCGCCGTGCAGCCGCGCGATGGTGACGACCCCGGTGTTCGCCAGCAGGTCGCACATCCGGCGTGCCTTGTTGGCGAGCGCGCGCATGTGCGCGTTGCCGGTCTCCGGGGAGAGCAGCGAGGGGAACTCGGCACGGTCCCCGCCGAGACAGAAGTCGGCGCCCGCTCCGGAGAGGATCAGCACGCGGACGGTGGGGTGGTCGTCCAGCGCGCCGAGAACGGCGAGGAGTTCGTCGAGGAGCAGGCCGGATATGGCGTTTCCGGTCTCCGGGCTGTTCAGCCGCACTCTCACCACCGCATCGTCGTGCTCGACATGCAGGGCCTTGAGATCATCAATCATGTTTTTCTTGATTCCTGACGGACGGTTCTGGAGCCGGGACGGTGATGAAACGATTCGTCACTTTTGTCGAACCCGGCTCAGGCCGCCGTCACCATAAGACGGTTGAGCCGGCGGAACGAAACCCGGGGCTCCCAGGCGGGTGCTTCGCTTATACGGAGCGCGGGCATCCGCTTGAGCATCGAGGTCAGCAGCAGTTTCCCTTCCAGCCGGGCCAGCGGCGCACCGAGGCAGTAGTGAATTCCGCTGCCGAAGCCGAAATGGGACGGCCTGCGGCCGACGTCGAAGTTCTCGGGGTCGGTGTACTGCCGCGGATCGTGCTGGGCGGCCCCGACCATCAACTGCACCATCTCGCCCTCGCGTACCAGGGTGTCCCCCAGCACGGTGTCCTTCGGTGCCACCCGGCTGATCGCGTGGATCGCCGGGTCGTAGCGCAGGGTCTCGTCGACGACGTGCGGAATGTGCTCGGGGTGGGCGCGCAGCCGGTCCAGCTGCTCGGGGTGCTCCAGCAGCAGCCGGACCATGCTGGACAGCAGGTGTTCCGTGGTCTCCAGCGCGGCGACGATCACGAAGACCGCCATGGAGTGGGCCTGGGCGTCGGCCGTCTCCCGGTCCGGCTCCAGCGTGTCCCAGGTCGCGATCCACGAGGAGACCGGATCGTCCCCCGGCGCCCGGCGGCGTTCCCGCACCAGCGCGGTGAAGTACTCCTGGAGGCCGTGGGCCGCCGCGTCCGCCCGCGCCAGTTGGCTGGGGGTCGGGAAGAATTCCTGGCTGAGGGTCTGATCGTTGGTCAGGGACCTCAGCAGTGAATAATCGGCGCGGGGAAGTCCCAGCCACGTTCCGATCGACATGACGGGCAACTCGTCGGCGACCAGGGAATTGAAATCGGCCGGACCTTCGAGCAGTTCTTTCTCAAGACGATCGAGAACCACATCGATGTTTCCGGCGATCGATCCCTTTATTTCTGTCAGGGTACTTCGGTCGAACATGTTGCCCGCCGAACGCCGCACTCTCGTATGGTGTGGCGGATTGAGCATGGGAAGTGATTTCGCCGTTTGCAGTGAGGCCGGTGTGTTCCAGCGGGCCGCGTTGCCCTGGCTGGTCCGCCACTGGGTATCCGGCACTCTCCACGTTCTGCTCCTCATGACCTCGTCGCACAGAGCGTACGAGGTGACGAGGTGTCCGCCCCAGGGAGAGGGGAATATGTCGCCGAGATTCCTCAGTTCCGTGTAGAGGGCTTGAGGATTCGACTGGCCTTTCCTGGTCCGTAGCCGAGAGAAAAGAGAGGCCACAGTGCGGCGGTCGACGGCTGGGGTGGTCAGGGTGGGTTCCACGAGAATCTTTCTCTCAAAGGATCACGTAAGGTTTCCAACCCTGACTACCCCTCGGGTGGAACGCCCATGCGACGGTGGGCGTCCCTGTGGTGTTGCAGATGTCACCCCTTCCACCAGGAGAGGAAACCACTCCAGAAAGTCCCCTTTTGGGGGCGTCGCTGTTGTTCCGTCACCGGAGTTTTCGGAGCGGACCGGGCATCGGCCGGGAAACCCGTGGCGGCCGGACTTTCCCTTCTTACCGGGGTGAACCGGGCGGGCAGCGCGGCGAGCGCGCGGTGCAGCGGACCCGGCCGCCAGGTCAGGGAGGCGACCGGAACGCTCAGCTCGATGTCCGGCAGCTTGTTGAGCAGCTTCTCGATCGTCAGGATGGAGATCAGCAGCGCGGGATCCTTCGCGGGGCACGCGTGCGGGCCCGCGCCCCAGGCCAGATGAGCGCGCTTGCTGAGCGTCTGACGGCTCGTGGAGAGACTCGGGTCGCTGTTGGCGGCCGCGAAACTGATGAGCACGGGGTCGCCGGCGTTCAGCTTCGTTCCCGAGAGATCCACGTCGTACACCGGATAGTGCCCGCCCCAGTTGGCTATGGGCGGGTTGTTCCAGAGCACGTCGTTGATGGCGTCCTCGACCAGGAGGCTCGCGCCGTGCTGGTCCCCCGCGTACCTCTCGTCGGAGAGCAGGAGCCGCAGCGCGTTGCCGATGAGGTTCTGGGTGGGCTCGGCGCCGCCTCCGATCAAGGTCATGATCTCGGAGATCAGTTCCTCGTCCGTCAGCCGGCCCGGATGCTGCATCAGCCAGGAGGTGACGTCGTCACCGGGCTGGGCACGCTTCAGAGCGATCAGCTCCATCAGCGTCTCCGTCAGCAGCTCGATGGCCTTGTCCGCCTCGACGCCGTCCATGAGGCAGGAGATGCTGAAGACCAGCTGGTCGCCCAGTTCCGGGGGGCAGCCGAAGAGGTCGTTGAAGACCAGCAGCGGCACCAACTGGGCGTAGTCGGCGACCAGGTCGACCCTGCCCCGGCCGTTGAACTGGCTGATGAGATAGTCCGAGACCCGGTCGACATGCCGGCTCAGCCGGTGTGTGTCGATCTTGGCGAACGTCTCCGTCACGACCTGACGGTGCCTCATGTGCTCGGCGCCGTCGGAGTAGAGCGAGTTCGGCCGGTAGAGCATCATCGGGACGATCGCGCTGTCCAGGGGGACCTCGCCCGCGTTGAGCGCGCGCCAGCGCCGCGCGTCCCGGACGAAGGTCTCCGGGTTCTGAAGGACGTGCAGCGCCGCCGCGTAGTCCGTGACGAGCGAAGCCTCCACGCCGGGCGACAGCTCGACGGGGGCGGCGGGGCCGAACTGCCGCAGGTACTCGTAGAAGCCGTTCGGATCAGCGGCGAACTCGGGACCGTACAGGGGGACGCTCTTGCCGCTGCCGTGCGCCGGGCAGCCCGGTGGTGGGGAGGGGAAATCCGAGGGGGATTGCATGGGCCGGGCTCCTAGGTGAGGCGTGTCTGGAGGTAGCGGACGAGCGAGATGAGCGCGTTCGCCGAAGAACGCTGGTCACGCGCGTCGCAGTTGACGAGAGGCGTCTCGGGGAGCAGGTCGAGTGCCTCCCGGATCTCCGCGTCCTCGTGATTCGGCCGGTCGTCGAACCGGTTCACGGCGATGGCGTACGGGATCCCGTAGTGCTCGACGAGGTCCATCACGGGGAAGGACTCCTCCAGGCGCTCCGGATCCACCAGTACCAGTGCCCCGAGCGCACCCCGGGACATGTCTTCCCAGACCTGTACGAAGCGCTGCTGCCCCGGCGTCCCGAAGAGGTAGAGGACCAGCCGCTCGCTGAGCGTGAGCCGGCCGAAGTCCATCGCCACCGTCGTCGTGGTCTTGCCGGTCGTGCCCTTGAGGTCGTCGATTCCCTCGCCCGCCTGCGTCATGACCTCTTCGGTGCGCAGCGGCGGAATCTCGGACATCGTCCCGATGAATGTGGTCTTGCCTACGGCGAAATGCCCGACCACCAGGATCTTCGCCGCGGTCTGCACCGATTCGCGCAGATAAACACCATCATCCAAAGCGGGCTTGAAGGCCATGCAGCACCTCCTCCAATATGTTCCGGTCGACAAGCTTCGCGGCAGGGATAGGGGCCCGCGTGACGAGGTACCCGCCCTGGGTGAGATCGGACAGCAGAATCTTGACGACGCCCACCGGGAACTGGGTGTGCCCGGCGATTTCGGCCACCGAGAGATGGCCCCCGGAGCACAGCTCCAGAAGACGGCGCTTCTCGGGGTCGAGATGCTGGATCGGCGGAGAGTCCTGCGCCGTGGTCACCAAAGTGATCAGCGAGAACTTGTCGTCGTCCAGCAGACTGCGCCCGTTTGTGATGACATATGCCGGAACTAATGGGGTGGCGGCCTGTTCCTGATCCGGTTCATCCGGTGTCGTCATGCCTTGGTGTCAGCAATCTCGCGAGGGGGGCTGGTCAGGGCTTTGCCGAGCTGGCCGACGAGCTGCTGCATACGGAACGTGATCTCGGCCATGTCGACCTCGGGCGTCGCGGAAACCGCGAGATAGGCGCCTTCGCCGGCGGAAATGAGGAAGACCCAGCCGTGGTCGAACTCCACCAGGGTCTGGCGCCACTGCCGCCGCTGGTTTCCCGGCACGCCGCAGAAGTCGACCACGGTCCGGCTCAGCGACTGTATTCCGCTCATGGCGGCGGCGACGGTGTCGGCCTGGTCCTTGCCGACATCCTTCGACCGCGCCATGAGAAGGCCGTCGGCCGAGACGAGAATCGCGTGCTGCGCCTCGGGCACTTCCAGGGCACTGTCAAGCATCCATGACAGGTCGTAATTCACTGAGTCTCATGCCCTTCGCTGCTTGCGTTGGTGGAACGGCGGCCGGACTGCGTTCCGCGCTGGAACGCGCCCATGACGGAGGCGGCTTGTTCGCTGGAGCGAGCCGGGATGTCCGGGGTGTCCGCGGCGGGGACGATGGATATCGCGCCTCTGCGCCGGCGTTTGGGGAGGCCGCCGAAGGTGGTTGAGGGGGCCACGGGGTTCTCCTCGGGCGGCATCGGGGAAGACGCGGCCACGGTGGGGAACTCCTTCGGCTCGGGCTGGGGCTCGGGCTCTGGCGCGGGCGCTGGCATGGTCGTGAGGAGTTCCTCCGGGAGCAGCACGACCGCTCGCACACCGCCGTACGGGGATGTCGAGTCCACGGAGACGGTGAAGCCGTACCTGGCGGCGAGGACACCGATCACGGTGAACCCGAACTGCGGCGGATTGCCCAGACCCGAGACGCCGGGGGAGCGGTCACTCGAAAGGAGCTTCGCGGCGCGGCTCTTCTCCTCCTCGTTCATACCCACACCGGCGTCGTCGACGATGATGCAGACGCCCTTGGGCACGGGCCGGATATTGATCTCGATGATCGTTTCCGGCGCGGAGTAACTGGTCGCGTTGTCCAGCAGTTCGGCCAGGGTCAGCGCGACCGGTTCGACGGCGCGGCTGACGATCGCGAAATTACTCTGGGCCCGGATCTCCACACGGGTGAAGTGGCGGATTCGGCCCTTCGCGCTCCGGACCACGTCATAGAGCGAGGCGGAGGCGCGCTGCCTGCCGAGCCAGCCGTCGCAGAGCACGGCGATGGACTGCGCACGCCGCGCGAACTGCGAATTCATGTGGTCGATGTCGAGGAGGTCCTGGAGAATCTGGAGTTCTCCGTACTTGTCCTGCAACTTCGTGATGGCCAACTGCTGCTCACTGGCGAGACCCTGAAGCGTACGCATGGCGGACTTCAGCGCCGTCTTCGTCGCCTCCTCGGCCCGGTCCTTCGCCTCTTCCACGGCCTCGGTGTAGTGGTCCTCGAGGTTGGCGTAGTGAGTCTTCAGCTCCTGTTTCTCTTGGCGTAGCTCGGCATTCTTCTTCCTGCCGCGAATAATCGCGGTAGCGGCGACAGGAGTACCAGCGATCAGACCCCAAAGCGCTGGATCCTGGAGGTATTGCGTCATAAGGCTCTCTTCGGGCGACTGGGCCACCGGTTACTGAATGGCTGGCGGGTGCTGTCGAGTGCGCCCCCAGTTACAGGCATCTCGCGGCCACAGATATGTGGGATCGGCCGCGCATACTCGCCTGGCCGGACAGCCTCGAAAGGCCCGGCTGATGGCATAGTTCTCCCCCGGGGTGGCGGATTTCTGGGCCGATGCGCTGACTTTCCTGTTATGCCATAGCGGGTTTGGCACCGCTTGGCAAGCTTGGCGATCTTATCACCACGAGCTGATCGGACCCTGGGTCGATCTGTTCCCTTTCCGGCGTCTGACGGGTATTCAGCGATGCTTCCGTTTTGGGGGAGTTGGTGAGCGTTGCGGGCCCCTCGGAAGCGGCTCCGGTCCGGGGGCGTTGCCTATTTTTCGGGCGAATCATCCCCTCGGCCGTGCCGGTCGGCACGTGCCACGGGCACAGTCGTGATGAGGTCGTGATGAGGTCGTGCGAAGCCGGTGCGGATGTGGCTGCCCCGGCAGCCGCTGTCGACGGAACTTTCCACGGCCCGGGGGCGAATTTCCGCCGTCCTGCTCGGCGGCCCCGAACGCTCGTTAGGGTGCGGGGAATGGGTGACTCGTACACGGAGCCAGACGTCCCTGACCGGCGCGGCGGGCTTGCGTTACTTGTGGTGGCTGGTCACGAGCCAGCGCGGACGAGCGGCCGTCGGCGCGACCTGGGGCAGCGTCTGGATGGTCGGCCTGACCCTTCCTTCGTATCTGCTCTCGCGCGCGATCGACGACGGGCTGGAGCCGGGCGACCGAACGGCGTTCCTCGGCTGGACCGGGGTGCTCCTCGCGACCGGTGTGCTGACGGCGGGCGCGAAGTGCTGCGCGGTGTCGATCTGACCGTGAGTCCCGGCGAACGGCTGGCCGTCGTCGGCGCGTCCGGCGCCGGCAAGTCCACCCTCGGCAGGCTCCTCGCGGGCATCGACCGCCCGCGCGAGGGCGCGGTGACGGTGGGCGGAGCGGAGATCGCCGCCCTCGGCCCGGAGCGACTGCGCCGCCAGGTCGTCCTGGTCACCCAGGAACACCACGTCTTCATCGACACGGTCCGCGACAACCTGCTCATGGCCGCGCCCGGGGCCACGGACGGCGAGGTGCACGCGGCGCTCGACGCCGTGGGCGCGGGGTGGGTGGCGGACCTGCCCGACGGCCTCGACACCGCGCTGGGTGCGGGGGAGTTCTCCTTCGACGGCGCGAGGGCCCAGCAACTCGCCCTGGCGCGCGTGGTGCTGGCCGACCCGCACACCCTCGTGCTGGACGAGGCGACCGCCCTGCTGGACCCGGCCACCGCGCGCCACGCGGAACGCGCGCTGGCCGCCGTGCTGGCGGGCCGCACCGTCATCGCCATCGCCCACCGGTTGCACACCGCGCGGGACGCGGACCGGGTGGCGGTGATGGACGACGGTCGGCTGACGGAGCTGGGGACGCACGACGAACTGGTGGCGCGGGGCGGTGCGTACGCCCGGCTGTGGCACTCCTGGCACGGCGACCCGGCGCCGCCGACAGCCGCGCCTCCCGCGACCGCGCCTCCGGCCCCCGGCGGTGGTGCGGCGTCGATTCCGGCCCCCGGCGACGGCCGGGCGGTGGTCACAGAGCGGGGGCCGGGGGCGGAGTGAGCTGCTCGGCCAGCCAGGTGGGGACGCCGCCCAGCAGCCGGAACAGCCGGCCCGCCTCCGCGCGCAGCCGGGTCGCCTCCGGCTCCGGTTCCGCGTCGGCGAGCGCGGCCAGCGCGGGCGCCGTACCCACCAGGTAGCCCAGCTCCTCGCGGATACGGAGGGACTCCGCGAAACCGTGCCGGGCTTCCGCCAGTTCGCCCTCGCGCAGCGCCAGCCCGGCCAGATGGCGCCAGGTGAACGAGAGCAGCAGCGTCTCGCCGTGCGCCGTGGCGGCGGCGTGCGCCCGGCGGTACGCGGCGCGCGCCGACTGGGGCGAGTCGGAGAGGTGCTCGGCGACCAGCCCGCGCCGGAAGTCGAGCAGCGCGCGCCCCCGGGCCGTCGGATCCAGCAGCGCGGCGGCCCGCCCGAGCGCCGCACGCGCCTCGTCCGCGCGGTCGCGCACCCCGAGGACGGTCGAGGCGTAGGCGAGATGGCCGCGCTCACAAGCGGCGGCCCCGCGTTCGTGGTCCTCGCGGGCCGTGGCCTCCGCCGCGCGCAGGGCGTCCTCGGCCTCCGGCCAGCCGCCGCCGGTGAACAGACAGCGCTCCACGAGCAGCGCGGCGCGCTGGAGCGCCGGGGCGGGCGCGGTGGCGTGCGGCGCGAGCAGGGCCGCCGCGTCTGTCCAACAGCCGCGCGAGCGCAGCCGCCATATGGCTGTCTGGAGAGGGTCGTCACCAGAGATGGTTCCGGAACCAGACATGGCGGATTGCGCCACATTGCCCTCCCCGAGCGCGCCATTGTGCTGTTGAGTGTGGAGGCATCTCAGCATGGATCACCACGTCCGGCCAATAGGTCAGGTGAAAGAATTCACAATCACCTGGTCGCCGGAGGGGACCGTGAGGGGCGCCGCTCCGGGGCGCGCGGCCGGCCGCTGTGGACCCCGTCGAGCCCTCGCCACGCCCGTCACCTGGGGCGACGGCTTCCCGACGGTCCGTGGCGGGGGCGCCGCCCACCGTGCACGCGACGTGGTGGATCTTCCCGCCGGCTTTCCGGGTGACGCGGTCAACGACGGTTGAAGGCAACGCCGGTTGAAGGCGACGCCGGTGACGGTGGCTCGGGTCAGACCATCCTCAGCGCCAGGAAGAAGTCCAGCTTGTCCTCCAGGCGGGACAGATCACGGCCCGTCAGCTGTTCGATCCTGCCCACCCGGTACCGCAGCGTGTTCACATGCAGATGGAGCCTCGCCGCGCACCGCGTCCAGGAGCCGTCGCAGTCGAGGAACGCCTCCAGCGTGGGGATCAGCTCCGCGCGGTGACGCCGGTCGTACGCGCGCAGCGGGTCCAGCAGCCGGGCGGTGAAGGCCCGGCGCACGTCGTCCGGCACGAAGGGCAGCAGGAGGACGTGGGAGGCCAGCTCGTGGTGGCCCGCCGCGCAGACCCGGCCGGGCCGGGCCGCCGCCACCCGGCGCGCGTGGCGCGCCTCCTCCAGGGCGCCCCGCAGCCCCTCCGCCGACTGCACCGCCGCGCTGACGCCCAGGGTCAGCCTGCCGTCGTCCGCGAGGCCGCGCGCGAGCGGGGCCTGTACGGCGGCGAGGAGGGCGTCGGCCTGCACCCCGGCGGCCGCTTCCGGCGCCCGGTCCGCCGCCGGTGTCTCCGTACCCGCTTCCGCCGCGCCGTCGACTCCGGTGGCTCCGGCCGCCTCGGGGGCCCGCGTCACCACGGGCAGCGGGACCAGCGCGATCGCCTCGTCGCCGTCCCTGGCCACCGCGATCCTGTCGTACTCCCCGCCCGCGCCCGCTCCTGTCCCCGTACTCGTGCCCGCGTCCGTTCCCGCCGGGGAGATCAGGATCTCCTCCAGCAGCGACCGGGCCACCGCGCCGTCCGCGACGGTCTCTCCCGGCGCGGAGCCCGCGCCCGTCTCCCCGCGCGTCCAGTCGACCCTGGCCACGACCAGCTGCCACAGCGGCGCCGTGGCAGCGCCCGGCAGCAGCACCGGCGCCGCCACCCGCAGCCGCGCGTCGATCTCGGCGGCGGCCGCGCCCGCCTGGACGAGTTCCAGGATCTCCTCGGCGAGCCGCCGCCGGACCGTACGGGACGCGTCGCGCCGTTCCCGTTCGACCGCGATCAGCTGGGCCACCCCCTGGAGCAGATCCAGCCGCTCGGCCGGCCAGTCGGCCGCGTCCGCCTCCACCGCGAGCAGCCAGTCGCACAGCGCCCGCTCCCGTACGTCGCCCGCGTCCCGTACGCCCTGATCGGCGACGGCGACCGGGAACAGCGAGTAGACCGTGGAGTCGACGGCCGTACGGTGCGGGCCCCGGCGCCCCGCGCGCACGGCGGCCAGCTGTTCGCCCGCGAGCGCGGCGGCCCGCGCGGGCGGCAGCGCCTCGGCAGCGCCCGCGATCCGGCGGCCGGTGGGGGAGAGCACCCAGGCCCGCAGATCGAGATCGGAACCGAGCAGGTCGAGGACCACCTCGGGGCCGCCGCCCGCCGGGCCCGAGGTCATCAGCCTGCGGTGCCGGTCGACGACCGCCGCGAGGTCCCCGGCCCGCTCGCCGGAGACCTGGCGCACCACGTGCTCGGTGACGGTGGCGAAGGCCACGCTCTCGTGCACGGCGAAGAGCGGCATCCGGTGGCGTACGCACGCCTCGATCAGATCGTCCGGGATACCGGCGAGTTCCGCCTCGCCCGCCGCGAGCCCGGCGACCCCGGCGCCCGCCAGGATCCGTACGAACGGCTCCGACTCCTCGGCGTCCCGGCGCCAGGCGAGCCCCGTCAGGACCAGCTCGCCGCCCGAGAGATAGCGGCTGGGATCGCGCAGATCGGTGGTCATCACCCCGCGTACGGTCCGGTCCAGTTCGTCCGCGCCGCCGAGCAGCCGCAGCCCCAGCGCGTCGGTCTCCAGCAGTGCGCGCAGCCGCATCTCGTCGCCGCCGATCTCTCTTGTGGTTTCCGGGCTCCGACGGGCCCTCGGGTGGCGGGCGGACGCCGCGGGTTTCGCGCGGAAGACCGTTCGGTTACGGGTGCCTCGCCTTTCGTTCGAATCTACAAGACTCTGATGGAGGGCGGCCAATTCCTTCATGGTTTTGGTGACTGCCCGGCACGGAACCACTGCTTGTGTACTTGTGCGAACCCGCCGTTTCCCGGACTCCCAACGATCGCGATCGGTCGAAACAACAGAATCCAAGAATGAAGAGAGCCACTCATGGACTTCCTTCGCCCCGCCAGCTGGCAGGAGGCGCTCGCCGCCAAGGCCGCGCATCCCACCGCTGTGCCCATCGCGGGTGGCACGGACATCATGGTCGAGATCAACTTCGATCACCGGCGGCCGGAACATCTGCTCGATCTGAACCGCATCGGGGAACTGCGCGAGTGGAGCGTCGGCGACAAGGCCGTCCAGCTGGGCGCCTGCGTCCCGTACGCCCGCGTCATGGAGCACCTCCGGGGCCCGCTGCCCGGTCTCGCGCTCGCCGCGCACACCGTCGCCTCGCCGCAGATCCGCAACCGGGGCGGCGTCGGGGGCAATCTCGGCACCGCGTCCCCGGCCGGTGACGCCCATCCGGCGCTGCTCGCGGCGGGCGCCGAGGTCGAGGCCGAGTCGGTGCGCGGCTCCCGGCTCATCCCGATCGACGACTTCTACACCGGAGTGAAGCGCAACGCGCTCGCCCCCGACGAGCTGATCAGAGCCGTCCACATCAAGAAGGCCGGGGGACCCCAGCAGTTCTCCAAGGTCGGCACCCGCAACGCGATGGTCATCGCCGTCTGCGCCTTCGGGATCGCCCTGCACCCGGAGTCCAGGACCGTGCGGACCGGCATCGGCTCGGCCGCGCCCACCCCCGTACGGGCGCGCGACGCCGAGTCGTTCCTGACCGCCGCGCTGGACGAGGGCGGCTTCTGGGACAACGGCAGGATCATCACGCCCTCGATCGCCAAGGAGTTCGCCACCCTCGCCTCGGCCGCCTGCGCCCCCATCGACGATGTGCGCGGCACCGCCGCCTACCGCCGCCACGCGGTCGGCGTGATGGCGCGCCGCCAGCTCGGCTGGGTCTGGGAGCAGTACCGAGGCGCCCGGCGCCCTCTCGAAGGAGCTGCGTAACCATGCGGGTCAATTTCACGGTCAACGGGCGCCGGCAGGAGGCCGACGACGTCTGGGAGGGCGAGAGCCTCCTGTACGTCCTGCGCGAACGCATGGGCCTTCCCGGCTCCAAGAACGCCTGCGAGCAGGGCGAATGCGGTTCCTGCACGGTACGGCTGGACGGCGTCCCGGTCTGCGCCTGTCTGGTGGCGGCCGGGCAGGCCGAGGGGCGCGAGGTCATCACGGTGGAGGGGCTGGCCCAGTACGCCAGGGACCGCGCGGCGGACCGCGCGGAGGGGCACACCGACGCGGACGAGGAAGCCGGCGCGGACGAGGAAGCCGGCGCGCTCTCCCCCGTCCAGCAGGCGTTCATCGACGCGGGCGCCGTGCAGTGCGGTTTCTGCACCCCCGGCCTGCTCGTCGCCACCGACGAGATGCTGGAGCGCAACCCGTCACCCTCCGACGCGGACATCCGCGAGGCGCTCTCCGGCAACCTCTGCCGCTGCACCGGCTACGAGAAGATCCTCGACGCGGTCCGGCTCGCCGCCGCCCGGCAGGACGAGGTGACCCGGCCATGACCACCCCCCGTACCCCGCTGGGCGTGCCCACCAGCCTCACCCAGGGATCCAGGACCAGGGGCGGGATCGGCGAGTCCACCCTCCGTCCGGACGGCACCCTCAAGGTCGAGGGCGAGTTCGCCTACGCCTCGGACCTGTGGCACGAGGACATGCTGTGGGGCCACACGCTGCGCTCCACCGAGGCCCACGCCGAGATCAGGTCCATCGACACCGCCGAGGCCCTCGCCACCCCGGGCGTGTACGCCGTACTCACCTACGAGGACCTCCCCACGACCGTCAAGACCTACGGTCTGGAGATGCGGGACACCCCCGTCCTCGCCCACGGCAAGGTCCGTCACCACGGCGAACCGGTCGCCCTCGTCGCCGCCGACCACCCCGAGACCGCGCGCCGCGCCGCGGCGAAGATCCGGGTCGACTACGCGGAGCTGCCGCTCGTCACCGACGAGGCGTCGGCGACGGCCCCGGACGCGCCGCTGATCCACGAGGACCGGACCGACCACCACAGCGGCCACGTCCCGCACCCGAACATCGTCCACCGCCAGCCGATCGTGCGGGGCGACGCCGCGCAGGCCGCCGAGCGCGCCGACGTGATCATCACGGGCGACTACGTCTTCGGCATGCAGGACCAGGCGTTCCTCGGCCCGGAGTCCGGCCTCGCCGTGCCCGCCGAGGACGGCGGGGTCGAGCTGTACGTCGCCACCCAGTGGCTCCACTCCGACCTCTGGCAGATCGCCCCCGTCCTCGGCCTGCCCGAGGACAAGGTCCGCATGACGCTCTCCGGGGTCGGCGGCGCCTTCGGCGGCCGGGAGGATCTCTCGATGCAGATCCACGCCTGTCTGCTCGCGCTGCGCACCGGCAAGCCCGTCAAAATCGTCTACAACCGGTTCGAGTCCTTCTTCGGCCATGTCCACCGCCACCCCGCCCGGCTCCACTACGAGCACGGCGCGACCCGCGACGGCCGGCTCACCCACCTGAAGTGCCGGATCGTGCTGGACGGCGGCGCTTACGCCTCCTCCACCCCGGCCGTCGTCGGCAACGCCGCCTCCCTCGCCGCGGGCCCGTACGTCGTCGAGGACGTCGACATCGAGGCGGTCGGGCTCTACACCAACAACCCGCCCTGCGGCGCGATGCGCGGCTTCGGCGCCGTACAGGCGTGCTTCGCCTACGAGGCGCAGATGGACAAGGTGGCGGCGGCGCTGGACATGGACCCGGTGGAGTTCCGCCGGATCAACGCCATGGAACAGGGCTCGCGCCTGCCGACCGGCCAGCTGGTCGACTCCCCGGCGCCCGTCGCCGAGCTGCTGCGCCGGGTCAGGGCCAGGCCGCTGCCGCCCGAGCGGCAGTGGCTGTCGGCCGGGGAGGCGGCGGACGTACGAGAGCTGCCGGGCGGTCTGTCCAACACCACGCACGGCGAGGGCGTCGTACGGGGGGTCGGCTACGCGGTCGGCATCAAGAACGTCGGCTTCTCCGAGGGCTTCGACGACTACTCCACCGCGCGGGTACGGCTCGAAGCGGTCAACGGGGTGCCGGTCGCCGTCGTCCACACGGCGATGGCCGAGGTCGGCCAGGGCGGCGTCACCGTCCACGCGCAGATCGCCCGTACCGAACTCGGCGTCACCCAGGTCACCATCCACCCGGCGGACACCCGGGTCGGCTCGGCGGGCGGGACGTCCGCCTCCCGTCAGACGTATGTGACGGGCGGCGCCGTGAAGCACACCTGCGAGAACGTCAGGGCGAAGGTCCTGGAGATCGGCCGCCGCAAGTTCGGCACGTACCACCCGGCCTGGGCCACCGCCGAACTGCTGCTGGAGGACGGCAAGGTCGTCACCGACGGCGGCGAGGTGCTGGCCGGCCTCGCCGACGTGCTGGAGGACGAGGCGGTGGATCTGGAGCTGGAGTGGCGCCACCGCCCGACCGAGGCGTTCGACCGCCGTACGGGACAGGGCGACGGCCATGTCCAGTACTCGTTCGCCGCGCACCGGGCCGTCGTGGAGGTCGATACCGAGCTGGGCCTGGTCAAGGTGGTCGAGCTGGCCGTCGCGCAGGACGTCGGCAAGGCGCTCAACCCGCTGTCCGTCGTCGGCCAGATCCAGGGCGGCACGACCCAGGGCCTGGGGGTGGCGGTCATGGAGGAGATCATCGTGGACCCGGTGACCGCGAAGGTGCGCAATCCGTCCTTCACCGACTATCTGATCCCCACCATCCTCGACACCCCGGCCATCCCCGTCGACGTGCTCGAACTCGCCGACCCGCACGCGCCGTACGGTCTGCGCGGCGTCGGCGAGGCGCCGACGCTCTCGTCCACGCCCGCGGTCCTCGCCGCCATCAGGAACGCGACCGGCCTCGAACTGAACAGGACACCGGTACGCCCGGAGCATCTGACCGGCACCGGCACCGGCACATGAGGAGGCGGGCATGCTGGACATCGCCGACGAGCTGAACCGGTGGGTCGCCGAGGGCCGTGAGGTCGCGGTCGCCACCGTCGTGGCGGTCAGCGGCAGCGCGCCCCGGCTGCCGGGAGCCGCGCTCGCCGTCGACGCCGGGGGAGCGGTGATCGGCTCGGTCTCCGGCGGGTGCGTGGAGGGCGCCGTCTACGAGCTGTGCCGGCAGGCCCTGCGCGACGGCGTCACGGTGCTCGAACGGTTCGGCTACAGCGACGACGACGCCTTCGCCGCCGGGCTGACCTGTGGCGGTGTCATCGACATCCTGATCACGCCGGTACGGGCCGACGCGCCCCGGCGGCCGGTCCTCGCCGCCGCGCTGTCCGCCGCCGTGCGCGGGGAGGCGGTGGCGCTCGCCCGGGTCGTCGAGGGCCCGGAGGCGCTGCGCGGCCGGGCGCTGCTGGTGCGCCCCGACGGCTCGTACGAGGGCGGCCTCGGCGGCGACCCGGAGCTGGACCGTACGGCGGCGGCCGAGGCGCGCGCCCTGCTCGACGCGGGCCGCACGGAGACCGTCGTCATCGGGGAGCGCGGCTCGCGCTGCGGGCAGCCGCTGACGCTCCTGGTCGAGTCCGGCACGGAGCCCCCGCGCATGATCGTCTTCGGCGCCGTCGACTACGCCGCCGCGCTGGTCAGCACGGGCAGGTTCCTCGGCTACCACGTGACGGTCTGCGACGCGCGCCCGGTCTTCGCCACGCGCGAGCGTTTCCCGGACGCCGACGAGGTCGTGGTCGACTGGCCGCACCGCTATCTGGAGTCGGCCCGGGTCGACAGCCGTACGGTGCTCTGCGTGCTCACGCACGACGCCAAGTTCGATGTGCCGCTGCTGAAGCTCGCGCTGGGGCTGCCCGTCGCGTTCATCGGCGCGATGGGCTCGCGGCGTACGCATCTGGACCGCGAGAGGCGGCTGCGTGAGAGCGGCGTCACCGACGCTCAACTCGCCCGGCTCCGCTCGCCGATCGGCCTGGACCTCGGCGCCCGTACGCCCGAGGAGACCGCGCTGTCGATCGCGGCGGAGATCGTGGCGGCCCGGCGGGGCGGCAGCGGGGTCCCGCTGACGGGGGCGTGGACCCCGATCCACCATGAGCACGACCAGCGGCGCGAGAGGCGGCGGACGGCGCGGTTCGGCTCGCCCCGGTGAACCGGTCACGGCCGCTCGGGCCCCGCCCGCGCCGGGCGGACGTCATCCCCGTATGAGGCTCCGTTGTGCGCCGCGTCCCCCACGGATGGGGCGCACAACGGAGCCTTCGCCCGCCTCTTGGGCGGGGGCGGCGCTCCCAGCGCCGGGTTGCGGCAGCCCGAGCGGGGCGGCATTGGAGGAGCCGCCTCCTCCGGTGTGGGAGCGCTCCCATGAGTCTTGTCGAGCGGCCCCCGCCGCGTCAAGGCCGGTGACGGTGCCTCATGTCCGCAGGCCGAAAAGGCCCGTTGGTCCGCCGGTCAGAGGTCACCCGACCGGTTCTCAGCCCGAGGCGCGCTTGACCAGTTCCGTGCGGAGCACCACGTGCTGCCAGGCCGCCGAGGAATCCGACAGCGTCTCCAGCAGCACCCGTGCCATCGTGCGGCCCATCTCCGCCACGGGCTGGCGCACGGAGGTCAGCTGGGGGTCGGTGTGCCGGGAGATGGGGGAGTCGTCGAACCCCACCACTGCCACGTCCTCCGGCACCCGCCGGCCCGTGGACCGCAGGGTGTGCAGGGCGCCCACCGCCATCACGTCGGAGGCGGCGAAGACCGCGTCGAGGCCCGGGTTGCGGGTCAGCAGCTCGCCCATCGCGCGCCGCCCGCTCTCCTCGGTGAAGTCGCCGTGCGCGATCCAGGAGCCGCCGTCCCGGGCGTCCCCGACCGCCTCCTCGTATCCGCGCAGCCGGCACTGCGCCACGTACATGTCCAGGGGGCCCGTGATGGTCCCGATCGCGCGCCGTCCGGACTCCGCGAGATGGCGCACGGCCGCCCGCGCGCCGCCCACGTTGTCCGAGTCGACGTACGAGACGGACTCGTCCCCCGACCGCCGTCCGCTCAGCACCGTCGGCATCTCCATCTCCGCGAGCAGATCGGGCAGCGGGTCGCTGCCGTGCACGGAGACGAGGAGGACGCCGTCGATGCGGCGGGCGCGGGCGTACTGGAGGAAACGCTCCCGCTCCTTGTCCGTTCGGACCAGGGTGAGCAGGAGTTGCAGATCGGTGTCGGCCAGCGCGTCGCCCACGCCGTGCACGATGTCGGAGAAGTACGGCTCGGCGAAGAACCGTTTCTCGGTCTCCGGTATCACCAGCGCCACGGCGTCGGAGCGGCTGCCCGCCAGGGCGCGCGCGGCCCGGTTGGGGATGTAGCCGAGCTGGGCGATCGCCTGCTCGACCAGGTGTCTGGTGGTGTCCTTCACGCGCGGCGAGTTGTTGATGACACGGGACACCGTGCCCCGGCCGACCCCCGCGAGCGCGGCGACCTCCTCCAGGGTGGGCTGGCCGGTACGCGCCTTCGTCACCTTCGTCACCATCGTGGGACCTCCAGTCGGCCTGTGCCCGGCCTGATGGGTGAGCGGCGTACGGGCTGCCAGTCATCCAACCACTGGGAGCGCTCCCATGCACAGAAAAGGCCGGTCAAGAGGGCCCGGCGCGAGAGAGGGCCGAACGGGCGACCCGGGCCCGTCGCCGGCCGCCGCTCCATTTGACAGCAACGGAATTGACGATCCGTCAGTTCTTGTTTGTTCCCGTGGGGGCGTTCTCACTATTATCCGGCGATGATCATAAGTAGACGGTCGGCAGCCGCCGTGTGCGGTCTGGTGGCCACCCTGGCCGTAGGGCTCTTCCCTCCCGCCGCAGCCGCCGCCGATGAACCCGCGGGGAATCCGGCGCCGAAAGTCGATCTCGTCCTCGATGTCAGCGGCTCCATGCGGACCCGCGACATCGACGGCAAGTCCCGGATGACGGCGGCCAAGCAGGCGTTCAACGACGTACTGGACGCGGTGCCGCAGGAGGTGGAGCTGGGCATCCGCACCCTCGGGGCCGACTATCCGGGCAAGGACACCAAGGTCGGCTGCAAGGACACCAAGCAGCTCTACCCGGTGGGCCCGCTGGACCGCACGGAGGCGAAGACCGCGATCGCCACCCTCGTCCCCACGGGCTGGACGCCCATCGGCCCGGCGCTGCTCGGCGCGGCCGACGACCTCGGGGAGGAGGGCGACGCCAGCCGTCGCATCGTCCTCATCACCGACGGCGAGGACACCTGCGCCCCGCTCGACCCGTGCGAGGTGGCGCGCGAGATCGCCGCCAAGGGCATCCACCTCACCATCGACACCCTGGGCCTGGTGCCCGACGAGAAGACCCGTCAGCAGCTCACCTGTATCGCCGAGGCCACCGGCGGCACCTTCACCGCCGTCCAGCACACCGACGAACTCTCCCGCCGCGTCACCCAGTTGGTGGACCGCGCCGCCGACCCGGTGGTCAACCCGGTCGCCACCGAGGGCGCGTCGCGCTGCGCCGACGCCCCGCAGATCAAGCCCGGTCTCTACAGCGACCGGGAGAAGTTCTCCGAGCACCGCTGGTACCGCGTGGACGTCCTCCCCGGCCAGGAACTGCGCGCCTCGGTGAGCGTGGGCGCCGACCGCGCCGTCGACCAGGACTACGGCGTGCTGCTGCGCGCCGTCACCGCCAGCGGCCGCGAGATCGTCCGCGGCTCGGAAGCGGGCGACGGACGTACGGACGTGATCTCGTCCGGCCTGCGCTATCCGAAGCCGGAGCAGGACGACACGGACGACGACGACAAGCCGGCCGCCGAGACGGTCTGCCTCCAGGTCAGCAACTCCTTCTCCGCGCCCGCTTCGGTCAAGACCACCCCCGGGCTGCCCGTCGAGCTGACCGTCGACCTCGTCGACGCGCCCGACACCGCCTCCGACGTCGCCTCGTTCGGCCTCGGCCGGGGCTGGTGGCTGCTCGGCGTCCTCGCCCTCACCGGGCTCGTCGCCGGACTGCTCTGGGGCTGGATCTCGCGCCTGCGTCTCGTCTGGAGCAACTGATGCGTATCACCGGCATGTTCACGGGTTCCCTGCTCGCCGCCGTGCTGCTCCTCGGTACGGCGGGCGGCGCGGTGGCCGACGAGACCCCGGACCCCTCCGGGACGGCCACGGGCTCCTCCGACGGCTCCGACAGCGCGGAGGCGCCGACGGAGGCCGGTACGTCGTTCCGTACGGCCACCGCCTTCCGGCCCGGCCAGCGGGCCACGGCCGGCGCCTCGACGGGTGACTACCTCTACTGGGTCTTCCCCGTCGACGTGGGCCAGCGCGCCACCGTCAAGGCCAAGGTCGCGCTGCCCGACTCCGCCGCCGCCCGCAAGGGCCCGGTGACCTGGCAGGTCGACGTCTACGACGGGCTGCGCCGCCGCCAGGCGTGCGTGTACGGCGCGCAGACCAGGACGCTCGCGGCGGACAAGCAGTCGGTCGAGCTGCGCTGCGTGCTGCGCACCGTCCGGGCCTGGGCGGAGCCGTGGTCCAACGACCCGCTGCCGGGCAGCTACTTCGTACGGCTGACGGTCCTCGACGCCCAGGAGCAGGACCTCGGGCTGCCGGTCCAGACGGAGATCGAGGCGCAGACACCCTCCCAGGGCGGCGCCCACGCGGTCGACGGCAAGCTGTCCGTACCGCTCACCCCGGGCCGTACCACCGTCGCGCAGAGCGGCGGCGGCGCGTCGGGCGACGGCGCGCGGCTGGCCGCGTCCGGCGTCGAGCCCGAGGGCGGCTGGTCCACCGGCCGCTGGACGGACCGCTGGCTGTGGACCGTGGGCGGCGGCGTGCTCGGCGCGCTCGCGGGCATCGCGGGCTACTGCCTCGCCCGGCCCGCCCGCCGTGCCTCGGCGCCCCGGGTGTAGGAAATGTGACGGAGTGACGGGGGCCGGTGGCCCGGGGGAGATCCCCGGCCGCCGGCCCCCGCCTCGTGGTACGGAAGGTACGCGTACGCCTCCCGCGCCCCTGCTCCGCGCCGTAGGCGCCCCCCCATGGCGCGGTCCAGGATCTTCGCCAGCGCCAGCGGCTCGGCGCCCGGCGTCCACGCGATCAGCGTCGCCTCGACGCACCCCAGGGCCGCGGCGATCACCGCGTGGGCGCGCGGGTCTCCCCCTCCGTGCCTCTCCCAGTGGGCCGGGGAGTCGGTTCAGGGCAGCAGCCCCGCCCGCCGCGCCGCCACCACCGCCTCCAGCCGGGTGGCTGCGCCCAGCTTGCGCATCGCCGCGCGCAGATAGCCCTTCACCGTCTCCGGCCGCAGCCCCAGCGCCTCGGCCGCCGTCGCGTTGGTCGAGCCCGCCGCGACACACGCCAGCACATCCACCTCGCGCGGCGCGAGCGCCACCGGGAACGGGCGGAGCCGTTCCTCCCCGGCCGGCTCCGCCGCACCCGCCAGCCGTCCGCAGGCGGCGAGCAGCTCCTCGCGCAGCTCCGGGTCGGCGATCCGGGGCGCCAGCGCCCGCAGTTCGCCGTGCGCCGCCCGTACCTCCTCCCAGGCCCCCGGGCCCGCCACCGGCTCCCGCGTCACCGAGAGCAGCCGCCGCACCTCGTCCCGTACGACCAGGGCCTGTTCCACGTCCCGGGCGGCGCTCACCGCCGCGTCGAAGACGCGCTCACCGATCGGCAGCGCGCCGCGCAGCGCGCCGTACAGCACCCCGCGTACCTCGCGCCGTACGACCACGGGCACCGCCACCACCGAGCGCAGCCCCTCGGCGGCCACGGCGGCGTCGTACTCGTGGCTGATGTGGCGCGCCACCCGGTAGTCGGTCACCGCGCAGGGGCGGGCCAGCGCGATGGACTTGCCGCCCAGCCCGTTGCCCGAGGAGATCCCCAGACCGCGCAGCGCGACGGTCGCCGCGCCGGTCAGCTCGGCGATCCGCAGCCGCCCCACCTCGTGCAGCAGCCCGCCGAAGGCCACCGGCAGCCCGGTCGTCCTGCGCAGCCGCAGCAGCGCCGCCCGCATCTCGGCTACTCCGCTCGCTCCGGCCGCCCCGGCACCGCCGTTCGCCTCGGCCACGCGTCTTCCTCCCGCCGGCTGTGTCACCACCCCCGTTCGGGGCTGGTGGGGCCTGTGTCACTGATTACACGATGTTAGTGAACGGTCCCGCAATGAGGAGGACACATGACGGCAAGGAAGCCGGGTGGCCCGACCGGACCCACCGAGCGGTTCAGGACGGCCCGGGACTTCCTCCTGGCGCACCGGGAGGACTACGCGACGGCGTACGAGGGCTTCTCCTGGCCGCGCCCCGAGCGGTTCAACTGGGCGCTCGACTGGTTCGACCGGATCGCCGAGGGCGACGGCGGGCGGGCCGGCGACCGCGAGGCGCTGCACATCGTCGAGGAGGACGGCCGCCGCACCCGCGTCACCTTCGCCGAGATGTCCGCGCGCTCCGACCGTGTCGCGAACTGGCTGCGCGAGCGGGGCGTACGGGCCGAGGACCGCGTCCTCGTCATGCTCGGCAACCAGGTCGAGCTGTGGGAGACCGCGCTCGCCGCGATGAAGCTGCGGGCCGTCGTCATCCCCGCCACCCCGCTGCTGGGCCCCGCCGATCTGCGCGACCGCGTCGAGCGCGGCCGGGCGGGCCATGTGATCGTCCGCGCCGAGGACACGGCGAAGTTCGCCGAGGTCCCGGGCGGCTTCACCCGGATCGCGGTGGGCGACGAGGTGGCCGGCTGGCTGCCCTACGCCGAGGCGTACGAGCGGCCCGAGGGCTTCGAGCCCGACGGTGTCACCCACGCGGACGATCCGCTGCTGCTGTACTTCACCTCCGGCACGACCGCCCGCCCCAAGCTGGTCGAGCACACCCATGTCTCGTATCCGATCGGCCATCTCGCCACGATGTACTGGATCGGGCTGCGCCCCGGTGACGTCCATCTGAACATCGCCTCACCCGGCTGGGCCAAGCACGCCTGGTCGAACCTCTTCGCGCCCTGGAACGCCGAGGCGACCGTCTTCATCCACAACTACACCCGGTTCGACCCGGCCCGGCTGATGGCGGAGATGGACGACGCGGGCGTCACCAGCTTCTGCGCTCCGCCGACCGTCTGGCGGATGCTCATCCAGGCCGATCTCTCCCAGCTGCGCACCCCGCCGCGCGAGGCGGTCGCCGCGGGCGAACCGCTCAACCCCGAAGTGATCGAGACGGTGCGGCGCGAGTGGGGTGTGACGATCAGGGACGGCTTCGGCCAGACCGAGACGGCCGTCCAGGTGGCCAACGCGCCGGGCCAGCTGCTGAAGGCGGGCTCCATGGGGCGGCCGACGCCCGGCTACAAGGTCGAGCTGCTCGATCCGGTCACCGGGGCGCCCGGCGCCGACGAGGGGGAGATCGCGCTCGATCTCGCGGCGCGTCCGGTGGGTCTGATGACCGGCTACCACGGAGATCCGGACCTGACGGCCGAGGTGATGGCGGGCGGCTACTACCGGACCGGTGACATCGGCGCGCGGGACGAAGACGGATACGTATTTTATGTCGGTCGATCGGATGACGTATTCAAATCCTCCGACTACAAGATCTCCCCGTTCGAGCTGGAGAGCGCGCTCCTGGAACACGAGGCGGTCGTCGAGGCGGCGGTCGTGCCCGCGCCCGATCCGCTGCGGCTGTCGGTGCCCAAGGCGTATGTCGTCCTGGCCGAGGGCTGGGAGCCGGGGCCCGACACGGCGAAGCTGATCTTCGCCCACTCCCGGGCGCTCCTGGCCCCGTACAAACGCGTCCGGCGCCTGGAGTTCGCCGACCTGCCCAAGACCGTGTCCGGGAAGATCCGCCGCATCGAGCTGCGCGAGCGGACGGAGAACGGGGGCGGCGTGGAGTACGACGAGGGGGACCTGCGGTGACGCGGCGGGGCGCACCGTCGTACACACACGGCACCGGTACGACTCCCCTGCTCGGCTCCACCATCGGCGCCGACCTCGACCGGGTCGTCGCCTCCTTCCCCGACCGCGAGGCGCTGGTCGACGTCCCCTCGGGGCGGCGCTGGACCTACGCGGAGTTCGGCGCCGCGGTCGACGAGCTGGCGCGGGCGCTGCTGGGGAGCGGGGTGGCCCAGGGGGACCGGGTGGGGATCTGGGCGGTCAACTGCCCCGAGTGGGTGCTCACCCAGTACGCCACCGCCCGGATCGGCGCGATCCTGGTGAACGTCAACCCGGCTTACCGGACGCACGAGTTGGAGTTCGTCCTCGGCCAGTCGGGGACCTCGCTGCTGATCGCGTCCCTCGCGCACCGCACCAGCGACTACCGGGCCATGGCCGAGGAGGTGCGGCTCCGGTGTCCGGCGCTGCGGGCCGTGCACTACATCGGGCATCCGAGCTGGGACGAACTGCTGTCGCGCGGAGCCGAGGTGACGGACGATCACCTGTCCATACGCGCGGCGGGGTTGTCCTGCGACGACCCGATCAACATCCAGTACACCTCCGGCACCACCGGCTTCCCGAAGGGAGCCACCCTCTCCCACCACAACATCCTCAACAACGGCTATTTCGTGGGGGAGACGGTCGGTTACACAGAGCGCGACCGGGTCTGTCTGCCGGTCCCCTTCTACCACTGCTTCGGCATGGTGATGGGCAATCTCGGCGCCCTCTCGCACGGCGCGTGCGTGGTGATCCCGGCGCCGTCCTTCGAGCCGGAGGCCACCCTCCGCGCGGTCCAGGACGAGCGCTGCACCTCGCTGTACGGCGTGCCCACGATGTTCATAGCCGAGCTGAACCTCGCCGGCTTCGCCTCGTACGACCTCACCTCGCTGCGCACCGGCATCATGGCGGGCTCCCCCTGCCCGGTGGAGGTGATGAAACGGGTCGTCGGCGAGATGAACATGGCCGAGGTGTCGATCTGTTACGGCATGACCGAGACCTCGCCGGTCTCCACCCAGACCCGGCGCGACGACGACCTGGAACGGCGTACGGGCACGGTGGGCCGGGCGCTGCCGCACATCGAGGTCAAGGTGATCGATCCGGTGACCGGGGTGACGCTGCCGCGCGGCGAGCCCGGCGAACTGTGCACCCGGGGCTACAGCGTGATGCTCGGCTACTGGAACGAACCGGAGCGCACGGCGGAGGTCATCGACGCCGGCCGCTGGATGCACACCGGCGACCTGGCGGAGATCGGCGCGGACGGATACGCGCGGATCGTCGGCCGCATCAAGGACATGATCATCAGGGGCGGGGAGAACGTCTACCCCCGCGAGATCGAGGAGTTCCTGTACGGCCACCCCAAGGTCGCGGACGTCCAGGTGGTCGGCGTCCCCGATCCGAAGTACGGCGAGGAGATCCTCGCCTGCGTGGTTCCCCGCGACCCGGCGGCGCCGCCGTCCCTGGAGGAGATCGTCTCGTACTGCCGGGAACGGCTCGCGCACTACAAGATCCCGCGCCGGGTGGAGGTCGTGGACGCCTTCCCGATGACGGTGAGCGGAAAGGTCAGGAAGATCGAACTGCGGGAACGATTCGCCGGCCCGCGGCCTCGATAAGAGCCCCGGGCGCCGGAGCCCGAGCGCGATCCCGAGCGCGATCCCGAGCCCGAGCCCGGGTCACGGCCCGGCCGAGACGAGTTCGTCCGCGGGGCCGTTGACGGGTTGCGGGGTGCCGGTGAGGTCCAGGACGAAGAGGGGGAGACCGAGGGCGTCGGCGCGGCTCCGCGCGTCCTCCGCGTACCCGGCCAGCGCGAAGTAGACGCTCGCGGTCGACGCGCTGAGCCCGTTGAGCCACAGGCACTCGACGGCGCGCAGGGACGCCGGGCTGGTCGTCGGGTCGACCTGGGCGACGACATCGGGACCGTGCAGATCGACACCGGCGTCCCCGGGCGCGCCGGGCGGGGGCGGCCCGTCGGGGGAGGGCGGCGCTCCGGCCCGTACGACGCTCTTGAAGCCCAGCCAGCGCAGATAGAGCGCGGCGGCGGTCACCACGTCCTGGGACGTACGGATCGTCATGGGCCGGAAGGTCGGCCGGGGCGTCCGGGGGGTGCGGGGCAGCGGGATGTGCGCGGGCCGCTCGGCGCCGGGCGCCGCCCGCGCAGGCTCCGGGTCCCGTTCCCGTTGCCATTCCCGTCCCTGAGCGGCGGGCGGCGTCGGCTCCGTACCCGCGCCCTCCACCGGGATCCGCAGCGCCGTACCGCACGGGCAGCCCAGCTCCGGCCGCGGCCAGTCGCCGTCGCGCCCGCACGCCGCGCAGCGGACCGTCACCCACTCGTCCTCCCAGGCGCGGTGCGCGACCGGCTCGGCGGGCGCGTCCGCGCGCAGCGGCGGTGACACGGGCGAGCCGCACACGCAGGGGTGCGCGGCCGCCCTGAAGACATGGCGGCTGCCGCAGGACGGACAGCACACCGAAACGCTCTCTCCCATCACGCCTCGCCTCCTCCGGTCCTTCTCGTTCGGGTTCCCCGGCCCATGGTCCACCAGGAGCGCGTCGTCCGGGGCGGGTTTCCCGCTCCGCGCGCTGCCGTGCGCCAGGTCGTTACGCTGGGTCCGGCAGCTCGCGCCCCTCGGCCACGAGGGAGGCGCGGCCCTGAACGGTGCGTGGAGGCACGGTGCGTTTGCGAGTGGAGTTCACGACCGAACCCTTCGACCTGGAAGAGGCGCCCGCCCACGCGGTGGTGGCCCGCGAGGTCGTGCGGGGCGCCGCGCTGGACGCCGTGGACGTCGGCCCGTTCGGCAATACGGCGGAGGGCGGCGCGGACGCCGTACTGGCGGCGGTGGACACGATGCTGCGCCGGTCGCTGGCCGTGGGCGCCACGCGGATCTCGCTCCAGATCAATGTGATCGAGGGCGCGGCAGGTGAGGCTGTCCCCGACGATGCCGGTGACCCCGCGGCCCCGGAGGCCGGCCGGTGACCCCGCGGCCCGACCACCCCTTCGTCGCGGCCGTCAAACCGCTCGTCGACGCCATGGGCGGCGAGTTGCTGGCCCCGGAGGCCGCCGAGCCCGACGATGTCGTCCTCGCCTGGGAGGGCGAGGCGCTGCTCGCCGTGCGCCTGCCGCAGCTCTCGGACTCCCTGGACCACATCCTGGCGGCGCTGGAGCGCCGGCACGGCATCCCGCTCGCCGATCTCGACCGCAAGGCCAAGCAGTCGGTCGTACGGAATCTGGAGGCGCGCGGCGCCTTCTCCGTACGGCACGGCGTCGAGACGGTGGCGAGCGCCCTGGGGGTCAGCCGGTTCACCGTCTACAACTACATCAACTACGCCAACGAGCAGCGGGCCAAGGCGCAGGAGTCCAAGGCGCAGGGGGCCAAGGCGCAGGAGGGCGACGAACGGCCGGCCCGGGGCGACGGCTGACCCCGCGCCGGGACAGCCGCCCCGCGCGGATTACGGAGCCACCGGGTAGGAGGGCAGATCGAGCGAGGAGTTGGCGATCCTTCCCGCGTCGCCGACCTCCAGGTCCTCGCCGGTGAACAGCGCCTGGTCGCGCCGCCTCAGCTCCTCGGCCGTGCCCGGGGTGATGGCGGCGAGTCCTTGGAAGGCGAGCGCCTGGTTCGTCTCCACGAACGTGCGGGTCCGCTCCTCGTAACCGGCGAAGGCCGTCGGGTGGTCGGCGGCCGTGGCCAGTTCGCCCGCCAGGACGTAGGCGCCGGCCAGCGAGATGCTCGACCCCTGCCCGGAGTAGAACGAGGGCGCGTGGGCGGCGTCACCGGCGAGCGCGACCCGGCCGTGGGACCACCGGGGCAGCTGGATCTGGCCGGCGGCGTCGAAGAAGATGTCGTCGGCGGCGCGCATCGCCTCGACCATGGGCGGAATCTCCCAGCCGTATCCGGCGAAGGCCGACGCGACCAGATCACGCTGGGCGGCCGGGTCGCGGAAGGTGCCGGTGGGCGGCTCGGGCACGGCGAAGGTCAGGAGGGCGAACACCTGGTCGCTGTCCCGGACGGCATAGCGGGTCGCGGACTTGCCCGGGGCGTTCCACAGCACGGCCTCGTGCGACAGCCCCAGGTCGTTGGGCATGGTGAAGCCCATGAAGCAGTGGCCGAGGTAGCGGTGGTACGTCGCCTCGGGGCCGAAGGCGAGGCCCCTGGTGTGCGAGTGGATGCCGTCGGCCCCGACGACCAGGTCGAAGGTGCGCCGCGATCCGCTCCGGAACGTGATGTCGACCCCGGCCGCGTGCTCGTGGAGGGTGTCGATGGAATCCCCGAAGAGGAACTCGACGTCGTCACGGACGCTGTCGTACAGGGCGAACGCGAGTTCTCCGCGCGGCACTTCGATGTCGCGTCCCTCCACCCCGCCCGTCAGCTCCTCGGGCCGGACGGAGCCGACCGGGCGCCCGTCGACGTCGACGAAGGAGGCTTTCCGGCTGTCGATATGGGCGTCCCGCAGCCGGGGGAGCAGGCCCATGCGGTCCACGACCTCCACCGCCGTGCCGCGGATGTCGATGGGGTACCCGCCGCCGCGCACCGTGGCGGCCTTCTCCACGACCGTGACCTCGAAGCCGTACCGGTGGAGCCAGTGGGCCAGGGCCGGGCCGGCGATGCTGGCGCCGGAGATGAGGACGCTTCGCTTCGGTGACCTGCTCATGTGTGTTCTCCTCGGGTCCGGTCGCAGATTCCCATCATCTGCATACCTGAGTTAGGTATCTTTTCTGAGGGCGCGGAGCGGGGCCCCGTGCGGTGGTGATGAGGTAACTGTATACCTAACTTAGGTATACGAAGTCTCGCATGATCGGCGCCCGGGAAATTCAACAAACTGTTGACGTGGTGTCGCGCGGGGCGTTAGCTAGGACTCGACCCGCCCCGGCGTGGGCTCCCGCCCCGCGCGGTTCCGTCCGGCGCGCCGCCGCCCCACGTACGTACAGCCACGGAGGCTCCCGTGACGTCGACACCGGCTCCGCCCCCGGGCCTCGCCCGCTTCAACGCCGCGCCCGACCGTACGGCCCTGGCCGCGCTGCGGGACGTCTGCGCGGCCTCCGGGTGGGGGAGCGCGCTGCTCGCCGGGCGTCCGTACGCCACCGCCGACGGCCTCCTCGCCGCGAGCGACGCCGCGACGGCCGCACTGGACGGTGCGGAGCTGGACGACGCGCTGGCCGGGCATCCGCCCATCGGCCGGCCCAAGCCCGGGGATCCGGTGTCGGCCCGCGAACAGCGCGGGATGGCGGGCGCGTCCGAGGTGCTCAGGGCCGAGATGCTCGAACTGAATCTGGCCTACCAGGACCGGTTCGGCCATGTATTCCTGATCTGCGCCACCGGGGCGAGCGCGGAGGGGATGCGCGACGCGCTGAGGACCCGGCTCGGCCATACGCCCGAGCGGGAGCGCGAGATCGCGCGCGCCGAACTCGGCAAGATCAACCGCATCCGGCTGACCCGGCTCGCCGAGGGGGCCGCTGCCCCTGCCTCCGGCCCCGGTGGTGTCCCCGCGGCGGCGGCCTCGGTCTCCACCCACATTCTCGACACCAGCGCCGGACGCCCCGCCGCCGGTGTGCCGGTGTCCCTCGCCGCCCTGGTCGGCGCCGACGACGCGCGCTGGGTGGCGCTCGGCGGCTCCAGGACCGACGGCGACGGTCGCTGCAAGGATCTGCCCGCCCTGCCGGAGACCACCACGCGGGTACGCCTGGACTTCGCGACCGAGGAGTACCTGGCGGCGAAGAACACCACCACGAACACCGCGAGCACCACCACGAACGCCGCGAACAACACGAGTGCCACCACGAACACCGCTCAGAACGCCGACGGAGACGGAGATACCGGCGGTGGTGCGCCGTTCTTCCCGGAGGTGACGATCACGTTCCGCGTCAGCCCCGGCGAGCACTACCACGTACCGCTGCTGCTCAGCCCCTTCGGCTATTCGGTATACCGAGGGAGCTAGAGACGGACATGCCCACGATTCTCGGCCAGAACCAGTACGGCAAGGCGGACACCCGCGTCGTCAAGGTCGTGCGCGACGGCGCCACCCACCACCTCAAGGACCTCAATGTCTCCATCGCCCTCTCGGGTGACATGGACGACGTCCACCACTCCGGCTCCAACACCCATGTCCTGCCGACCGACACCACCAAGAACACGGTGTACGCGTTCGCCAAGCGGCACGGCATCGAGTCGGCGGAGCGGTTCGGCATCCTGCTGGCCCGGCACTTCGTGACCAGCCAGGAGCCGATACACCGGGCGCGCGTCCGGATCGAGGAGTACGCCTGGCAGCGGCTGGGCGGCCACTCCTTCGCCCGTACGGGCCAGGAGACCCGGGTCACCGAGATCACCTTCGACGGGACGGCGTGGCAGGTCATCTCCGGGCTGAAGGACCTGACCGTGCTGAACTCGACGGACTCCGAGTTCTGGGGCTACGCGAAGGACGAGTACACCACGCTCAAGGAGGCGTACGACCGTATCCTCGCGACCGACGTCTCAGCCCGCTGGCGGTACGGCTGGTCCGGCGACGAGGCGTCGGAGCCCGACTGGGACCGGTCGTACGAGGAGGCCAAGCGCCACCTGCTCGAAGCCTTCGCCGACACGTACTCGCTCTCGCTCCAGCAGAGCCTGTACCGGATGGGCGTGCGGGTCGTCGACCACCGGGACGAGATCGAGGAGATCCGGTTCTCGCTGCCGAACAAACACCACTTCCTCGTCGACCTGGAGCCGTTCGGGCTGAAGAACGACGTCGAGGACGGAGCGGTCTACCACGCCGCCGACCGGCCGTACGGGCTGATCGAGGCCACGGTCCTGCGGGAAGGGGCCGAGCCGCGTATCCCGGTGGACTGACCGCCGTCCGACGGGAGGCAGGCCGACGAGAGAAAAGCTCGCGAGAGAAACGAGGGGCACCGCCATGGCGGCTTCGCGCATCGTCATAGAGAACTGCGCCATCGCGACGGTGGACGCGCGCGACACCGAGTACGCCTCGGGCCATGTCGTCGTCGCCGGCCGGCTGATCGAGTCCGTGGGCGCGGGGAGCGCCCCGGCCGGCCTGGAGAACGTGGTGCGCCGCGTCGACGGCACGGGCCACCTCGTGACCCCCGGCCTGGTCAACACGCACCACCACTTCTACCAGTGGATCACCCGGGGCCTCGCCACCGACCACCACCTCTTCGACTGGCTCGTCGCGCTCTACCCCACCTGGGCGCGGATCGACGAGCCCATGGTCCGCGCGGCGGCCGCCGGTTCGCTCGCGATGATGGCCCGCGGCGGTGTCACCACGGCGATGGACCACCACTACGTCTACCCGCGAGGCGCGGGCGATCTGTCCGGCGCGATCATCGGGGCGGCGGCGGAGACGGGCGTACGGTTCACCCTCGCCCGGGGCTCCATGGACCGGGGCGAGTCGGACGGCGGGCTGCCGCCCGACTTCGCCGTCGAGACGCTCGACGACGCGCTCGCCGCCACCGAGGAGACCATCGACACCTACCACGACGCCTCGCCCGACGCGATGACACGGATCGCCGTCGCGCCGTGCTCGCCCTTCTCCGTCTCCACCGCGCTCATGCGGCAGGGAGCGGAGCTGGCGCGCCGCAAGGGGGTCCGGCTGCACACGCACGGCAGCGAGACGGTGGAGGAGGAGCAGTTCTGCAAGGAACTGTTCGGCATGGGCCCCACCGACTACTTCGAGTCCACCGGCTGGCTCGGCTCCGACGTGTGGATGGCCCACTGCGTCCACATGAACGACTCCGACCTCGCCGCCTTCGGCCGTACGGGCACCGGGGTCGCCCACTGTCCGTCCTCCAACGCCCGCCTGGCCGCCGGGATCGCGCGCGTCCCCGACATGCTGGCGGCGGGCATCCCGGTCGGCCTCGGCGTGGACGGCACCGCCTCCAACGAGTCGGGCGAGCTCCACACCGAGCTGCGCAACGCCCTGCTCGTCAACCGCCTCGGCCCGCACGGCCGACGGGCCCTGACGGTACGTCAGGCGCTGCGCCTCGGCACGTACGGTGGCGCGCAGGTGCTGGGCAGGGCCGACCGCATCGGCTCCCTGGAGGCCGGGAAGCTCGCCGACCTCGTGCTGTGGAGGCTGGACACCCTGGCCCACTCCTCCATCGCCGACCCGGTCGCCGCGCTGGTCCTGGGCGCTGCGGCCCCCGTCACGCTCTCCCTCGTCAACGGCCGCACGGTGGTCGAGGACGGCCGGCTGACGACGGTCGACGAGGACGCCCTCGCGCGCGCGACACGGAGCGAGGCGCGACGGCTGGCGCGGATCACGGCGGACGGCCGCGCGTAGGACTCTCGTCCCGACCGCGCGCGGCTCAGCCGATGTGGTACGAGTCGCCGTACGTCTTCCAGTCGAGCGGCGGGTCGAGGTCCAGATTGCCCCGGTCGAGGAAGACGCGCTGCTCCGTGTCGATCCGGCTGGTGTTCGTGTGGGACGGTTCGCGGCGCATCGCGGCCACGCGCGCGTCGAGGAACGCGTCGAGATACGCGGTCTCGTCGCCGCCCCGCTCGGGCGACTCGGCCTCGCGCAGGGCGTTCTCCCGGATCGTGCGGAAGCCGATCGAGCCCTTCGCGTCGCCGTATCCGTGCATCACATACGCGTCGTAGTAGATGAACTGCCCCAGCGCTCCGAGCCCGTCGGCCTTCGCCCGGGAGACCGCCGGGGTGAAGTAGATACGGTCGCGCTCCGCGTCCTGCGCCGCGCGCAGCGCCTTGTCCTCGGCCGCCTTCTTCCACGCCGTGGTGAAGGCGCTGCCGAGCCCCTGGTGGGAGTCGCTGCCCTCGACGGCCCGCAGCGCGGGCAGGAAGCGCGCCAGCGCGTTGTCCGGCCGCGCCTTGGTGTAGCGCTCGACGACATGCAGCAGGTCGCCGCAGCCGGTGCAGAAGCCGACGATGCCGGCGGTGTAGCCGCGGCCGTCGCCGATGTCCTCGATGTAGCCGTACTGGGCCCGCCAGTCCAGCGAGGAGTTCTCCGCGCTGGAGACCAGCCGCATGGCGATGTCCTTCTTCGTAGGGCCGTCCAGCCCGGCGGACGCGGACCCCGACGCCGAGGACGTGCTGCATCCCGCACAGAGGACGAGCACCGGCAGCAGCAGGATCAGCAGCAGTCGGCGGAGCGCGTGGATCACGTATCGGCCCTTTCCCCGTGGTATGTACCGGCCTGACACGACATTACGCGAGGCCGCGACAGCCCGGTCCGGCCTGTGGACAACCCTCGCTTGACAAACAGAGTTGCCGATACGGCAATGGGAGGATGGCGGACACGAGAACAACAGGCACGGGTGCGGGCGAGGGCGAGCACCCGGCGGCGCGTACCGAGCCGGACGACGGCGGCTTCACGACCGTACTGACCGGGGTCGGCCCCCGGCTGCGGGCCATCCGCCGGGATCGCGGCACCACCTTGAGCCGGCTCAGCGAGGTGACCGGGATCTCCCTCAGCACGCTCTCGCGTCTGGAGTCCGGACAGCGCAAACCCACGCTGGAACTGCTGCTGCCGCTGGCCAAGGCGTACGGGGTGCAGCTGGACGAGCTGGTGAACGCGCCGCGCACCGGCGACCCCCGTGTCCACTTCCGTCCCTTCACCCGGCACGGCATGACCTTCCTGCCGCTGACCCGCCACCTCGGCGGCGTACAGGCGTACAAGCTGATCATCCCTGCCGGGCGGCAGCTACAGGGTGAGCCGGAGCAGAAGGTGCACGAGGGCTACGAGTGGATGTACGTCCTCGCCGGACGGCTGCGGCTGTTCCTCGGCGAGCACGATCTGACCCTCACCCCGGGCGAGGTGGTCGAGTTCGACACCCGTACCCCGCACGCGTGGACCAGCGCAGGACCGGAAGCGGTGGAGGTCCTCAGCCTCTTCGGACCGCAGGGCGAGCGGATGCACGCACGCGCACGTCCGGCCGGGCAGTAGCGGTCCGGAGGGGCATTGTCAGACCCCCGTGGCAGTATCCGGAACATGAATCTCACACAGAGTGACGCCCCGTCCGTCGCCGAGGTCTTCTCCGATCTGGACGACCGCCCGTGGGCCGAGCTCGACCACGCCTACGGCGACGCCGACGATGTGCCGGACCTGCTGCGGGCGTTGGCGAGCGAGGACGGGGCGGAGGCGGAGGAGGCCATCAGCGAGCTGTACGGCAGCATCCTCCACCAGGGGTCGGTGTACAGCGCGTCGGCATGCGCCGTGCCGTATCTCGCCGGGCTGGCCGCGGCCGGTGTGCGCACCGCCGAACTGGTCGCCTTCGTCGGCGGCATAGCCGAGGGGGACGGCGTGTACGACGGGACGCCGCCCGGCCACTGCCAGGCGGCGGCCGTGGCACAACTCCCGCTGATCCTGCCGCTGATCGAGTCGGACGCGGTGGACGTACGGCAGGCGGCGGCCTGGACGGCGGCGAGCACGGGCGCGGCGGAAGCGGTGTTTCCCGCGCTGGCGGCTCGCTGGACCCGGGAGAAGGAGCCGCTCGTACGGGCGGAGCTGCTGGCGGGGCTGGTGAGGCTGGCCGAAGCGAGTGCGGACGCGGCGGAGACCGCACGGACGCTCGCGACGGCGTCGCTCGACGGCGAGGAGCCCGCCGAGCTGCGGATCGCCGCCGTCCTGGGCTGTCTCGACCTCGGCCTGCCGTGGACCGGCGCGCACCACGACACGGTCCTGGCGCTGCTCCCCACCGACCGGCTGGTCGCGGGCAGGCTCGACACCGAGCGCACGGAACCGCTCCAGCGCGTCACCGACGCCCTGCTCCGCCGGGACACGCCCGCCGACCGCGAAGCGGCCCTCGCCCTGCTCGACGCCGCGCTGAGGACGACGGACACCGAGGCCCGCGCGGAGGCGCTGTGGGCGGCCGAGCAGGCATGCCTGTTCTCGCGGGCCGCTCCGGCGCGGCTCGCGGACGCGGTGATCGCGCTGCTGGCCGACCGGGCCTCGGCACGCTCCGCCCTGAGCGTCCTCGACAAGCTCGGCCCGCTCGCCGGTCCTGCCGTTCCCGAACTGGTCGCGCTCACCTCCCACGAGGGAGTCCTGGCGGATCTCGCGCTGAAGGCCCTGGTCCGACTGGCCCCCGCGCAGGCCGCACCGCTGCTCGCCCGGGACCTGGGTGACCGTCCCCATGCCCTGGGCGCGGCGGTCGGATTCCTCAGCGGCCGGACAGCGGCCCAGGCCCCGCTTCCGTTCGACGAGGATCTGCTGGCGGCCGTACGCGCCCGGCTGACCACGCCGGATCTCGACGGCAACGAGCCGATCCACCTCGCGCTGCTGCTCACCCCCTGGGGCGAGCGGGCCGCCGCAGCGGCGCCCGAACTGGCACCGTATCTGGACGGGTTCGCCCTCTCCGTGGCCCCCGCGCTGGCGGCCATCGGCCCCGAGTGGGCGGTGGGCCCGCTGACCGGGACCGCCACCGAGGGGTCCGAGACGGCCCGGTTGCCCGCCGCCCGCGCGCTCTTCGGTCTCACCGGCACCACCGAACCGCTGCTGACGGTCATCACGGCCGACCTTGCCTCCGGCGACACCTACCGCGTCCGGCAGGCCGCGGAAGCCACCGAGGCGCTGGGCCGTACCGAGGCCGGGCCCGCCGCCGTACTGCTGCCGCGCCTGCGGGCGGCCCTGGGCACGGACGGGAGCCGCACCACCCACCCGAGGATGGAGGCAGACCTGGCCATCGCCCTGGCACTGCACCGCCTGACCGGCGACCCGGCCGACGCGCTGCCGGTGATCGAGAGCGTCCTGGGGGCGGTCGACGACGAGTGGATCCGCTGGCCCGCGGTCCACGCGGCCCGCGCCGCCGCCCTCCTCGGCCCGGCCGCCGCGCCCCTGCGCCCCCTGCTGGAACGCGGCCTCACCCGCCCCGAACTGGCCCCCGCGATGGCCCTGGCCCTCCTGGCCACGACCCCACCCGGCCGGCACGGGCACACCCCCGACCTGGCCGACGCACTCCTGACCTCGGCCGAGACCGACGCCGACCCCATGGGCGCGCTCGAAGCCCTGACCGCCCTGGGCGCCGACGCCCTCACCACCCCCCAGCTCCACCGGCTCACCGACCTCGCCACCCGCGACCGACGCGTCCTGATCACCGCACTGGAACCCCGACCGGCCCACGCCGACGCCCACTTCCGCGAGACAGCGCAGGCACTCCTGCGCACCCGCACGACCCAGCCGTTCTGACCCGTTGACGATCCCTGCCACCGCCCCTCGCCGTCGGCCGGACGGGTTAGGGTCGGTCAGCAGAAAGACACCATCCCCGAGTACACGCACCACGGAGGTCGGACCGTGACGGCTGAAGGAACACCCCCGGTGCCCCGCCCCGGCCCCCCGCGGTCCGGACGGCAGCGCAAGCCGGGATGGTTCCAGCCCAGGCGGTCGACCCACACCTGGGAGCAGGACGGGCTCGACCACATTCGCCGGCTCATGCCGAACACCGAGCCGTACCGGGCGTGGGCGACCTTCTCCTTCACCGCGGCCTCCGGCCGTACCAACGAGTGCGACCTCTTCATCGCCGTCCCCGGCGGGCTGTATCTGCTCGAACTCAAAGGCCACCCCGGCAGGGTGGTGAACCACAGCGACACCTGGCAGTTCCACGACGACCGGGTGCGCACCCTGAAGAACCCGCTGCATCTCACCGACCTCAAGAGCAAAGAGCTGAAAGGACAGTTGGAGCGTGCGGCCCGTGCGAAGGGTGTGGACCCCCGCCGGGTCCCGTTCATCAAGCCCGCCGTCTTTCTGCACGGCCCCGGTCTGGAGAGCGGACTCGACGAATTCCAGCGCATCGGTGTCTACGGACGTAACGACGGCTCCAGCGGTCTCGGCCTGATCTGGGACGATCTGCTGGGCCGGCCACCGGAGCGCGAGAGCTGGCGCATCACACCGCAGTCCGCCCAGCTCGTCGACGAGTTGATGCAGACGATCGGGATCAGCCACTCCACCGCCCATCTGCGCTTCGGCGACGACTGGAAGCTCGAACCCCACGCCCTCGACGCCGGCCACGGATGGGAGGACAGGCTCGCCGCCCGGGTCGACGGACTGGTCCAGGAGGAGGGCCGCGTCCGTATCTACCTGGTCGAGCAGCTGGCGAGCGACGCGGCGCGGCGGGCCGCGGACCGCGCCGCCCGCCGCGAGTACCAGGTGCTCCAGGGCATCACCCACCGCGGAATCGCGCAGGCCGCGCAGATCAGGGAGCATCAGGGCGGGCCGGCGATCCTCTTCCGCCATCGCCATTCCGATCTGCGGCTCGACGCGTATCTCGACGCGTACGGCGGCCGGCTGACCTCCGCGGTACGCCTCGATCTGGTCCGGCAGCTCGCCGAGGCCCTCCGCTACGCCCACCACCGGTCCCTCTACCACCGTGCCCTCGCGGCCCGTTCGGTGTACGTCACCGCGAAGGACGACGGCACCGACCCCGTCGTACGTATCACCGACTGGCAGACCGCCGCCCGGGACTTCGACACCAGCTCGATGCGCTCCATCGGGGACACCCCGCTCGACCCCGGGCTGATCGAGGACGCGGCCCAGATCTATCTCGCTCCCGAGACCGACCGGGAATTCGCCGACCCGGTGGACCTCGACGTCTTCGGCCTCGGCGCGCTCGCCTATCTCCTGCTCACCGGCGAGCACCCCGCCGCCCGGCGCACCGCGCTGATCGAGCGGCTGACCGCCGACGGCGGCCTGCACCCGTACGCCGTCTCGGACGGGCTCACCGACCGACTCGACGACCTGGTGTTCCGGGCGACCCGCGCCGAGGTCAACGACCGTCTCCCCTCGGCGGACCAGTTCCTCGATCTGCTCGACAGCGCCGAGCAGGAGACCGTGGCCCCCGAGCCGGCCGTCGTCGACACGGACCCCCTCACCGCGCTCCCCGGCCAGCTCCTCCACCCCGACTGGACCGTACGGCGGGTGCTCGGGACCGGAGCGACCGCACGAGCCCTCCTCGTGGAGCGGATCGTGGCGGGTGCGGAGGGGCTGGACGGAGAACCGGTCCGGGAGGAGCGGGTGTTCAAGGTCGCCCTCGACCGGGACAAGGACGCGCGGCTCTACGCGGAGGCGAATGCTCTCAAGGCGGTGGGCGGCGGGCGTATCGTCCGGCTGCTCGACGGGCCGCGGGAGATCGCCGGCCACACCGTCCTCGAACTCGACTGCGCGGGGGAGACGTCGCTCGGCGGGCGCCTGCGCGACCGGGGCCGGCTCAGCTATGCGGAGCTGGAGCGCTACGGGAACGACCTGTTCATCGCTCTCGACCAGCTGGCAGCCAAAGGCGTCCGGCATCGCGACATCAAGCCGGACAATCTCGGTCTGTATCAGCGCGACGACGGATCCTCCCAGCTGATGCTCTTCGACTTCTCGCTGGCCGATGCCTCCGAGCGGGACGTCACCGCCGGCACGCGCGGCTATCTGGATCCCTTCCTCGGCAGCGTCCGCAGGTCCCTGTACGACGACCACGCGGAGAGGTACGCCACCGCCGTCACCCTGCACGAGATGGCGTCCGGAGAGCGGCCCGTCTGGGGTGATGGCCAGAGCGACCCGCGGATGAGCGAGGACATCCGGCCGTACATCGCCACCGAACTGTTCGAAGCCGATCTGAGCGACGGACTGACCGCCTTCTTCCAGCGGGCCATGCACCGCGACGTCGACCACCGGTTCGACTCCTTCCAGCAGATGGAGGATGCCTGGCGGCAGGTCTTCCGCGCCGCCGATGCCGCCCGGCCCGCCACCACCCCGGCGACCATCGGCTCCGCCGCCGCGACCACCGAAGAGGCCCGTGACGCGGCGGCCGCAGCCGCCGACCTCACGCTCGCCCTGGGGCCCGCGGGACTGTCCCCCCGCGCCGAATCCGTCGCCAATGGTCTGGGCGCGGCGACCGTGGGCGAACTGCTCGACATCCCGCTGCACACCGTCGCCCGGGCCCGTGGCGCCGGCGTGCTCGTACGACGGGAGCTGGGCCGCCGCCACAAGCAGTGGACGGCCCGGCTGCGTCGGCCGGGGGCCCCGCCCGAGCCACGGCCCGCCCCCGCACGTACGGCAGGATCCGCGACGGCGTCCGTAAACCCTGCCGACCGCCCCGAGGAGCCGTCGGCCGAGCTGATCGCGCACGAATCCGTCGACTCGCTCGCCGTCCGGCTGACCCCGGGCCCGGCCAGGGGCAACAATCTGCGCCCGGCCGTCGTCCGGCTGACGCTCGGCATTCCCCAGCCGAGGGACGAGGGCGGCGGTGTCTCCCCCCTCGGCCCCTGGCCCCCCCAGACCGTGATCGCCAAGCATCTCGGCACCAGCCAGGCCACGGTCTCGCGCCACCATGTCGCCGCGATCGAGGAGTGGAGCGCGGCACCGTGGCTGACCGCCGTCCGGGACGAACTGGTGGGAATCCTGGAGCTGTCCGGCAGGGTCATGACCGTCCAGGAAGCAGCCGCCGAGCTGCGTATCCGGCACGGTGCGGCGGACGACACCGCCGAGCGGACCCTCGCGAAATCTCTCGCGGTGGTACGCGCCGCCGCCGACGCGGAGGTCTTTCAGCGCGGTGCGTCGGCCGAGGAGTACGAACCCCGGTTCGCCGTGCTGCGCCGGGGCTCCCGCGTCCTGCTGGCCCTGGAATCCCTGCCGGGTGCCGACGATCCCACCCCGCAGGAACTGGCCGACTACGCGGCGGCCCTGGGCCTGGCGGCCGACCGGCTGGCGGCCGAGGACCCGCTGCCCGGCCGTGGTTCCGTCGTCCGTACGCTCCGGGGCACCTCAGCCCCGGACGGTATGCCGCCCCTCGCCGACACCCGGCTCGTCTCCCTCGCGGCCTCGGTCGCCCAGGACGCCGCGGCCTCGCCCCGGCTGGAGCTGTATCCGCGCCGGCTCGGCCTCGCCCGCGCGCTGCGTATCTCCCAGGCTCCGGCCGGACTCCGGCAGGAGACGGGTATCTCCGTCACCGAACTCCTGGCCCGGGTGAAGGTCCGCTTCCCGTCCCTGCCCCTCGCCGAACCACCGACCCATGTCGAGATCGGCGACGCGCTGAAGGAGGCCGGCTTCGACACCGAGTACGACGTGGACCGCAGACGGTTCTTCCCCCGGGCCGTCGAGCCCGTGGACCGGACCAGCTCCACCCGCACCCGTACGAGCGTGCTCCTCGCCGCCGCACAGTCCGCCGCGGTCACCGGCCGCGACCCCCGAGCCGTACTGCACACCAGGCTGACCGAGTCCGTCCGGAGCGGCGGCTTCCTCGCGATCACGGTCAAGGGCACCGAACTGCCCGGCACGGCCGCGGCGCTCGCCCGCGCCTATGGCGTGGTGCCGGTGGACCTGGGCGCCGAGTTCATGACGACGTTCCGCGCGCTCGCCGAGGAACTGGGCACGGAGTGGCCGAAGGTTCTGCGCGCCGACGCCGCGTTCACCTCCTCAGGTGAACTCCGGCCGGGTCTGCGCTCGTACGTCGAGCAGGTCACCGAGCGGCTGACGGCCCGGCTGTCCGCCCTGGCCGAGGAGTCCGGTCCCAGAGCGGTGCTCTTTCTCCACAACGCGGGCCTGATCGCACGGTACTTCGACGGCGGTGGCCACACCCTTCTGGTGACGGTCCAGCAGGCCGCCCGCCGTCCGTCCCGGACCCCGCACGGCCTGTGGGTGCTCTGCCCCATGGAGGACCCGGCCCAGACACCGACGCTCGACGGCCGGACGGTCGAGGTCGTCGACCGGGCCACGGAATGGGCGGTGCTGGACGCACTGTTCCTCAAGGAACTGCGGACCGGTGCAACAGCTGAACATCAGGTTGACGAAATCGGGCGTGTTGGATGACCCCTGCTGATATGCACATATCTCCAGGGGGGCCTGCCGGAAGGGACACCCCTGTGTCCGCGGCCCCAGGAGGTCCTTCCGTATGCCCCATCGGCACACGACCGCCCGATCCGTCGGGAGCGACCCCGGACTCGACCGGCTGAAGACGGTTCTGGAGAGCTGGCGCACCTCCCTGCTGGACATGGGCGGACGCAACCGGCTCCTGAACTTCCGGCACGCCGGAAAGAGCGGCACCACACTGGAGTTGACCTCACCCGACCCCTCCGTCCTGCTGGACGGACTGGCCAAGGGGTGGGACTTCGCCCGGGTCGTGGAGGAACCGGACTCCACCGGGGAGGACGCGGGCAGCGGTACGGAGACCGGTAGCGTTGAACGCCCTTTCCTCCCCGGGCCGGTCACGCCCGGGCTGGTCACCCAGAAGTCCACCCAGGCCGCGCTGGACAGCGCGCTGTACCGGCTTCGCCAGAAGGCGGGCCAGATGTACAACGACTACGGCCTGTGGGTGCTGTGGCTCGGGGTCGGCATGCTCGACTGGCGCGAGGACGGTGCGTACGAGAGCAGCTCGGCCCCGCTGCTGCTGGTCCCGGTGGAGCTGCGCAGGGACAGCAACCGCCGCTTCCGGCTGTACCCGGCCGAGGGTCAGGACCGCATGCACAATCCGGCCCTCGCGGTGAAGCTGGAGCGGCTCGGTATCGACTGGACTCCGGTCACCGCCAAGGACTCCGCCGACCTGGCCGCCCTGCTGTCCGCCGCGCGCGAGGTAGCCGCGGGCCAGAAGGACTGGTCGGTCGACGACCGGAGAGTGCTCGGACTGTTCGCCTCGCACCGCGAGGCCATGTACCAGGACCTTCAGCAGAACGAGGACCGTATCCTGGCCCATCCGCTGGTACGGGCCATCGGCCTCGGCCCGGATGCGGGCCTGCCCGACGAGCTGATCGGCTTCGAACCCCCGGAGCTGGACCGTATCGACGACGTCCAACTGCCCGAGAAGACACCGCTGGTCATGGACGCCGACGCGTCGCAGCGGCAGTGCATCGCGGCGGCTCTCGACAACCGTTCGTTCGTGATGAGCGGCCCGCCCGGCACCGGCAAGAGCCAGACCATCACCAATATGATCGCCGCCCTCATCCACTCCGGCCGCAGCGTGCTCTTCGTCAGTGAGAAGGCCGCCGCACTCGACGTGGTGCGCAACCGGCTGCGCGGGGTCGGGCTCGGCGACTTCGTCATGGCGCTGCACAGCGGGGACATCAGCAAGAAGGCGGTGGCGGGCGAACTCGCCCGGGTCCTGACCACCGAGGCGCCCGTCAGCGGCGCCGCCGAGCACGAGCTGGAACGGGCCCGGCAGCTGAGGGTGGAGCTGTCCGCCTACGCCGCCGCGATGAACCAGCTCCGGGAGCCGCTCGGGCTCACCCTGCACGACGCCCTGGGACGCCTGATCCAGCTGGCCGGAGAGGACACTCCACACCTTCCGCTGACCGCCCGGAACGCCGGCACCGTCAGCGGACTGAGCGCAGGCGGCCTGCGTGAACTCCGTACCGCCGCCGAGGCCATCAGCCGCGCCTGGCGCCCCGCCGCCGAGGGGGACTCCTTTCCCTGGCGCGGACTGACCGGCGCCTCGGCGCCCGCGGTGCTCTCCGAGGCCGCCGACGCGCTCGACGCCCTGCGCACGGCCGCGGGCCGCCGGCCGTTCCCCGCAGCGATGGCCGAGCCGCGCTCGGTGCGCGAACTCCAGCAGACGGTACGGTCGCTGCGGGCCGGCCTCCCGGCTCGTACGACCACCACGGCCTCCGGCCTCCCCGAAGACGTATCCGGTCAACTAGCCGAACTGGCAGACCTGTTGGGCATGCCCAAGCCGGATCGGGCCGACGCTGCCTCCGCCCTGTGCGAGCTGGCCGATCTGACCACCGCCACCCACCGTCCGCCCCCGGGCTGGTTCGACACCGGCGCCCTGACCGAGTCACACCGGGCGGCACAGGAGCTGCGCGACGCCCTCGACGTGGAGGCGAAGGCCCGGGCGGCGGCCGAGGATGTCTTCGGCGAACAGGTCCGGGAAGCGAGCGACCTGCCCGCGCTGGTCCAACGGTTCGCGAAGGATCACCGCGGACCGATCGCCCGCTTCTCCGCCCAGGCCAGGGCCGACCGCGCCACCGTGGCCGCCCTCACCCACGACGGCGGCTGGAACAAGAAGCTCCCGGCCCGGCTGGATCAGGCGCTGGCCTGGCACCGGGCGGCGACAGGGACGGCCGGTCTCAGGGAGAAGCACAGCGGCCTCCTCGGCCGGTACACCCCGGACGCTCAGGACGGCCTGGAAGCCCTCGACAGCGCCCTGGCCACCGCCGACCGCATCGCGACCCTCACCCGCGACACGCCTCCGAGCCCCCTGGCCGCCGACCGCCTGGCCGACGGCGCCGACCCCGACCCGCTGCCCGGCCTCCTCGCAGGCCAGGTACGGCGCGCACTGGGCGACTGGTGCGACGAGGCGACCCGCCGGGCGACCCGCTGGGCGAGCGCCGCCGAGAAGCTGATCGGTCTCTTCGACGCCGCCCGCGGAGCCCAGCTGTCCCCGGCCCTCCTTGGTGGCCTCGACCAGGCCCGGCATACGGTCGACGGCCTGCTCGCCGACCCCCGCGGCCCCGAGGAGTGGCAGGCGTACCGCGACGGCCTCGCCGTCCTCGCCCGGCACGGCGCCGACGATCTCGTACCCCGCGCGGCCGAGCGCGGCATCGATCCGACGCACCTGCCCGCCGTCGTCGAACAGGCAGTGTTGACCTCCTGGACCGACGGCATACTCGCCACGGACCCCCGGGTGCGCAGCACGCGCTCGGACGACCTCGACGCGCGGGTCGCCGACTTCCAGGAGGCCGACCGCCGCCTGGTCGCCGCCGCGGCCGGCGCGGTGATCGAGGCGTGCAACAAGCGCCGCCCACGGCGCTTCGGCGGAGGCGGCGGAGCGGTCATCGTCCGGGAGGCGGAGAAGAAGACCCGGCACCTGCCGGTGCGCGAGCTGCTCGGCAGAACACGCGACGTCGTCCAGCGGATCAAACCCTGCTTCATGATGAGCCCGCTGACGGTCAGCCAACTCCTGCCCGCCGAATACGACTTCGATGTGGTGATCTTCGACGAGGCATCCCAGGTCCGTCCCGGCGACGCGGTCAACTGCGTCTACCGGGGCAGAAGTCTGGTCGTCGCGGGGGACGAGAAGCAGCTGCCGCCCACCTCGTTCTTCGACACCTCGGTCGAGGACGATCCCGAGGACGACGTCGGGGACATGCCCGACTCCTTCGAGTCGCTGCTGCACGCGTGCAAAGCCGGAGCCATGCGCGAGCTGTCCCTGCTCTGGCACTACCGCAGCCGCCACGAGAACCTGATCACCTTCAGCAACCACTCGTTCTACAAGAACTCGATGGTGACCTTCCCCGGCGCCCTGGACGAAGGCAATGACGTGGGCGTCGCCTTCCTCAAGGCCGACGGCGTCTACGACAAGGGCGGCCGACGGGACAACCTGAAGGAGGCGGACTTCGTCGCCGGGCGCGTGATCCACCACTTCGACACCCGCCCCGGCCGCACCCTCGGTGTCGTCGCCCTCTCCCAGGCCCAGGCCACCGCCATCGACCAGGCCGTCCAGCAGGCCCGCCTGAGCCGCCCCGATCTGGATCACTGCTTCACCGAAGGACGGCTCGACGGCTTCTTCGTCAAGAACCTCGAATCGGTCCAGGGCGACGAGCGCGACGTCATGATCATGTCCGTCGGCTACGGCCCCGACGAGCACGGCAAGCTCGGCCTGAACTTCGGCCCCATCAACAAGGGCGGCGGCTGGCGCCGCCTCAACGTCGCCGTCACCCGCGCCCGCTACCGGATGGAGGTCGTCGCCTCGTTCCGTGGCGGCAGCCTCGCGGACAGCACCAACGAGAGTGTCCAGCACCTCAAGCGCTACCTGGAGTACGCGGAGAACGGCCCGTCCGTCCTGGCCCGGGACGTCGTCCAGAGCGACGCGGAGCCGGACAGCCCCTTCGAGGAGTCGGTACTCGGTGTCCTGCGCGGCTGGGGCTATACGGTCCAGCCCCAGGTCGGCGTCGCGGGCTACCGCATCGACCTGGGCCTGCGCCACCCGGAGCTGCCCGGCGCGTACGCCCTGGGCATCGAGTGCGACGGCGCCATGTACCACTCCTCCAAGGCCGCCCGCGACCGCGACCGGCTGCGCGAGCAGGTCCTGAACGGCCTGGGCTGGCGGCTCTACCGGATCTGGGGCACCGACTGGTACCGGGGCCGGACGGCGGCGGAGCTGCGCCTCCGCACGGCGGTGGAGAAGGCGATCGCCGAGGGCCCGCTCATGGACCGGGCGCCGGTGACGCCATCGGGCGGCGGTGATGCGGGTGGTGCCCATGGTGCCGGTGACGCCCCGACGTATGGGACGGCAACCGGCCCGTACCCCCCTCAGGCCATCACGGGGACCAAGGATCCGGCGGACGCGGCCGGGGGCACGGTGGAGGTCGTGCACGAACGGGTGCCGGTGGCCCTCGCGGAGGCAGACCGTGGGTGGAGCGCCCCGTACCGGACCAGTTCCGTGGTGGTCACCCCGCGCCACGAACTCCACACCCTGGAAGCCAGGCCCGCCCTGCGCAAGCTGCTGACGGCGGTCATCGACGAGGAGGGCCCGGTCCATACGGATCTGCTCGTCCAGCGTGCGCGGGAGGCGTGGGGAGTGGCGAGAGCGGGCAGCCGCATCCGGCAGAACGTCCTCACCGTGGCCGACGCGCTGGTCAGGTCGGGAAGGCGACCGAGCGCGACGGCTTCTACAACAACGCCGGCCGAACCGTACCGGCGGCCCGCCGTCCCGACGGAGGCGAGACGGCACGGAAGGTCACCCAGATCGCCCCGGTGGAGCGCAGGCTGGCGCTGAGGAAACTCGCGGCTGAATGCCCCGGTATGTCAGAGGATGAACTGATTCGTCAGGCGTGTGAGTTCTTCGGATGGCGCCGACTGGGCAGCGATATCCGCGATGCCCTGGCGGACGACATCACCGAACTCCACGAACGAGGCACCCTCACGGGCGGGCCGGACCGTATCAACGCCGGTTGAGCGGTCGGGCGTGGCGGGCCTGCGGAGGAAAGCGCGGGCCGAGTAGGTGGGCGCGGGCTGGCAGGATGGACGGGTTGGACGGTGGGCCCCTGGGCCCGGACCGCGAGCCCCCGGCTCTTGACGGGGGTGGGGGCTGTGCGCGGGACGGCGAGAAGGGGGGATGTGTTGGGAACGACGGAGAGAAGGACGCCCCGGTGGACAAGGCCGCACTGCTCAAGGACCTTCGAAAGCAGGTCACCGCGCTGGAGGACGACCTGCGGGCCCGCACGGAGTCCGAGGACGACATCCGCGCACGGCTTGAGCAGGAGTACGAAGCGGCCCGCGCGGCCCTGCGCACGGCAGCCACGTACGGGGCCTGGCGGGACGAACGCGTCACCCAGGCGGCGGCGGCCTGGATCCTGGCCTGCGTCTTCGTCCGCTTCTGCGAGGACAACCGCCTCATCGACGTCCGCTTCCTGGCGGGCCCGGGCGAGGGTCTGGCGGACGCGGAGGACCGGCACGCGGAGTTCTTCCGTACATCTCCCGAGCTGAACGACCGCGACTGGCTCGAAGCGTCCTTCACGTACCTGGCAGGCGCGCACGAGGCGGCGGCCGGCCTCTTCGACAAGGCCCACAACCCGCTGTGGGAGCTGTCGCCGTCGTACGGCGCGGCAACGAGGCTGCTGCAGTTCTGGCGGGCGCGGGGAGCGGACGGCGAGATCGTCCACGACTTCACGCAGGGCGCGGCGGGTGTGGGGGTGAGCGCGGGTGACGGCGCTGGGGTGGAGGGCGCCGGGGCCGAGGGCGCCGGGGAACGTCAGGACGAACGTGGCCTCGACACCCGTTTCCTGGGCGACCTCTACCAGGACCTGAGCGAACACGCGCGCAAGACGTACGCGCTGCTCCAGACTCCCGAGTTCGTCGAGGAGTTCATCCTCGACCTGACGCTGGAACCGGCCGTCGAGGCGTTCGGCCTGGAACCGGAGTGGAAGTACGGACCGGTCGGGGAGGGCGGCGCGGCTCGACGCGGGCTGCGCTGCATCGACCCGGCCTGCGGCTCGGGGCACTTCCTGCTGGGCATGTTCCGGCGACTGCTGGAGAAGTGGCGCGCCCTGGAACCGGGCACTCAGGACGACGTACTCATCCGGCGCGCCCTGGAGTCCGTCCACGGCTGCGACAAGAACCCCTTCGCAGTGGCCATCGCCCGCTTCCGGCTGCTGGTCGCGGCGCTGGGGGAGTACGGCGAGACGCGGCTGGCGGCGGCGCCGGGGTTTCCGATCAACGTCGCGGTCGGGGACTCGCTGCTGCACGGTCGGGACGCGGGGCGCGACAGCGACCCGACGTTCGATGACGTGAAGGACGCGGGGCCGTTCTTGTACCGGACTGAGGACGTGCGGGAGTTCAAGGAGAGCGTTGACCTGCTGGGGAGGGGGAGCTACCACGTGGTGGTGGGCAACCCTCCTTACATCACGGTCAAGGACAAGCAGGAGAACGAGAATTACCGCAGGGCGTATTTTGCTTGCGCGGGGAAGTATGCGTTGTCGGTGCCGTTCGCACAGCGGATCTTTGAGCTTGCGGTGCGGGGGTCGGGGACGGATCGAGCAGCTGGGTTTACGGGGCAGATCACGTCGAACTCCTTCATGAAGAGGGAGTTCGGCAAGGTGCTTATTGAGTCATTCCTGCACGGGGGGCCTTACAAGGACCCGGTGACGAAGCGGAAGGGCGACTATCCGGGCGTTGACCTGAGCCACGTGATTGACACGTCCGGGGCGTTTATTCCGGGGCACGGGACGCCGACGGTGATTTTGGCGGGGCGTAACCGGACGGCTATGCAGGGGGATCCGGTGCGGGCGGTGCTGGGGGTTCGGGGTGAGCCGAATCAGCCGGAGGATCCCGCGCATGGGCTGGTATGGAGGGCAATCGTCGAGCAGGTGAGTCAGCCAGGATACGAGTCGGGCTGGGTGAGCGTGGTCGATAGGCAACGAGGCAGCCTTAGCGAGTTCCCCTGGAGCCTGAGTGGGGGTGGTGCTTCGGATCTGAATGCTGCTCTGGATGCGGCACCTCGCGTTCTGGGGTCTCTGCTGGACAGACCCATTGGCTTTGCCAGCTTCCCGGGGCAGGACGAAGTTTTCTTCCTCTCGGAGTCTTGGTTCCGTCATCACCAGGACTCTGCGGATCTGCGTAGGGAACTGGTTATCGGTGAAGTAGTGCGGGACTGGCGTGAGGCATGCGAGACACCGGCGTTGGTTCCGTATGACGAGGCCCATGCTGCGGTGCCCTTGGACGTAGACACAGGTTGGGGGCGTCACCTTTGGACAATGCGGCGGGTGCTGGGTTCAACGACGGGCTTCGGAGGTGACACACGTGCCGACTCTGATGAGCCCTGGTGGACCTGGTATCGATGGGTATCGGAGAGGTATCGGACACCACTCTCGATCACGTTTGCATTTGTGGCGACGCATAACCACTTTGTGCTGGACCGTGGTGGGAGGGTTTTTAACAGGTCCGCACCTGTGATCAAGCTTCCGGAGAGGGCAACGGAGGATGAGCATCTGGCGCTGCTTGGGGTGCTGAATTCGTCGACGGCTTGTTTCTGGCTCAAGCAGGTCAGCCAGGGCAAGGGCGGCAGCGGTCTGGGGCGTGGCCTCCAGGACGAGGAGTGGGAGGAGCGCTACGAGTTCACCGGAACCAAGCTTCAAGAATATCCCCTGCCAGCAGACCTCTCCCTGAACCTCGGTCGGCTCTTGGACTCCCGGGCTACATCGCTGGCAGGCTACGAGCCTTCCGCCATCACCGCCGCAGCTCTCCCGACGCGTCTCCGTTTTGATGAGGCTCGCACCAAGCACGCCAGCCTCCGCGCCCAGATGATCGCCATCCAGGAAGAGCTGGACTGGACCGTTTACGGTTCGTACAACCTCCTCACCCCCGCTGAGGTGGCCCGTACAACGCTTCCCAGCCCGACCGACACCCCCGAAGTCGCCCTCGGTGAGCGGGCCTTCGAGATCGTGCTCGCGCGCAAGGTGGCCGCCGGGGACGCGGAGACCGCGTGGTTCGCGCGGCACGGTTCGACGCCCGTCACGGAGATCCCCGTGCACTGGCCCGATGCGTACAAGGCCGTCGTCCAGGCCCGGATCGACATCATCGCCTCCCGCAAGGACATCGCGCTCATTGAGCGTCCCGAGTGCAAGCGGCGATGGTCCAGTGAGCCCTGGGAGAAGAAGGAGAAGGAAGCCCTGCGGGCTTGGCTGCTCGACCGGTGCGAGGACGAGAAGCTGTGGTTCGGCCTGCGCGACGGCTACCGCGCGCCGCGCACGCTCACCGTCTCTCAACTCGCCGACGCGCTGCGCACGGACGCCGATGTCGTGTCCGTTGCCGAACTGTACGCGGCCGACCACTTGGGCAAGCGAGATGCGACCCTGGCGACTGTGCTGGCCGAGGTCATCGCGGCGGAGCACGTGCCGTACCTCGCGGCGCTGCGTTACAAGGACTCCGGTCTGCGGAAGCGGGCGGAGTGGGAGCAGGTGTGGGAGCTTCAGCGCGAGGAGGACAAGACGGGCGAGCGGCTCGACATCGCCGTACCGCCGAAGTACTCCTCCGCCGACTTCCTCAAGCACTCCTACTGGTCACATCGCGGAAAGCTCGACGTACCGAAGGAGCGGTTCGTCTCCTATCCCGACGCGTCGCCCGACTCCGATCCGACGCTTCTGCTCGGCTGGGCCGGCTGGGACCACAAGGATCAAGTGCAGGCACTCGTCAACCTCGTCAACGACCGCACCATCCAAGCCGACTGGCAGACTCCGCGCATCGCGCCCCTGCTGGCAGGCATCCAGGAACTGATGCCATGGGTTCGTCAGTGGCACGGTGAGCACGACGAGGAGTGGGGCGGAACTCCGGCCGAGGAGTATCAGGCTTTCCAGGACGAGCAGTTGCCCAAGCACGGGTTGTCCGTCCAGGACCTGGCCGCCTGGCGTCCGGAGAAGAAGACGCGCGGTACGGCGAAGAAGAACAGCGACTGACCCGAGAGGTCGTGCAGGGCCCTGGCCCCGGATCGCTTCCGGCTCCAGGGCCCTGCCCATGCCGGTTCAGACCTGTCTGGCGAACCCGACGAAGTCCGACCATGAGTCGATGGTGATGGACAGGACCGGTCCCGTGCTGATCTTCGAGTCCCTCACACGTACGGTGTCGGGGCACTTCGCCACCTCGATGCACTCGCCGCCCGCCCCGCTGCTGTAGGTGCTCTTGAACCAGGCCAGTTCACGGGCGCTCTTCGTGGCCTCTTCAATGATCATAGTTCTCCCAGCAACTGCTCGACGAAGGACAACGACTCCTGTGGGGTGAGAGCCTGCGCTCGGATAATGCCGTACCGCGCTTCAAGCGCGCGAACCGACTTCCGATCCGTCATGAGACGACTGTCCTCCTGGACTTCCACGTACGCGACCCGCTGCTGCCGATTGGTCTCAATCAGGCTCATCGGACCGCCCAGCCCGGCATGATCCTCACGGTCTGTCGGCATCACCTGAATATCCACGTTACGCGGCTGACCGGACAGGAGAATCTGCTCCAACTGGCGTCGCCGTACTGCCTGGCCGCCCACTGGGCGTCGCAGAACAACTTCCTCGATGACGAAGCTCACAAGCGGGGCGGGCTTGCGCGAGAAGATCTTTTGGCGTGCGAGTCGTGCCGCCACACGGAGCTCGATGGTCTCCTCGTCCAGCATTGGCCGCCACATCGCGAAGACCGCCCGCGCGTAGTCTTCGGTCTGGAGCAGCCCCGGCACCGCGTGGTTCGCGTACACATGCAGCTCGACCGCGTCCGCCTCCAGCTTCGCCGCCCGCCGGAAAAAGCCCGGATACCGCGCCCGCTCCACCTCGTCCTTCATCGCCTTGAGCACGCCCCCGGCCGCCAACACCTCGTCGGCCTTGTCGATCATCCAGGGCTTTGGCACCCGCCGCCCCTGTTCCACCGAGGCCATCTGGTCCGCGCCGTAGTTGAGCTGCACCCCCAACTGCGCCTGTGTGAGACCCGCTTGTCTCCGGAAAAGCTGTACCTGCTTGCCGAAGCACTTGAGGAACCGGGCCCCCGAGTCGTCCCGGTCGTCCAGCCCGTCAACATCGATATCGATGTCCCCGTCGGTGTCGGCGCTCCCGCTCACGCTCCCGCCCGCTGTGCTCTCCGTCCCCACCCCGCCCGGCGGCTCCGGCCGCGCCCCCGGCCCCGGCGCCGGCCTTGGGCCCGTACCCGAGACCGCGTTCGTACTTCCGCCCGCATCCGCGTCGGTCGTCATGTTCCACTCACCTCCGCCGCGCCGCGCGCTGCGCGTGCGCCCCGAACTCGCATGGTTTTCTCAACGGTCGTGTCGTCGTTCGGCGTTACTCGTACCGGCCGTACAGATTGCTTCCGCACTCGTACACGCAGCCTCGGTGCTGCCAAAGGGGCTGGTCAGCCGCCAGAACGGACAGCCAGGGTCGGTGCGTATGACGACCGAAATGCCCGCCCTCTCGTCCACGCCTCCCCCCTCACCCGTCTCTCGTACCTCGCCCACCTCGGCGGCCTCTCCCACTTCGTGCACTTCATCGGCCCCTTCCACCTCGTCCACGTCGTCCACCTCACCCACCGTTCGTGAGTTCGCGATGCGGTTCACCTCCACTCCCCGGGGTGCGCGGCTCGGGCGGCGGTTGGTCGCGTACCGGCTGGACGAGTGGGGGTATCCGTACACCTCGGACGTCAACGAGACGATGACGCTCATCACCGCCGAACTCACGGCGAACGCCGTGCGCCATGGGCACGTCCCGGGCCGGGACTTCCATCTCCGGCTGACGGATTCCGAGACTGCCGACACCACGCACTCACGCCGGTTCACCCTGCGTGTCGAGGTCACCGACACCCGCTCCGAACGGCGGCCGGCGGTAGCCGCGCACCCGAGCCCGACGCCGACATCGACCTCGTACCCGAATCTGAGTCCGAACCCGCACCCGCACCCGGCCCCGAGCCTCACCCCGTACCCGATCCCCGAGCCGGAGGCCGAGTCCGGGCGTGGGCTTTTCCTGGTCTCGCAGTTGGCCGACCGGTGGGGAATCGCGCCGCGCGACGGTGGTGGGCCCGGCAAGACCATCTGGGCCGAGTGCACGGGAGAATCAGCCACAGGGCGCCCTTCCGGCAGCAGCACCCGCATCGCCGCCCGCTCCGGCGACCGCACCGAGCCCACGGCCGGGCTCGTGGGTCTCCTGACCGGCCTGCGTCACGATGACGTCCTCCAGCCGGACGGAGAGGGCCTGCGCGCGCCGGGAGTCCCAGAGCCAGACCCGGTCTCCGGAGGTGCCGAAGGTGAGCAGGGGCCACTCGGTATCGAGCGGACCATTGAAGACGGCGATCCTGTCTTCTACCGGCTCGACGCAGACGAACCGGCCCTGAACACCGAAGTACGAGGCGGGAGTCCGGCCGGAGCGGGCGTCGGCCCACGCCCTGCCTGCGGCGTTCTCGAACTGGACCACTCCGGCCAGCAACGAGATGGAGACAACGACGAGTGTGGTGAACGGGATGCCGGTGATCACCAATCCACGGGAGTTGACCCACTGATGGAAGTGACGCATCCATCCGGCGAAAGCCAGTACCAGCGCAGCCATCAGGAGTGCGGCGGCCACCGGCGCGGCTGACGCCGCGTACTGCCAGTACACGGATACGGAGGCGGCTTCCGAGGGCAGCCCGAAGGCACGGCGCAGATACATGGTGTGGAGCAGACCGCCGAACCACGGCAGTGCCAGCGCGAGAGCCGATGCGAACGCTGGTAGCGCCCAGTTGGCGTGACGGCCGAACCACGAGTGCACCAAGGCCCAGGTGAGTCCACGGATGATGAATGCCAGGAGCCCGATGCCGAGCGCGGCGAGCAGCGCCACGAGCGCCGCCTGCCGGGGTGTTCCGGGCGCGTTCCTCGCGTACATCGCACCCGTCAGAAAAAGAAAGCCGATCAGTCCGGCGCCCGAGGCGAGCTGGGTGGCCAGACGCGGACGCCCCCACAGCCTGGTCATCGCCCGGCCGGTGGGCCACACCAAGCCCACCGCCACCGCCACGGGCGCCAAGGCCCATGCTCCGTCTCCGTGCAGGACGACCATCGCGATTCCGCTGCCCATGACTACCGGCACGATTCCGTACACCGGAAGGAGGAGACGCCAGTAAGGAACGGTGGGCCGGGGCGACGGACCGTTCGGATCACGGCCCACCATGCGGTCCGGGACCCGCAGCGAGTGGGTGTCGCGGTCGTACGGGTGGCCGGTCAGCGCCCCTGCCGTCAGGCGAGCCGCGACCCGGTCGACGTCGGGCGTTCCGGCCCGGCGGATGAACCTCTCCGTGGTCACCAGGCCCAGTGACGTCCGCAGCCGGGCCAACCGGGCCTGCCGCCGCGATGTCGTCGGCAGGGTGCGGTAACTGTGGTAGCCGGAGCGGTAGTCGTATTCCAGATCGTGCTGGATCAACTGGGCGTCCACCACCCACATGCCCGCCTGGTATCGACGCGCCAGGCTCACGATCTCGTCCGACGCAGCTGCCACGGCACCGAACTTCGCCCCATGGAGCCTGACTTCGGCCATCAGTCCCGTACGGCCGTGCCCCAGCCACTCCGTATCCCGCCCCCGCGCTTCTCCCCGACCGTGTCCCTCCCACCTCCGGACCGGCCAGCCGCGCGCCTCGAGCAACTGCGTGGCCAGCATGATCTCGTTCGGGTTGTCAACGACCGCGACCAGCACGTCCACCCGTCGGTTGAAGGACCCCGGCGGGAGGGGGACCGCCGCCGCCGGTTCGGCGGGTCCGGAAGGTGAGGGCGCCGGGGGGACCACCGGTGGGACTGCCGGAGGGACCGTCGGTGGTGGCGCCGTGCCGTTCCTGGGAGACGGGATCCTGGTGTTCCTGGTGCCTCCGGTGTTCCCGGCGTTTCTGGTGTTCGTCGTGGTCCTGGTGAGTAACGTTCGGATGAGTCCCCATGCCATGTCCCGCCTCCTGCGCTGACGTTGTCGTCGTCGTTGTGGCTGTGACGAACGTATGCCGCGTAAGTGAGCAAGGAGGCCATTGGCGAGTAGATGCCAATTCCTCCGCATCCCCTCCTATGGCGACGCGCACGCTGTAACCCTCGTAAACCCTCGCCTCGCGCGCCCCGAGCTGGAACAATGGCCCGTCACGCCGTCGGGTGGGTGGCGGCCTGGGGGAGAGGCGCGGGAACATGGCGTACGCGGGGACGGGCGGGGCGTCGGGCGGGGATCCGGACAGCGGGTCCGACGCGGAGGCGACGGGTGAGACGGACGGCGCGCAGGCGCCGCGCGGGATCTTCGACTGCGACGAGGCACACCGTAGCCCCGTCGATGCCGACTACGCGCGGATCTTCAGCAGCGGGATGGTCGTGCTGGACACCAATGTGCTGCTCAACCTCTACCGTTCCAACGAGCAGACCCGCCGCGACACCTTCGCCGTACTGGCCAAGCTCCAGGAGCGGTTGTTCGTACCTGACCAGGTGCTGACGGAGTTCTGGCGGAACCGGGAGCTGAGGTCCGTACGCCATCACCACAGCACCAAGGCCAAGGAAGCCACTTCCGCGATGGACAAGCTCCGGCGGTCCGCGGTGGACGCCGTCGAGCGCTGGAAGAAGGACGTACGGCTCAAGGAGGACGAGCCCGCCACCGAGGACATCGACGGCGCGCTGGGCCGGCTCGGCGAGACGGCGGCCGAGCTGAAGGAACTCATCGAGGAGCAGGCGGCACGTGATGTGCTCGCCGGTACGGAGGCGACGCACACCGACCCCGTACTGACGGATCTTGAGCCGCTGCTGCTCGGGAGGATCGGTGGCCCGCTGTCGGAAGCCGCGTACGACAAGGCCGTACAGGATGCCCAGGCACGCGCCGACGAGCAGATTCCCCCCGGGTACGAGGACTTCAAGACCAAGTCGTCGGAGGGGGCGGCCGGGGACTATCTGCTCTGGCTGCAGGTGATGATCGAGGCGGAGGCGCGCGGCCGGGGCGGTGACGTACTGCTGGTCACCGGCGATGTGAAGAAGGACTGGTGGGTGACGCGGGACGGGGAGATCCCGGCGCGTCCCCGGCCGGAACTCGTCGTGGAGCTGAGGGAGTGGGCGGGGGCGCGGCTCTACATGCTCACCCCGGGTGAACTCCTGGTCCACGCGGAGAAACTGCTGGAGGGGCTCCAGGTCGATGTGGGCTCCGTATCGGACCTGGAACAGCTGCGGGAGGAGGGATGGGAGAAGGAGGGTGCCGCGAGCGGCTGGACGCCGGACTCGCTCGGTGCTCTGCTCGGTGAGCTCTCCGAGCGTTATCCGTCACATGGCAGGGTTGTGGTCAAGGCCGCGGCCAACGGCGGCTTCGTGGACCGCGCCACCGTTCTGGAGGTGGCCGGTTACGGTCCCGACCGGCAGCTCAAGGGGTTCACCCGGCCCATCAGCACGGTGACGCGCGACCTGGAGGAGCAGCAGGTCCTCACCGGCAAGGAGCCGTTTCTGCTGCGTACCATCTACGGTTCGGAGTCCCAGCCGAACAGGGCGTCCGGGTTCCGGGTCGCCGAGGAGGCGGTCGCCCTGCTGCGGAAGATCTTCGAGGACGAACCCGATACCGACGAGGGCGACCCCGCGTAGAAGGCAACCTCGGCATGAAGGGCGACCCCGCCCAGTAACCGCCCGACTGCGCAGCCGTACCTCCCCGCCGTTGTCACACGGCGTGAGCTGGCAGGATAAGGGTGAGGTATGACGGGTAGGTGCCGTACTCGCGACCACGGCACATCAAGCCACCGAGCAAGGGAACGAGAGTCACCGATGCCCACGAATGAACTCTTCCTGCGGGATGTCATCGACATCAAGGAAGACGTCCACGCCGGCGATTTCAAGGTGGAACTCTCCGGAGGCTTCTCGGAGTCGGCCGCCCGCGTCGGTGAGTACGTGGTCACCGACCAGTTGAAGCAGGCGTTCGGCTCGGCGCTCGGGATCGTACGGGCGGCCGTACGGAGCGGGAATTCGCACGCGGTGTATCTGCACGGTTCGTTCGGTTCCGGTAAGAGCCACTTCCTGACCGTGCTGCACGCGATCCTCAACAACGACCCCGCCGCCCGCGCCAAGCCCCGGCTCCAGGAAGTGATCGCCGAGCACGACGTGTGGCTGAAGGGCAAGCGGTTCCTGATGGTGCCGTACCACCTGGTCGGCTCCACCGATCTGGACTCGGCGCTGCTCGGCGGGTACGTGGCCACCGTACGCAGGCTCCACCCCACCGCTCCGACCCCGCCCGTCTACCGGGCCGACGCGATGCTCGCGGACGCGCGCAAGCTGCGGTCGAACATCGGGGACGACGCGTTCGTGAAGCTGTTGCCGGCGCAGGCCGGGGCGGCGGAGGGGGACGACGGTGATCTCGATGTGATCGGCAGCGTGGGCGGAAGCTGGACGGCCGCCGAACTGGACCGCGCCTTTGCCGCCCAGGCCGGGGACGCCCAGCGGGACCGGCTCGTGTCCGCCCTGCTGTCCGGGCCGATGGCGTCGTACGCGGACGGTGCCCGAGGCGATCACAAGGCGTTCCTGCCGCTGGAGAACGGGCTCGCGGTGATGAGCCGGCATGCCAAGTCGCTCGGGTACGAGGGGCTGATTCTCTTCCTGGACGAGCTGATCCTCTGGCTCCAGGCACACATGTCGCACCGCGAGAAGGTGAACACGGAGGTCAGCAAGCTCGTCAAGCTGATCGAGTCGGGTGACGGCGCCCGGCCGCTGCCGATCGTGTCGTTCATCTCCCGGCAGCGGGACCTGTCCCAGCTCGTCGGAGCCGATGTCGTCGGCGCCGATGTGAAGAACCTGGAGTATCAGGTCGAATATCTCGCCGGGCGCTTCGACGTGGTGAGCCTGGAGGACCGCAACCTTCCGGAGATCATCAAGAAGCGGGTCCTCGAACCGAAGGACACCCGGGCCAAGGCAGCGCTCGATGAGGCGTTCGCGACGATCGAGTCGACGAACGCCCAGGTCAAGGACGTGCTGCTGGATGCCAATGGTGCTACCCGGGCGGACTGGCGCGACTTCCGTGACGTATATCCGCTGTCGCCCGCGCTCCTGAACGTACTGGTGGCGCTGTCGGGCGCGCTCCAGCGGGAGCGGACCGGTCTGAAGCTGGTCCAGCAGATGCTCGAACGGTCCAAGGACTTCCCGCTGGGGCAGCTGATTCCGCTCGGCGATCTGTGGGACGTGCTCCAGCGCGGCAAGGGCGAGGCGTTCACCGACCGGCTGCGCAGCGAGGCCGAGGCGGCGGACCGCTTCCACCTCAAGGTGAAGGCGCATCTGCTGGAGAAGTACGGCTCGGAGGAGAACGAGAAGTTCATCGCCGACGAGCGGTTCGTCAAGACGCTGCTGCTGGCGGCGCTCGCGCCCGACGTATCGGCGCTGAAGCGGCTGACCGGTGCCCGTATCGCCGCTCTGAACCACGGATCCATCCGGTCCCGTACGGTCGCGCCGGGTTCGATGGTGGTGGGCAGGCTGCGGGAGCTGCAGGCCCGGTTCGGCGAGATCCGCTCGGACGGCCAGCAGGATCCGGTGTTCACGCTGCACCTGTCCGACCTGGACATCGAACCGCTGCTGGACATGGTGGCCGACGAGGACCGGATCGGGGCCCGCCGGATCTGGGTCAAGGACCAGCTGTGGAAGGCGCTCGGGCTGCGGGACACCGGCGCGTTCGTCTGTGAGCACGAGGTCATCTGGAAGGGCACCCGGCGCACCGCCGAGTTCGTCTTCGAGAATGTGCGGGACCCCGCGCAGCTCTCCCCGGAGCAGTTCCGGCCCGGGATGGAAGGGCGCGTCAGGTTTGTCCTGGACTACCCCTTTGATGACGGAAAGCATTTTCCCTCCGATGCCCTGAGCCGGGTCGAGGAGTTGCGCCGTGACGGGTTCACGGGGCCGGCGCTCGTCTGGCTGCCGTCGTATCTGTCCGAGCAGAAGAAGACGGAGCTGGGCCGGCTCATCAAGATCAATTACCTGCTGGAGCGGGACCGGCTCGACGACTACGCCGTCCACCTCAGCTCGGAGGACCGGGTCCGCGTCCGCCACCAGCTCTCCGCCCAGCGGGACAATCTGAACTCGCAGCTCGCCGTCGTCCTCGGCCAGGTGTACGGCATCTCCAAGGCCGACGAGGGCAGCGTGTCGATCGAGGTGCAGGGCGGGGTGCATGTCCACTCGCTGCTCCCCGAGTACGGCAGGCCCCAGCTCCAGGGGGCCAAGCCGTTCCGGGACAACATGCTGCACCTGTCCGACGGCATGTTCGACGCGCTCTACCCGGAGCATCCGAATCTCGACGTGCTCGGCGAGCGCAAGCCGGTCAGTCTCCAGGAGCTGAAGACCGTGCTGACCTGGATCAGCCGGGCCATGGACGTGGGGGACCGGCGGGTCGCCGTCGACAGCCACCAGCTGAAGACCGTCAAGAGGATCGCCGAACCGCTGGAACTCGGCCATGTCCACGACGGGCCGCTCGTACTGCGCAACGACTGGCGGGCCAGAATCAACCGCGCCGCCCAGCAGCACAAGCCGGGCGAGGAGAACCTGTCGGTCGAGGACATCCGCACCTGGATCGCCCAGGATCTCGGCTGGACCGGACTCGACAAGAACGTCAGCAGTCTGATCATCGCCACCTACGCCCTGCTCGACGACCGGGCCTGGGTCTACTACGGCAGCCCTGTCTCGCAGGTGCCCGAGCTGGAACGGATGGGCGCGGGTTACGCGCTGCGCGCCCAGCAACTGCCGAGCGAGGAGGAGTACGCCACCGCGCGCGAGCGGGCGGCGAAGATCTTCGGACTCTCGGTCGAGCCGACGCTGTTCGCGAGGAACGTCACCAAGCTCTATACCGGCGTACGGGAGAAGACGGACGCGTTCGAACGGCCCGTCAACGCCCTGCGCACCTCGCTGAACCGGCGCGCCGGCGAACTGGGCATCGCCCGGGACTCCGGCACACGGATGTCGTCCTCGCGGGACGCCGCCGACCTCCTGGCCCGTCTCATGCGGCACCACAACGCGACGGCGCTGGTCCAGGAGCTGGCCGCCGTGGCGTACGACACCACCGACGACGTACTGGCGACGGCGATCACTTCGGCACCCGATGTGCTCACGGCGCTCGACGACGCGGACTGGAAGCTGCTGGAGAGCGTGCGCGGCTTCGCCGGGCGCCAGGACGGCGTGGGGGAGCGCGCGGACCGGCTGCTGGAGGAGATCACCACGGCCGCCTCGCACAGTGAGTTCGAGCGCTCGCTGATTCCCGTGCTGGATTCCATCAGGAACCGGTCGGTGGCACTGATCCAGGAGGCGGCGCGGCTCGTACAGGTGGCGGAGCCGCCGGCGCCCGCTGTCCCGGAGCCGACGGCGGACGACGTGTCGCTGACCCGGCACGGCGACCCGGCTGTGCCCTCTCTCCCCACCCCCACCGATCCGACCGTGTCCCCGGTGGCTCCTGGACCGTCCGTGTCCACGTCGTCGGCGCCGAAGTCCGGTTCCATCCGCGTCGACCCCAGCCACCTGGAGCCCAGCCACCTGGAGAACGTGCTCAGCCGGGCGATCGACGAGCTGTGGGACGAGATCCTCGCGTACTCCTCCGCCCACCCCGGCATGGCGGTGGAGATCAGCTGGCAGGAGGTGCCGGCGGGCGGGACCGCCGCCGGTGGTGCCACCGGTACGGGCCTGGCCGCGTCCGAAGGAGACACGGCCTGATGACAGCCCGGCCACTCGTCGACCGGAAGATCATCGAGGCGCTGCTCGGCACCGAGATGGGCAAGACCGAGGACCGGCGGCTGCTGCTGGTGAACGCCCGTTACGAGGAAGCGGCGCCCCGGGAGTTCACGGCGCGGATCGGCGGCAGGGCACGGCAGGTGCGCGTCATCGACGAGGATTCCGTGCTCGGCATCGTCGACGCGTGGCAGCGTCACCGCGCGGAGCCCGGATCGGACCGGCTGCTGGTCGTCGCGAGCGGGGTGTCGGTGAATCAGCTCGGCTGGGACCTGCGGGCGTACGCCGTGGGGCGGCGCAGCCTCACCGTCGACCGGGCCGAGATCGTCAAGCAGCTGTTCGGCGCCGCCGAGCTGGACGCGCGTATGTACCGCGAGACCTGGCTGCTCGACGCACTGCTCGACGCGGAGCCCGGCGACGGCTGGCCGCGCGGGGAGGCACTCCTCACCCGGGACACCGCCGTACGGTCGCTGGTCCGGGTGCGGCTCGGGCTGGGGCCCGGGGGCCCGGGCGACCCACTGGACCTGGACGTCAGTGTGCTGCTGGCCTGGTCCCGCACGATCGGTGGCCCTGCCCGGTTCGCGGAGCTGGCGGCGGCGGAACGCGCGGGCATCACCGGCTGGCTCACCGAAATCGTCGGGGCGGCGGCTCCCGCCCTGCTGGCGCTGGTCGCCGACGGGCGCGGCCAGGACGCCATGGCACTCGGCGTGCTCGGGGCGGCGCTCAGCGCGCCCGGCGCGCCCGCGGGAGCGAGCTTCGCGCTGGGTGGCCTCTTCGGAGGTTCGGCATTCCGCGCGCACCAGGATCTCCAGCCCTTCGCCGACGCGGTGACCGGCACACTGGCCCGCTGGATCGCGGAGGCCGAGAGCCACACCGTTCAAGGAGCGGAAGCAGGACAGCGCGTCCACGCCGTGCTGGAGCGCGCCGACCGGCTCGCCGAAGAGACAGACCTCCTGCGAGTGCTGCGAACCGACTCGCTGCTCCCCTCGGGCTTCAGAGCCCGGCTGCGCGATCTGGCCGCGGCCCTCGACGACTCGTCGCGGGCCGCCGAGGCGGCACTCGGCCAGGTGGTCCTCCACCAGCTCGCGAGTCTGCATCCGGAGAGCTGCGACTCCGCGCGCATGGCCGTGCGGCTGCTGCGCTGGCTGGACGAGCCCCTGCCCCCGGTGGAGTCGGTCGCGCGGGCCGTCGGCGACCAGGTCGGCCAGTGGGGGTGGGTCGACCGGGCCCTCACGGTTCTGTCGTCGGGCGACCCGATAGGCGATCCGGTGGTGGGACAGGCGTACTACCGGCTCATCGGAACCGTACGCGAGCGGCGCGCTTCCCTGGACGGGCAGTTCGCCCGCCGCCTCGCGGCCTGGACGACAACGGCTTCGCAGCTCGCGCCCGGTGGCGCGCTGCTCATCGAGGACGTGCTGGCCCGGCTGGTCGTGCCGCTCGCCGCGCAGGCGCCGCCTCTTGTGCTCGTACTGGACGGGATGAGCGCGGCGGTCGCGGCACAGCTCGGTGACGAGATCGATCGCAAGGTATGGACCGAAGTGGTGCCCGCGCCCACCGCCGGTGTTGGCGCGCACCGTGCGGCAGCGGTGTCGATGCTGCCGTCGGTCACCACCATCAGCCGGGCCTCGTTGCTGACCGGGGAGGCGAAGAGCGGCGGGCAGAACGTCGAGACCGCCGGGTTCGCGGCCTTCTGGCAGCGGCACCGGCGTACCGGAAGGCTGTTCCACAAAGGGCGGATCGGCGGCGCCGAGGGGCACCGGCTCGCGCCCGCCCTCCTGGAGGAGCTGGCCGGTGACGGCGTCGTCGGCGTCGTACTGAACACCATCGACGACGCACTCGACCATGGCCAGGAGGGCGCGCGCACCACATGGCGGCTGCGGGACGTCAGCCACCTGCTGGATCTGCTCAACGCGGCGCGCGGGTACGGCAGACCGGTGGTCCTCGTCGCCGACCATGGGCATGTACTGGACCGCTCGACGCCGGACGACGGGCCCGACCGGGGAACCGAGCAGGGGCCGAACCGTGGGCCGGTGAAGGTGCGCGGCGCCGGGTCGGCCCGCTGGCGTACGCAGTCGGAGGGGACCGGACGGGACGGCGTCGCCGGTGACGGCGAGGTCGAGCTGAGCGGGCCGCGCGTTCTGGCGGGCGGGGGCACGGTCGTGGCGCCCTGGCGCGAGGACATCCGCTACACGCCACGCCGGGCCGGATACCACGGGGGAGCATCCCTGGCCGAGGTGACGGTGCCGGTCCTCGTCTTCGTACCCGCTCAGGAACTGCTGCCCGAAGGATGGGTCGTCCTGCCCAGCGAACGGACGGTTCCCGGCTGGTGGCAGGGCCGCCAGGAGCGTACGGAGACCTCCGCCTCCGCTGCTTCCTCTGCTTCCGAGGCGAGGACGGAGTCCGGTGGCAGGCAGCCGCGGCCCGCCAGGCGGGTTCCGCGACAGGAGGGCGAGGGCCTGTTCGGCACCGGGGATCTGACGCCCGTACCGGCAGGGGCAACGGCTCCGGCGCCGGCCTCCGCCGTGGCGACCGAAGGACAGCGGGTGGTCGCCTCGGCGCGCTACAAGGCCCAGAAGTCCTTTGTCCGCCGTCCGCCGGAGGGGAAAGTGGTCGCCGCGGTCATCGACGCGCTCGCCGCGGCGAGCGGCAGACTCACCCCCGACGCGGTGGCCGCGGTGGCCACGGATGTCGGAGGGCGGTCGCAGCGGAACGCGGAGGTGTTCGTCACGGTGCTGCAGCGGCTCCTCAACGTCGAGGGCTACGCGGTGATCAACCTGATCGACGCCGGACGGACCGTCGAGCTGAATGTGCCGCTCCTCAAGGAGCAGTTCGGAACGGAGCAGCCATGACGGAACCGACCGGGGCGAGCGCGGCGCGCCGCCGCGAGGTGATCGACGCGCTGCGGCGTGGAACCGTACCGCAGGCCGGGCTTGATCTGTTCGCCGTCGGCCTGGACCGGTTCGCCGCGGCTCTCGACGATGATCTCGCGACGGCCGCACGCGGTGGAGCGGCCTTCCACGCCGTCCGGGGGGAGTACGGCTCCGGCAAGACCTTCTTCGCCCGGTGGCTCGCCGAACGGGCCAAGCGGGCCGGGCTCGCCACCACCGAGGTGCAGATCTCCGAGACGGAAACACCCCTGCACCGGCTGGAGACCGTCTACCGCCGGCTCACGGAACGGCTGGCCACCGGAACCCACCGGCCCAGCGCCCTGCGGGCCGTGATCGACACCTGGTTCTACACGTTGGAGGAGGAGATCCTCGACGCGGGCGAGGTGGCGGACGACGACGAAAAGGCCCTCGCGGAAGCCGTCGACGCGCTGATGGAACAGCGGCTCGCGGAAGTCGCCCGGACCACCCCCGCATTCGCCGCCGCCCTGCGCGGCTACCGTCTGGCGCGAGCCGCGGGGGACAACGCGACAGCGGATGCCCTTATCGCCTGGATCGGCGGCCAGAAGTCCGTATCGGCCGCCGCCCGGCGCACGGCAGGTGTCCGCGGTGACCTCGACCATTTCGGCGCGCTCGGATTTCTCCAGGGGCTGCTCACGGTGCTCCGCGACTGCGGACACCCCGGGCTGCTCGTCGTCCTCGACGAAATCGAGACGCTGCAGCGGGTGCGCGGAGACGTCCGCGAGAAGGGCCTCAACGCCCTGCGTCAGCTGCTGGACGAGATCGACGCGGGCCGCTTCCCCGGCCTCTTCCTCGTGATCACCGGCACCCCCGCCTTCTACGACGGACAGCAGGGCGCGCAACGGCTGCCGCCGCTCGCCCAGCGGCTCGCCACCGACTTCACCACCGACCCCCGGTTCGATTCACCGAGGGCGGTACAGCTGAGGCTGACCGGCTTCGATCTGGAATCGCTCGGCGAACTCGGCCGGAACGTAAGGGATTTGTACGGCCATTCGGCCAGGGAGCCGGCGCGGATCGCCGCGCGGGTGGACGACGCGTATATCGACGAACTGGCCGCGGCGGTGACCGGCGGCCTCGGTGGCAAGGTCGGGGTGGCACCGCGGCTCTTCCTGCGGAAGCTGGTCGCCGATGTACTGGACCGGGTTGACGAGTTCGACACGTTCGAACCTCGACGGCACTACGCGCTGACCGTGTCCGCCGCCGAGCTGACGGAAGTCGAACGCAACGCGGCGGCATCCGCCGGTGTCCCCGGAGGGGCCGCCGGCCCCGATGACATCGCGCTGGACCTGCCGTGACCGAGGCGGAGGCCGGGGCGGACAAGAGACTGGGGGCCGACGCGCTCGACTCCGTACTCGTCCATCACCTCGTCAACACCCTGGGATGGCCGGGGCTCCGGCCCCTTCAGGAACAGGCAGTCGCACCGCTGCTGTCGGGAGAGGACACGGTACTGCTCGCCCCCACCGCCGGCGGCAAGACCGAGGCGGCCGTCTTCCCGCTGCTGTCCCGCATGGCGGCGGAGCGCTGGACCGGCACCTCGGTGCTGTATGTGTGTCCGCTGAAGGCGCTGCTCAACAATCTGCTGCCGCGGCTGGAGACCTACACCGCGTGGATGGGGCGGACAGCGGCGCTGTGGCACGGTGATGTCACCACCGGGCGGCGCCGCAGGATTCTGGCCGACCGGCCCGATGTCCTGCTCACCACGCCGGAGTCGCTGGAAGCGATGCTGGTCAGCGCCAACGTCGACCATCGTGTGTTCTTCGCGGGGCTGCGCGCGATCGTCGTCGACGAGGTGCACGCGTTCGCCGGGGACGACCGCGGCTGGCACCTTCTCGCCGTACTGGAACGGCTGCAGAAGACCGTAGGGCGCCCGGTGCAGCGCGTCGGCCTCTCCGCGACCGTGGGGAACCCCGCCGAACTGCTGCACTGGCTCCAGGGTTCGGCGGCAGGCCGACGGCCGGCCCGCGTCGTAGCACCGCATCTCGACGCGGCGGCCCCCGTGTCCGCCGCGGGCCCGCCTCCGGGCGACGTCCAGCTCGACCATGTCGGATCCGTCGCCAACGCCGCCACCGTCATCGCGGCTCTGCACGCGGGCGAGAAACGGCTCGTCTTCTGCGAGTCACGGCGGCTGGTCGAAGAACTGGGCGAGAAGCTCCGACTCAAAGGAGTGACCACCTTCCTTTCGCATGCCTCCCTGTCGGTGGACGAACGGCGGCGGGCGGAGCAGGCGTTCGGGGAGGCGCGCGACTGCGTGATCGTCTCCACGAGCACGCTGGAACTCGGGATCGACGTGGGTGACCTGGACCGGGTGATCCAGCTCGACGCGCCCGCCACGGTCGCCTCGTTCCTGCAACGCCTGGGCAGGACCGGCCGCCGGGCAGGCAGCGTACGGAACTGTCTCTTTCTCGCGCTGAGCGAAGAGGGCCTGCTCGCCGCCGCGGCGTTGCTCCTGCGATGGTCCCGGGGCTGGGTGGAACCGGTCGTCGCGCCGCCCGAACCACGCCATATCGTCGCGCAGCAGCTCCTTGCTCTCTGCCTCCAGGAGCACCGGGTCGGCGAGGAGCTGTGGCACGAGTGGTGGAACGGCTTCGGGCCCTTCGGCGCGTCGGCGCAGCCGGTCGTACGCCACTTGGTGGACGAGGGATACCTGGACCGGGACGGCGGCATGCTGTTCATCGGTCCCGAGGCGGAACGCCGCTTCGGGCAGCGGCACTTCATGAACCTCACCGCGGTGTTCACGGCGCCCCCGCAGTTCACTGTTCTGCACGGCCGTACGGAGATCGGCAGAACCGATCCCGAACTGCTGACCGAAGAGATCGAGGGCCCGCGAAAACTGCTTCTGGGCGGGCGCAGCTGGCTCGTGACGTACATCGACTGGCACCGCAAACGCTGCTTCGTGGAGCCGGTCGACAGCGGCGGCAAGGCCAAGTGGAGCGGATTCGGCTTTGCCCGCGTCACGTCGTTCGAACTGGCACGTGCCACGCGGGAAGTGCTGCTCGGGGCCGACCCGGAGGTGCACCTCACCAAACGCGCGGTGGCGGCGCTCCAGGAGGCCAGGGAACACTTTCCGGAGTACGTCCACCCGGGCGGCACCCTTGTCACCCGCGGACCCGGTGGCTACCTCCGTTGGTGGACCTGGGCGGGACACCGTGCCAACGCCACTCTCGCCGCGACCCTCGGCACCGTCGCCGCGCCCGCTCAGCGGGTCAACGACTGCTGGATCCGGCTGCGCGAGGACGTGAGCCAGCAGGAATGGCAGCAGACCCGGTCCGACGCACCCGATCATCTGTGCCTCCCCGACATCGACGAACGGGCCGTGAAGGGACTCAAGTTCGCGGAGGCTCTGCCGCCGCGCCTGGCCCGCGCCACGCTCGCTGTCCGGTTCGCCGATCCGGAAGGAGCACGGAAGGTACTGGACGAACCGGTCAGGTTTGTGAGCGGGACAGGCTGAGAAGCCCGGCCCGGTCACGAACCTGACGACCTGGTGCCCGACAGTGAGCGGGCTCCGCTCAGCCCCGGAGCTGTTCGTACGCGGGGAGCGTCAGGAAGTCCGCGTAGTCGTCGTCCAGCGCGACTGTCAGCAGCAGGTCGTGGGCCTGCTGCCAGCGGCCGGCGGCGAAGGCTTCCTCGCCGAGTTCGGCGCGGAGGGCGGTGAGTTCCTCGGCGGCCAGCCGGCGGGCGAGGTCGGGGGTGACCCGTACGTCGGGGCCTTCGGGGGAGGGGAATTCGACGCCCGCGTTGATCCACTGCCAGATCTGGGAGCGGGAGATCTCGGCCGTGGCCGCGTCCTCCATCAGGTTGAAGATGGCGACCGCGCCCATGCCCCGGAGCCATGCCTCGATGTAACGGATGCCGACCTGCACGGCGTTGCGCAGGCCCTCGTACGTGGGGCGGGCGTCCAGGGAGTCGATGGCGGTGAGGTCGCCGGCGGCGACGGAGACGTCCTCGCGCAGCCGGTCCTTCTGGTTCGGGCGGTCGCCCAGGACCGCGTCGAAGGAGGCCATCGCGACGGGGACGAGGCCCGGGTGGGCGACCCACGATCCGTCGAAGCCGTCGGCCGCCTCGCGGTCCTTGTCCGCCCTGACCTTCTCGAAGGCGACCTTGTTGACCTCCGCGTCGTGCCGGGAGGGGATGAAGGCGGCCATGCCGCCGATGGCGTGCGCGCCGCGCTTGTGGCAGGTGCGGACGAGGAGTTCGGTGTAGGCGCGCATGAACGGCGCTGTCATCGTCACCGCGTTGCGGTCCGGCAGGACGAACTTGGAGCCGCCGTCGCGGAAGTTCTTCACGATGGAGAAGAGATAGTCCCAGCGGCCCGCGTTGAGCCCGGAGGCGTGGTCGCGCAGCTCGTAGAGGATCTCCTCCATCTCGTACGCGGCGGTGATCGTCTCGATGAGCACCGTCGCCCGGACGGTCCCCTGAGGGATGCCCACGTACTCCTGGGCGAAGACGAAGACGTCGTTCCAGAGGCGCGCCTCCAGGTGCGACTCCGTCTTCGGGAGGTAGAAGTACGGGCCCTTGCCCAGCTCGATCAGCCGCTGGGCGTTGTGGAAGAAGTACAGCCCGAAGTCGACCAGCGCGCCGGGGATCCGCTCGCCGTCCAGCTGAAGATGGCGCTCCGCCAGGTGCCAGCCGCGCGGGCGCATCACGACGGTCGCCAGCTCGTCGGCGGCCTTGAGCGCGTACGACTTGCCGGAGCCCGGGTCGGTGAAGTCGATACGGCGGCGGTAGGCGTCCCGCAGGTTCAGCTGGCCGCCGATCACGTTCTGCCAGGTGGGAGCCGAGGCGTCCTCGAAGTCCGCGAGCCAGATCCGCGCTCCCGAGTTCAGCGCGTTGATCGTCATCTTGCGGTCGGTGGGGCCGGTGATCTCCACGCGGCGGTCCGCCAGCGCGGCCGGTGCCGGCGCGACGCGCCAGCTGTCGTCCTCGCGTACGGCGGCGGTCTCCGGCAGGAAGTCCAGGCTGGAGGTGCGGGCGATCTCGGCGCGCCGCTCGGTGCGGCGGGCGAGCAGCTCGTCACGGCGGGGGGTGAACCGCCGGTGCAGCTCAGCGACGAAGGTGAGGGCGGCGTCGGTGAGTACCTCGTCCTGCCGGGGCAGAGGCTCGGCGTCGACGATCGCCAGCGGGGAGGGCGCTGCTGCGGACATGAGCTGTCACTCCTTCAGGGACGCTTCTGACTCGTGGAGAATAGTTTTCTCATGGTGGAAGTTCAATGGTTTGTTGAAGAGGGTGGTTCCGGCGCCGGTGCGAGGCGCCACAGATCCTCCTCGGTGTCGATGTCGTAGGCGCTCGCGACATCCCCGCACTCCACCGCGACGATCTCGCTCCCGTGCGCCTTCAGGTAGACACGTGCCCCCCGGTCGCCCCGCGCATCCGCCGCCACCCCCGCCCAGTGCTCGCTGCCGAGCAGCACCGGATGGCCGCGCCTTCCCCCGTACGACGCCGTCGCGAGCGAACGCGGGTCGCGGTACGCGGCCACCATCCGGGCCACCGCCGCCGCGCCGATGCCCGGCTGGTCCACCAGGAGCACCAGCGCCGCCGCCGCGCCCGTACCGGCCAGGGAGTCCAGCCCGGCCCGCAGTGAGGTGCCCATTCCCTCCTGCCATCTCGGGTTGCCGACCAGGACGCAGCCGGCCAGTCCGGACGGTCCGGGCGGTCCGGTCGGCGCGGGCAGTCCTGCCGGTCCTGCCGGTCCGGGCTGTCCTGCCCGTTCCGCCAGGTCGCGTACCTCCCGCTCCGCCGCGCCCAGCACCACGTGCACCGGAGCGCAGCCCCCTTCGCGCAGGGCGCGCGCCGCGTGCTCGACCAGGGGGCGGCCCCGGTGCGTCAGCAGCGCTTTCGGTCTGCCGCCCAGCCGCCGCCCTCCACCCGCCGCGAGCAGCAGCCCGGCCACGGGCGGAGCGGACGGTCCGGGGGCGTGAGCGGCTGGTTCGCCGTGGGCGTCTGTCACGGGTGCGGCTGCCATGCGCCCTGCATACCATCCGCGCGCCGCGCGCCTCCTGTGCCGCCGGTTGCGCGGAGTGGCGCGTACGGCACGCGATGGCGTTAACTTGCGCGCGAACCTTGGCGCTTGACCACCGTCCAGGGGGGAATCGGTATAGCGGCACGGAGCCGTGCCCGGGTACATCGGTGTGCCCGGGGCGAGGGGCGAGGGGGAGAGCTGTGTTGCGGAGCGTGGGGCAGCCGTCGGTGACGGAGCGGGGCGAGGATCCGAGAATCGTGGGGCTGGGTGTGGCGGTGGCCCAGCTCCGGCGCGAACTGGCCGGGTATCAGGCGGAGTTCCGGGACCGGGCGATCGCCGAGGACGAGCTGGCGGCCCTCGCCGCGATGGTGGCGGGCGGTGCGCCCGAGACCGCCAGGATGCGCCGCTCGCTGCTGCTGATCGTGGGCTCGATCGGGTCGGTCAGCGCGCTGCGGAAGCCGCTGATGGACGTACGCAACGCCGTCGACCTGTTCGGCGACACCCCGCGTCCGCCCCGCTGAGGCCCCGCTGAGGTCCCGGTCCCGCTGAGGTCCTGGTCCGGCTGAGGTCCCGGTCCGGCCGAGGCCCGGCCGGGGCCCGGGCCTCTCGGCCCGCCGGTCGCGCGTCAGCCGGCCGTCGTCGCGCTGGTCAGAGCCACGGAGAGATCCCGCGCCACCTCCTGGAGCACCGGGACGATCCGCTCCGTGGCCTCCTCCGTCACCCGGCCCGCCGGGCCCGAGATGGAGATGGCCGCGGCCGTCGGGGAGTCCGGGACGCTGACGGCCAGGCAGCGGACGCCGATCTCCTGCTCGTTGTCGTCGATCGCGTACCCGGCCCGGCGCACCAGCTCCAGGGCGTCGAGAAACCCGTCGGGCGTCGTGATCGTCTTCTCGGTGGCGGCCGGCATCCCGGTACGGGCCAGCAGCGCGCGCACCTCCTCCGGCGGGAGGTGCGCGAGCAGCGCCTTGCCCACCCCCGTGGAGTGCGGCAGCACCCGGCGGCCCACCTCGGTGAACATCCGCATCGAGTGCTTGGACGGGACCTGTGCGACGTAGACGACCTCGTCGCCGTCGAGCAGCGCCATGTTCGCGGTCTCGCCGGTCTCCTCGACCAGCCGCGCCAGATACGGCCTGGCCCAGGTGCCCAGCAGCCGTGACGCCGACTCGCCGAGCCGGATCAGCCTCGGCCCGAGCGCGTACCGCCGGTTGGCCTGCTGGCGCACGTACCCGCAGACGACCAGGGTGCGCATCAGCCGGTGGATGGTCGGCAGCGGCAGCCCGCTGCTGGCCGACAGCTCGCTCAGCCCTACCTCGCCGCCCGCGTCCGCCATCCTTTCGAGCAGGTCGAAGGCACGCTCAAGAGACTGGACGCCACCGCCGGCGGCGGATTTGGCGGAGTCGGTGGTGCTGGCGCTGGACGACGGCACGGCAACGGTCCTTTCGGGACGGGCGAAGCGGACGCGGCGGGCGGGGGAGGGCAGGCATGCAGCCTACCGGCCGCGCCGTCCGGCCCCCGGCGGACGAGCCGCCCCCTCCGCACCGCCCTCCGCCCCCTCCGCGCACATCGCCGCACCGCTCCCCGCACCGCTCCCCGCACCGCTCCCCGCGCCGGGCAACGCGCCGGAAACGTCTCGGGAGCGCGCGGGGAACCCTGGTGCCCTTGACTGGTCCTGCGTCCTGAGTGAAGACTCCTTCAACAGTTCGTTGAATTCGCTGGTACGTCCGGAAGGGCCACGCGTGTCCGATGTGAACCTGGTGCTGCGTTCCACCCGCGTCGTCACCCCCGAGGGCGTGCGCCCCGCCTCGATCGCGGTCGCCGGTGCCACGGTCGCGGCCGTCCTGCCGTACGCGTGCGAGGTGCCGGCGGGCGCCCGGCTGGAGGACGTCGGGGACGACGCCGTACTGCCCGGTCTCGTCGACACCCACGTCCATGTCAACGACCCCGGACGCGCCGAGTGGGAGGGGTTCTGGACCGCCACCCGCGCCGCCGCCGCCGGTGGCATCACCACGCTGCTCGACATGCCCCTCAACTCGCTGCCGCCCACCACGACCCCCGCCCACCTGGAGACCAAGCGCGCGGCCGCGCGCGGCCGGGTCCATGTCGACGTCGGCTTCTGGGGCGGCGCGGTGCCGGACAACGTGAGGGACCTCTGGCCGCTGCACGACGCCGGGGTCTTCGGCTTCAAGTGCTTCCTGTCGCCGTCCGGGGTGGAGGAGTTCCCCGAGCTGGACCAGGAGCGGCTGGGCCGCTCGCTCGCCGAGATCTCCGGCTTCGGCGGACTGCTGATCGTGCACGCCGAGGACCCGCACGCCCTGGAGTCCGCGCCCCGGCGGGGCGGGCCCGCCTACGCCGACTTCCTGGCGTCCCGCCCGCGCGGCGCCGAGAACGCGGCGATCGCGGGCCTCGTCGCGCAGGCCGAGCGGCTCGACGCCCGGGTGCACGTCCTGCACCTGTCCTCGTCGGACGCGCTGCCGCTGATAGCCGCGGCCCGGCGCGCCGGGGTGCGGATCACCGCAGAGTCCTGTCCGCACTTCCTCACCCTCACGGCGGAGGAAGTCCCGGACGGGGCCACGGAGTTCAAGTGCTGCCCGCCGATCAGGGAGGCCGCGAACCAGGACGCGCTGTGGCAGGGGCTCGCCGACGGCACGATCGACTGTGTCGTCTCCGACCACTCGCCCTGCACCTCCGATCTCAAGACCCCCGACTTCGCCACCGCCTGGGGCGGCATCTCCTCCCTCCAGCTGGGACTCCCGGCGATCTGGACCGAGGCGCGCCGGCGCGGCCGGCCGCTGGAGGACGTCGTGCGCTGGATGTCGACGGCCCCCGCCGCGCTCGCGGGCCTGACCCGCAAGGGCGCGATCGCGGCCGGACGCGACGCCGACTTCGCGGTCCTCGCGCCCGAGGAGACCTTCACCGTGGACCCGGCCGCGCTGCACCACCGCAACCAGGTGACGGCGTACGCGGGCAGAACCCTGCACGGCGTGGTCAGGTCGACCTGGCTGCGCGGTGTTCCGGTCGTCCGCGACGGCGCCTTCACCGAGCCCGCCGGACGACTGCTCGAAAGGAACGAGTGAACGTGCCCGATACCCGGTTCACCGGTGACGCCCGGCCGTACGGCGGCGGCGACCCGTACGCCGACTACCGCGCCGCCGACTTCCCCTTCACCCACCTCACCGACCTCGCCGACCGGCGGCTCGGCGCCGGGGTGACGGCCGCCAACGACGAGTTCTTCGCCGAGCGCGAGAACATGCTCAGGCCGGAACCCGCCGCGTTCGAACCGGAACGCTTCGGCCACAAGGGCAAGATCATGGACGGCTGGGAGACCCGCCGCAGGCGCGGCACCGGCGCCGCGCGCCCGCACCCCGCCGACACCGACCACGACTGGGCGCTGGTCAGGCTCGGCGTCCCCGGGGTGATCGGCGGCATCGTCGTCGACACCGCGCACTTCCGGGGGAACTACCCCCGCGCGGTCTCCGTGGAGGCCACCGCGCTGCCCGGCACCCCGTCCCCCGATGACCTCCTCGCCGACGGGGTGGAGTGGACGGTCCTCGTGCCCCGTACGGAGATCGGCGGCCACGCGGCCAACGGCTTCGCGGTCGACGTCCGGCGGCGCTTCACCCATCTGCGGATCAACCAGCACCCCGACGGCGGGATCGCCCGGCTGCGGGTGTACGGCGAGGCCGTGCCCGACCCGGCGTGGCTCGGCGCCCTCGGCACGTTCGACGTCGTCGCGCTGGAGAACGGCGGCCGGGTCGAGGACTCCTCCGACCGCTTCTACTCACCCGCCGCCAACACCATCGGGCCCGGCCGCTCCGGCCGGATGGACGACGGCTGGGAGACACGGCGCCGCCGCGACCGGGGCCACGACTGGATCCGCTACCGGCTCGCCGAGCAGGCCGAGATCCACGCCGTCGAGATCGACACCGCCTACCTGAAGGGCAACGCCGCGGGCTGGGCCACGCTCTGGGTACGGGACGGTGCGCCGGAGCCCGAGCCGGATCCGGCGCCGGGAACACCGGCGGAGGAAGAGTCCGGGACCGGGGCCGGGACGGGCGGCTGGACCGAGATCCTGCCCAGGACCGCGCTCCAGCCCGATACGAACCACCGCTACGTACTGCCGGCCGGCGTGGTCGCGTCCGAGGCGCGGATCGACATCTTCCCCGACGGCGGGATCTCCCGGCTGCGGCTGTTCGGCTCCCTGACGGACCGGGGCGCGGAGCGGCTGGCCGCGCGCCACCGCGAACTGGGCGGCTGAGCGGCCGGGAAGGAGCAGGGGAGGAGCAGGGACCGGCACCGAAGTCGGCAACCCCGCGACTTTGGTACCGACCCCGCTCCGGCGCGCACCACCACGTCTCCCACCTGCGTAACTTGGTGGGCATGACACGCACGGACTACTCCTGGCTGCTGCCCTCGGAGATGATCTACCCGAGGGACCCCGAGCCGGCCGGAGACCACGACCTCGACCCCGGCCCCGACCGTGCCCCCGGCCTCGACCGTGCCCCCGGCCGGTACGGCGCGGCCCGGGTCCGGCCGCGCCGTACCGTGCGGGACTGGATCGTCGACACGTTCATGACGCTGCTCGCGGCGGGCATCGGGCTGCTGACCCTCCAGAGCATCCAGCAGACGGACAACTCCGATCCGGTCCTCTTCCTCGATATCGCCGGGACGGTGCTGGCCTGCTGCGGCCTGTGGCTGCGGCGGCGCCGGCCGGTGGAGCTGGCGCTCGTGCTGGCGGTGCTGAGCATGGTGGCTCCGGCCGCCGGCGGGGCCTCGGTGGTCGCGCTGTTCTGTGTGGCCGTGCACCGGCCGCTGCGGCCCGTGCTGATCGTCGGTGTGGTGTCGCTGCTCACCGGGATCGGGCAGGCGTACCTCCGCCCGGATCCGAACAGCTCGGTCCCGACCACGGTCATCGCCACCCTGGCCGTCATCCTGCTGTCGGTCGGCTGGGGCATGCTCGTACGGGCCAGACGCCAGCTGGTCGCGGCGCTGCGCGAGCGCGCGGTGCGCGCGGAGGCCGAGGCGGCGCTCCGTGCCGAGCAGGCGCAGCGGCTCGCCCGCGAGGAGATCGCCCGGGAGATGCACGACGTCCTCGCGCACCGGCTGACGCTGCTGAGCGTCCACGCGGGCGCGCTGGAGTTCCGGCCGGACGCTCCGGCGCCCGAGGTCGCCAGGGCGGCGGGGGTGATCAGGGACAGCGCGCACGAGGCGCTCCAGGACCTGCGCATGATCATCGGGGTGCTGCGGGCGCCCGGCGACGAGGGCGACCGGCCGCAGCCCACCCTGGCCACCCTGGACGCGCTGGTCGACGAGGTCGGGCAGGCCGGGATGGACGTCGCGCTCGACAGCCTCGTCGACGACCCCTCCGCCGTGCCCGCCGCCCTCGGCCGTACCGCCTACCGAGTCGCCCAGGAGGGCCTGACCAACGCCCGCAAGCACGCGCCCGGCAGCCGGGCGACCGTCGAGGTCGGCGGCGGCCCCGGGGAGGGGCTCACCATCGAGGTGCGCAACACCCCGCCCCCGGGCGAGGTCCCGAAGGTGCCCGGCTCGGGACAGGGGCTGATCGGGCTCACCGAACGGGCCGCGCTGGCCGGTGGCCGGTTCGAGCACGGGCCCACCGGGGACGGCGGGTTCGCCGTCCGGGCTTGGCTACCGTGGAGTCCATGACCACCAAGGCCATCAGACTGATCATTGTTGACGACGACCCGCTCGTTCGCGCCGGGCTCACCCTGATGCTCGGCGGCGCCGACGACATCGAGATAGTGGGGGAGGCGGCCGACGGCACGGAGGTGTCCTCCCTGGTCGAGCGCGTCGCGCCCGATGTCGTCCTGATGGACATCCGGATGCCCTCCATGGACGGCCTGACCGCCACCGAGGCGCTGCGCGCCCGCCCCGGCGCCCCCGAGGTCCTGGTGCTGACCACCTTCCACGCCGACGAACAGGTGGTACGGGCGCTGCGCGCGGGCGCGGCCGGCTTCGTCCTCAAGGACACCCCGCCCGCCGAGATCGTCGCGGCGGTACGCCGGGTGGCGGCCGGTGATCCGGTGCTCTCGCCCGCAGTCACCCGTCAGCTGATGACCCGGGTGGCGGGGGAGGGGACGGCGGCCGGGAGCCGCGGGAACAGCGCCGCCGACCGGCTCGCCGCGCTCGCCGAGCGCGAGCGGGAGGTCGCGCTCGCGGTCGGCCAGGGCCGGTCCAACGCGGAGATCGCCGCGAGCCTCTACATGAGCCTGCCCACGGTCAAGGCGCACGTCTCCCGGATCCTGGCCAAGCTCCGCCTCAACAACCGGGTGCAGATCGCCCTGTTGGTGCATGACGCGGATCAGGCCGCCGCGGCCGGATCCGCTCGCGGCCGGTGGAGCGTGCGGGGCGGCGACGTAGGCTGATCCGATGGCTGTTATCGAACTGGCGGACTACGGACCGGACTTCAACGTCAACCCCTACCCGTACTACGCGAAGCTGCGGGAGACGGGACCCGTCCACGAGGTGATCTCCCCGGACGGCAGACAGTTCTGGCTGGTCGTCGGATACGAGGAGGGGCGCGAGGCCCTCGCCGACCCCCGGCTCTCCAAGGCGCTCGACACCATGGGGTACGAGTCGGCCGACGAGGCCATCATGGGCCCGCACGTCCTCGTCCTCGACCCGCCCGACCACACCCGGCTGCGCAAGCTCGTCGCCCCCGAGTTCACCGGGCGCCGGGTGGACCGGCTGCTGCCGCGCATCCAGCGGATCACCGACGAACTCCTCGACGCGATGGGCCCGTCGGGGCACGGCGACCTGGTCGACGCGCTGGCCTTCCCGCTGCCCATCACCGTCATATGCGAGCTGCTCGGCGTCCCGCACGCCGACCGTGACACCTTCCGCGCCTGGACCAACGAGATCGTCGCGCCCACGACCCCCGACGGGGCGCGGGTCAACACCATCGAGCTGTGCGCGTATCTCGACGAACTCATCGAGGACAAACGGGCGGCCGGTCCCAGCGACGATCTGCTCTCCTCGCTGCTGCGCACCAGGGCGGAGGACGGCGACCGGCTGTCGGCCGCCGAACTGCGCGCGTGGGCCTATGTCCTGCTGATCGCCGGACACGAGACCACCGTCAATCTGATCGCCAACGCGGTACGGTGCCTGCTCGCCCACCCCGACCAACTGGCCGCGCTGCGAGCCGACTTCGGGCTGATCGACGCGGCGGTCGAGGAGACGCTGCGGTTCGAGGGCCCGGTGGAGAGCAGCACCGTACGGTTCACCCGCGAGCCGGTCACGCTCGGCGGGGCGGAGATACCGGCGCAGCGCACCGTCCTGGTCTCGCTCGCCTCGGCGGACCGCGACCCGGCCCGCTTCCCCGACCCCGACACCTTCGACATCCGCCGGTCGGCGACTCCCGGGCGCGGCCCCGGCCATCTCGCCTTCGGCCACGGCATCCACTTCTGCGTGGGCGCTCCGCTGGCCCGGCTGGAGGCCCGGATCGCCCTCCGCACGCTGCTGGAACGCTGCCCCGATTTGGCGCTCGACCCCGAGGCCGGGGCGTACGACTGGCTGCCGGGGCTGCTGATCCGCGGGGTGCGCACGCTCCCGGTGCGCTGGTAGCCGTACGGCGTCGGCGGCCCGGTGGCCCGGCGACCCGGAGGTCCCGGCCGGCCTCAGCCGCCCGGGATCTCCGCCAGACTCACCGGGCGCCGCTCGCGCCGCGACAGCTCGCACGCCTCCGCGATGCGCAGCGCGTGCAGCGCCTCGCGGCCGTCGCAGGGGTTCTCCAGGGTGCCGGTGACGACCTGGAGGAAGGCGTCCAGCTCGGCCTCGTAGGCGGGGGCGAACCGCTCCAGGAAGCCGGGCCACGGGTTGTCGCAGGGCGGCGGGCCCTTGGGCTCGGTGGAGGTGATCGGCGTACGGTCGTCGAGGCCGACCGCGAACTGGTCCAGCTCACCGGCCAGTTCCATCCGTACGTCGTAGCCGGCGCCGTTGCAGCGGGTCGCGGTGGCGGTGGCCAGCGTCCCGTCCTCCAGGGTGAGTACGGCGGCGGCGGTGTCGATGTCGCCCGCCTCGGCGAACATCGCGGGCCCCGCGTCCGAGCCCGTCGCGTACACCTCCACCACCTCCCGCCCGGTGACCCAGCGCATGATGTCGAAGTCGTGGACCAGACAGTCGCGGTACAGACCGCCGGACAGCGGCAGATACGCGGCGGGCGGCGGCGCCGGGTCCGAGGTGATCGCCCGTACGGTGTGCAGCCGGCCGAGCCGTCCCGACCGTACGAGCTCGCGCGCCATGGCGTACCCCTCGTCGAAGCGGCGCATGAAGCCCAGCTGGAGCACCGTGCCGGCGGCCTCGACCTCGCCCACCGCGCTCAGGGTGCCCGGCAGATCCAGCGCGATCGGCTTCTCGCAGAAGGCGGGCAGCCCGGCCCGCGCGGCCCGGCTGATGAGGTCGGCGTGGGCGGAGGTCGCCGAGGCGATCACCACGGCGTCCACGCCCCACGAGAAGATCTCGTCGACGGAGGGGGCCGCCGTCGCCCCCGTACGGTCGGCCACGTGCGCGGCCCGCGCCGCGTCCGTGTCCGCGACGACCAGGGAGCCGACCTCCCGATGACGGCTGAGAACGCCCGCGTGGAAGGTGCCGATACGGCCGGTGCCGATGAGTCCGATGCGCATGGCCCCAAGGTGTTCACAGGGCACACACGCTGTCAAGCAATTGTCCGGACAACCTGACTTCCCGGCTTCCCGTCAACATGGCATGCGACTACGCTCGGCGCGTGCCCCCTCAGCCGAGATCATCCCGACCCGGACCGGAGACGGCCGGAAGCGAGACGGCCGGACCGCAGACCGCCGGACCCGAGACAGACAGTGCCCCGCCGCCCGCGCCCCCTTCGTCCCCGCCGCCCGAGCCCTCACCGCCCGAGCCCGCGCAGCTCCAGCTCGGCGTCGACCGCACCAGCCCGGTCCCGCTCTACTTCCAGCTGGCCCAGCAGCTGGAGGCCGCCATCGAGCGGGGCGGACTCGCGCCGGGCAGCCTGCTCGGCAACGAGATCGAACTCGCCGGCCGGCTCGGCCTGTCCCGCCCCACCGTCCGCCAGGCCATCCAGTCGCTCGTCGACAAGGGGCTGCTGGTGCGCCGCCGGGGCGTCGGCACCCAGGTCGTGCACAGCCAGGTCAAGCGCCCGCTGGAGCTGAGCAGCCTCTACGACGACCTGGAGGCGGCCGGCCAGCGCCCCGCCACCCGCGTCCTGCGCAACACCGTCGAGCCCGCCACCGCCCAGGTCGCCGCCGCGCTCGGCGTGCCCGAGGGCGCCGAGGTGCTGCTCGTGGAACGGCTGCGGTACGCCCACGACGAACCGATGGCGTTCCTGCGCAACCGGCTGCCGGTCGGGCTGTTCGACTGCGACACACGGCGGCTGGAGTCCACCGGGCTCTACCGGATGATGCGGTCCGCCGGGATCACCCTGCACAGCGCCCGCCAGTCGGTCGGCGCCCGGGCCGCCACCGCCGAGGAGGGCGAGCTGCTGACGGAACCGTCCGGAGCCCCGCTGCTCACCATGGAGCGCACCACCTTCGACGACACCGGCCGGGCCGTCGAGTTCGGCTCGCACATCTACCGGGCCTCGCGCTACGCCTTCGAGTTCCAGCTCCTCGTACGCCCGTAGCCGGCCGGCGGCCCCCGGCCGGGCGTCCTTCCGGGGACTATCCCGTACCCGATGGGTTACGTGGGGATGTCCATGACCGATACTTGGGCGCCGGGCCGGGTCTGTACGAGCCCCCGGCCGCTTCCAGGACTACTTCAAGAAGGGCACGGCGTCGTGGCAACGGTTCGGACAGGGGTACGCGCGATGCGCGCGGTGCTGGCTGCGGTCCTCGGGGTATCGGTCCTCGCGGGATGCAGCAGCACCGGCGGCAAGCGCGCCGAGGAACGGGCCCAGCGGGCCGCCGAGGGGCGGGCCGCGGTGAACACACCCCGCTGGACCGTGGCCATGGTCACCCACTCGGGAGACGGCGACACCTTCTGGGACATCGTCAAGGGCGGCGCCAAGCAGGCGGCAGTCAAGGACAACATCAAGTTCCTGTACGCCAACAGCGACGAGGGCCAGCAGCAGGCCCAGCTCGTCCAGTCGTACATAGACAAGAAGGTCGACGGGCTGATCGTCACCCTCGCCAAGCCCGACGCCATGAAGGACGTCGTCACCAAGGCCGTCAAGGCGGGCATCCCGGTGATCACCGTGAACTCGGGCGCGGCGGAGTCCAAGAAGTACGGCGCGCTCACCCACATCGGCCAGGACGAGTCCATCGCCGGTGAGGCCGTCGGCGAGGAGCTGGACGAGCGCGGCAAGAAGAAGGCCCTCTGCGTCATCCACGAGCAGGGCAACGTCGGTCACGAGCAGCGCTGCGCCGGTGCCAAGAAGACCTTCGGGGGCACCATGCAGAACCTCTACGTCGACGGTACGAACATGCCCGACGTCCAGGCGTCCATCGAGGCCAAGCTCCAGACCGACAAGAACATCGACTCCGTCGTCACCCTCGGTGCCCCCTTCGCGGACGCCGCCGTGAAGGCGAAGCAGAACGCGAACAGCAAGGCCGAGATCGACACCTTCGACCTCAACCCCAAGGTCGTCTCCTCCCTCAAGGCGGGCACCCTCGGCTTCGCCGTCGACCAGCAGCCCTACCTCCAGGGGTACGAGGCCGTCGACCTGCTCTGGCTCTACCGCTACAACGCCGACGTCCTCGGCGGCGGCCGCCCCGTCCTGACCGGCCCGCAGATCATCACGGAGAAGGACGCCGACGCGCTCGCCGAGTACACCAAGCGGAGCACCCGGTGAGCGTGACCGCACCCCCCGCCGGCGACGAACGCCTGCTGCGCACCTCACCGCTGCGCCGGCTGCTCGGCCGGCCCGAGCTGGGCTCGGTCGTCGGCGCGGTGGCCGTCTTCCTCTTCTTCGCGGTCATGGCGGACTCGTTCCTCCAGCTCTCCAGCTTCGGGACGGTCCTGTACGCGGCCTCCACGATCGGCATCATGGCCGTCCCGGTGGCCCTGCTGATGATCGGCGGCGAGTTCGATCTCTCCGCCGGTGTGATGGTCACCAGCTCCGCCCTGATCTCCTCGATGTTCAGCTACGAGATGACGGCGAACGTCTGGGTGGGCGTCGGGGTGTCGCTGCTGGTCACGCTGGCCTTCGGCGTCTTCAACGGATTCCTGCTGACCCGCACCCGGCTGCCCAGCTTCATCATCACGCTCGGCACGTTCCTGATGCTCACCGGCCTCAATCTCGGCGTGACGAAGCTGATCAGCGAATCGGTGTCGACCAAGACCATCGGCGACATGGAGGGCTTCGCCTCCGCCCGCGCGGTCTTCGCCTCGCAGCTGTCCCTCGGCTCCATCGACCTGAAGGTCACCATCCTGTGGTGGGCCGCCCTCGTCGCGCTGGCCACCTGGATCCTGCTGCGGACCCGCTTCGGAAACTGGATCTTCGCGGTGGGCGGCAACGACGACGCCGCCCGCGCGGTCGGCGTCCCGGTGGTGCGGACCAGGATCGGGCTGTACATGGGCGTGGCCTTCTGCGCCTGGATCTCGGGCCAGCACCTGCTGTTCTCGTTCGACGTCGTCCAGTCCGGCGAGGGCGTCGGCAACGAGCTGATCTACATCATCGCGGCCGTCATCGGCGGCTGTCTGATCACCGGCGGCTACGGCTCCGCCATCGGCTCGGCGGTCGGCGCGTTCATCTTCGGCATGACCAGCAAGGGCATCGTGTACGCGGAGTGGGACCCGGACTGGTTCAAGTTCTTCCTCGGAGCGATGCTCCTTCTGGCCACCCTGCTCAACGCCTGGGTGCGCAAGCGCGCGGAGGCTTCCCGATGACCCTGGTCGAACTCGACGACGTCAGCAAGTACTACGGCAACGTGCGCGCGCTGGAAGGCGTCTCGCTGGAGGTCAACGCCGGCGAGATCAGCTGTGTGCTCGGCGACAACGGCGCCGGGAAATCCACCCTGATCAAGATCATCGCCGGGCTGCACCGGCACGACGCGGGCGTCTTCTCGATCGACGGCGAGCCCACCTCCCTGGCCTCCCCGCGCGAGGCCCTGGACCGGGGCATCGCCACCGTCTACCAGGACCTCGCCGTCGTCCCGCTCATGCCGGTCTGGCGGAACTTCTTCCTCGGCTCCGAGCCGACGAAGGGCGCGGGTCCGTTCAAACGGCTCGACGTCGCCCTGATGCGCGAGACCACCCGCACGGCGCTGCTGGGCATGGGCATCGACCTGCGCGACGTCGACCAGCCGATCGGCACCCTGTCGGGCGGTGAGCGCCAGTGCGTGGCCATCGCCCGCGCCGTCCACTTCGGCGCGAAGGTCCTGGTCCTGGACGAGCCCACGGCGGCCCTCGGGGTCAAGCAGTCGGGTGTGGTGCTCAAATACGTGGCCGCCGCGCGTGACGCGGGACTCGGAGTGGTCCTCATCACGCACAATCCTCACCACGCGTATCTCGTCGGTGACCGATTCGTGCTGCTCAAGCGCGGCGTGATGGCCGGGAGCCACACCAAGGACTCGATCACCCTGGACGAGCTGACGCGCCAGATGGCGGGCGGTTCCGAGCTGGAGGAGCTGAGCCACGAGCTGGAGCGCGCCCCCGCCCCGCCCGTCCCCGGCGGCCCGGCGGCCGGCGGGAACCCCGAGGGCTGAACCGGCGTCCTGTCCTTCCGTAGGACGCTCCGTACGACCCTGTCGTACGACCCGCTGTGCGGCCCCCGACGGGCCGCACAGCGAACCCGCCCGCCCCGGATGGCACAATCTGGCAGGGCGGACACCGTCCGCCGCCGCTGCCCGTCCGGGCCAGCCGGCCCCCGACCCGCAGGGACGACACGACTCGTGCGAGCACCCAGCCGCCGCCCCACTCGGTACGGCAAGACTGAGCCGACGGCCACGAGGGGGACGCGCCGATGAGCACCTACCGCGACTTCGCCCACCGGGGCACCGCGCGCGCCACCGTCCTGCGGACCGTGGGCACCCGGGAGCGCCGCTCCCTCCTCACCGCGCCCCGGGTGCCGACCGTCGGCATCGACATCGGCGGCACGAAGGTGATGGCCGGCGTCGTCGACCCGGACGGCAACATCCTGGAGACGCTCAGGACCGAGACGCCGGACAAGTCCAAGAGCCCCCAGGTCGTCGAGGACACCATCGTCGAGCTGGTCCTCGACCTCTCCGACCGGCACGACGTGCACGCCGTCGGCATCGGCGCGGCCGGCTGGGTCGACGCGGACCGCTCGAAGGTGCTCTTCGCCCCGCATCTCGCCTGGCGCGACGAGCCCCTCAGGGACGCGCTCTCCTCGCGGCTCGCCGTCCCGGTGATGGTCGACAACGACGCCAACACGGCCGCCTGGGCCGAGTGGCGCTTCGGCGCCGGGCGCGGCGAGGACCATCTCGTCATGATCACGCTCGGCACCGGGATCGGCGGCGCCATACTGGAGGACGGCCAGGTCAAGCGCGGTAAGTTCGGCGTCGCCGGCGAGTTCGGCCATATGCAGGTCGTCCCCGGCGGCCACCGCTGCCCGTGCGGCAACCGCGGCTGCTGGGAGCAGTACAGCTCGGGCAACGCCCTCGTACGGGAGGCCAGGGAGCTGGCCGCCGCCGACTCCCCGGTCGCGTACAACATCATCGACCGGGTCAAGGGCAACGTCCAGGAGATCACCGGACCGCTCATCACCGAACTCGCCCGTGAGGGCGACGCCATGTGCGTCGAGCTGTTCCAGGACATCGGCCAGTGGCTCGGCGTCGGCATCGCCAATCTGGCCGCCGCGCTCGACCCGTCCTGCTTCGTCATCGGCGGCGGCGTCAGCGCCGCCGACGATCTGCTGATCGGCCCCGCCCGCGACGCCTTCCGCCGTAACCTCACCGGCCGCGGCTACCGCCCCGAGGCCCGGATCGTCAAGGCGCAGCTCGGCCCCGAGGCCGGCATGGTCGGCGCCGCCGACCTCTCCCGGCTGGTGGCCCGGCGCTTCCGCCGCGCCAAGCGCCGCCGCGTGGAGCGCTACGAGCGGTACGAGCGCTACGCGCAGGCCATCCGCAACCCGCGCACGCCCCAGGACCCGGCCTCATGACGCTGGGAAGCGTGCGCGACAGCGCCGTGGCGGGAGCCGGGGGTACGGGCGACGGGGGCGGCGGCGAGATCCCCGGCCCCGGTCCCGGCCCCGGCGGCCGGCCGCCGGAGGACCGGCGGCACCGCAACCGCCGCCGCTGGCTGACGGCCATCGTCATCGTGCTGCTCATCGGCATCCCGGCCGGCTATCTGGTGATCTCCGCCGGGCAGAGCCGCGACAGCGGGCGCGACAAGGAGCTGGAGTCGTCCGCCACCGGCCTCCAGCAGCTGCGCCCGTCCAAGATGAAGCGGCGCGTCTTCGAGGTGCCCGTCCCGGCGGGCGCCACGGACGTGCGCTACTACGAGACCAGCAACTGGCGCACCAGCCGGCTGTACGTGCAGTTCGACGTCACCTCCGGGCGGCTCGACACCTTCCTGACCGAGCTGGGGACCACCCGTTCCGCGCTCAAGGACGGCTCTCTGACCATCGCCCCCCGTGACCGGGACGTGGTCGGCTGGAACTTCGGCATCCCCGGCCACGACTGGGCGGGCCTCAGCCACCGGCAGGAGAGCCCCCGGCCCAGCCAGGACGTCGTGGTGGACCTGACCGACCCCGGATTCCCCCGGGTGTTCGTCGTCTCGTCCACCACGCCCTGAGGCACGCGGGCCCCGCGGCCGCGGCCGGCGGTGTTTGCCGCCGCTGTCTCCGGGCACCTGACCGTATGACCCGTAACGACCCGTACGACTCGATTTATCACCCTCCGGAGTCGAACGTGAGCGTCGCCCGTGCGCCGGGCATTCCCGAGGCGCCCCTCTCCGGCGTGATCCGGGGGGTTCGCGGAAGGAGCGGCATGAACAGCGAACGACTCACCGAACTGGCGCAGCAACTGAGGGTCGACTCGGTACGCGTCGCCGACACGGCGGGGTCCGGACATCCCACCTCCTCGATGTCCGCCGCCGACCTCATGGCGGCCCTCCTCGCCAACCACCTGCACTACGACTGCGACCACCCCGAGCACCCGGGCAACGACCGTCTGATCTTCTCCAAGGGCCACGCGTCGCCCCTGCTGTACTCCATGTACCTGGCGGCGGGCGCGATCGACGAGGAGGAGTTCCTCACCTACCGGACGCTGGGCAGCCGGCTCGAAGGCCACCCCACCCCGCGGCTCCCCTGGGTCGACGTGGCCACCGGCTCGCTGGGCCAGGGGCTGCCCGTCGGCATCGGTATGGCGCTGGCCGGACAGCGGCTCGGCCACGTCCCGTACCACGTGTGGGTGCTCTCCGGCGACAGCGAGATGGCCGAGGGCTCCGTGTGGGAGGCGATCGAGCACGCGGGCGACCAGCATCTCGACTCGGTGACCCTCGTCATCGACGTCAACCGGCTGGGCCAGCGCGGACCCACCCGCCACCAGCGTGACCTGGACGCGTACGGCCGCAGGCTGCGCGCGTTCGGCTGGCACACCGTCGAGATCGACGGCCATGACATGGACGCCGTGGACGCCGCCTTCGGCGAGGCGAGGTCCACCCCGCGCCGGCCGACCGCCATCATCGCCGGCACCCGCAAGGGGCGCGGTGTGCGCTCGGTCGAGGACCGCGAAGGCATGCACGGCAAGCCGCTGCCGGACGCGGAGAGCGCCATCGAGGAGCTGGGCGGCCGTCGCTCCATCCGGGTACCGGTGGCCAAGCCCGCCGAGCCGGGGACGACCCTGCGCACCGGGCGCACGACCGAGCCCGTCGAGCTGCCGCGCTACGACGTGGGCGACGAGGTCGCCACCCGCGACGCCTACGGCAGGGCGCTCGCCGCCCTCGGCACGGCCCACGAGGACGTCGTCGTACTCGACGGCGAGGTCGGCGACTCCACCCGCGCGGAGTTCTTCGCCAAGGAGCACCCCGAGCGGTACTTCGAGTGCTACATCGCCGAACAGCAGATGGTGGCGGCGGCCGTCGGCATGCAGGCGCTTGGCCTGTCCCCGTACGCGTCGACCTTCGCCGCCTTCCTGACCCGCGCCCACGACTTCGTGCGCATGGCGGCCGTCAGCAGGGCCTCCCTCACCGTCGTGGGCTCCCACGCGGGCGTCGCGATCGGCCAGGACGGCCCCTCCCAGATGGGCCTGGAGGACATCGCGATGTTCCGCGCCGTACCCGGCAGTACGGTGCTCCACCCCTGCGACGCCAACCAGACGGCACGACTCGTGGAGACCACGCACGAGCTGTCCGGGGTCCGCTATCTGCGCACGCTCCGGGGCAGTACCCCGGTCATCTACGGGCCCGACGAGCGGTTCCCCATCGGCGGCAGCAAGACACTGCGCCGTTCCGACGGGGACCGGGTGACCCTGATCGCCGCAGGGACCACCGTCCACGAGTGCGTCGAGGCCGCGGACGCGCTCGGCCGCCAGGGCATCCCCGTGCGCGTCATCGACCTCTACTCGGTCAAGCCGGCCGACGAGACCGCGCTCCAGGCGGCCGCGGACGACACGGGCTGTCTGATCACGGTGGAGGACCACCATCCCGAGGGCGGGATCGGGGACGCGGTGGCCGAGGTCTTCTCCGACGGCCGTCCCGCGCCCAGGCGCCTCGTCCGGCTGGCCGTGGGGAACGTGCCGGGCTCGGCGACACCGGAGGAACAGCTGCGTTCCGCCGGTATCGACGCCGAGTCGGTCGCCGCGGCGATCCGGCTCCTGGTGGAGAAGATCATGGTCTGACGCGGGGAGCGGCCGCCCGCCGCCCGGCCGCCCGTCCCGCGTGCTCACCGGTTACGGGCCGCCGCGCACCGCCTCGGCCCGCTCGCCCCGCACCGTGTCGACGAACGCCGCCGGGTCCCCGGGCAGTTCGTCGCCGCGCCACGCCACATGACCGTCGGGGCGGACCAGCACGAAGGCGCGCTCGTAGAGCTTGGCGACCTCCGCGCCGCCCCCGCCGCGCACGGTCAGCGGCACCCCTCGCTCGGCGAACGCCCGCTCCACACCGGCGAGTTCGGTGCTTCCCTCAAGTCCGCCGTGCTCGGCGAAGCGCAGCAGGACGAACCCGCGCCCGAACAGGTCGAGCGTGGAGGCGGTGGCGTCCCACCACGCGTGCGCGGCCCGGTAGCCCGGCTCGCTGCCGGGCCGCCAGCCGGCGTCCGGCCTGCCGCGGCGCACCGGCACGCCGGGATCCTCGATGACGGCGGGGGATCGGTAGCGCTGCCCGAAGTGGATCTCCGGGGCGTCGAACTCCCGCTGTGCGCCGCCGCTCTCCAGCCGCTTCGCCATCTCCGCACGGGCCCGTTCGCCCTCGGGCCCGTCCAGATGGATCTCCGGCGGCACCTGTCTGCGCATGGTGCGCTGAAGGTTGAGGTTGGCCTCCTCCAGGCTCGCCAGCGCGATCGGTCTGCGCTCGGTCTCGTACGTGTCGAGCAGGTGGCGCCCGGCCCAGCCGTCCAGCGTGGCGGCGAGCTTCCAGCTCAGGTCCGCGGCGTCACCGATGCCGGTGTTGAGCCCGAAGCCGCCGGCGGGCGCCAGTGTGTGCGCGGCGTCGCCGGCGAGGAAGACGGGCCCGGCCCGGTACCGGTCGGCGACCCGGTGGGTGAGATGCCACGCGCCGTCGCTCAGCAGCTCCACCGGGGTGTCGAGGGCGAGGGCGGCGCGGATCAGCGCCAGCGCGTCGCCGCCGCCGGCGTCGCCGTCCGCGCTCACCACCAGGTTGTACAGGTCGCTGCCGTTCAGCGAGCGCATGGGGAAGCGCAGTGTGGACGAGAGCATGAGGAAGTGGACGAGGGCGGCGCGGTCGCCGAGCCGCTCCTTCAGCTCGGGGGCGCGGAAGAGGATGTTGCGGAAGACCTGCGTACGGTGGCGCGCCGGGGCGCCGATGCCGCAGGCCGCGCGGATGGGGGAGGCGGCGCCGTCGCAGGCGACCAGGAACCGCGCCCGGATGCCGCCGGTCGTGCCGGTGGCGTGGTCGGTGAGGGTGGCGTCGACATGGCCGTCGGCCCGCCGCACGCGGTCGATGGTGGTACGGAGCCGCAGCGGACCGTCCGGGTGGACGCCCACCGCCCGCGCCAGCACCGGATTCAGCCAGTGCGCCGGGCACATCTGGTCGGGCTCGGGGGTGTGCGCGAACGCCGGGCGGTTCCCGGCCGTTCCGCGCCGGTACCGGAAGACCTCGTGGCCGCCGACCCTGGTCACCCAGGCGATGTCCAGGGGGTGGTCGGCCGGCCATCCGGCGCCGCGGACGGCGTCCGCGACACCCCAGCGGCGGAACAGCTCCATCGACCGCGGACCGATCGTGCTCACCTTGGGGTGCCGGACGGTTCCGTCACCGGCGTCGGCGACCACGCAGCCGATCCCGCGGTACGCCAGGTCCAGCCCCAGCGCCATCCCGACCGGGCCGCCGCCCACGATCAGCACGTCGGTCCGCTCTCCGGAACGTGTCATGTCGCCCCCGCCCTCTCGCCGTCGGTCCCGCTCATGGGCGTTCCGCGATGACCAGGAGGCAGCCGAAGTCGTCGACCCCCGCCAGGTCGGACGGCCGGAAGGCGTCGTCGGTGAAGTCGAAGTTGCCCTCGTTCATGGCCGCGGGGCGGTCCTCCGCCGTCGCCACCTTGGCCAGCTCCTCGGCGAGGCGCAGCGTGGTCTGCTCCGTGATGTCGAGGATGCCGCGCAGCCGCAGACCGGACCGGTGCAGCAGCGCCACGTAGTCGTCGATGTCGGCGGTGGTGGACATCAGGTCGCGGCAGAACTTGTCGATGCCGGGGTGCCGTACCGCCTTGCGCGGGTGGCGCTCGAACACGTCGGTCAGGACGATCCGGCCGCCGGGGACGAGCACCCGGGCCACGTCGGTGAGCACCTGCTGCCGGTCCGGCATGTGGCAGAGCGACTCCAGGGCCATCACGGCGTCGAACGACCCCTCGGCGAAGGGGAGTTTCATCGCGTCGCCGTGCTGGAACACGGCCCGGTCGGCGAGCCCGGCCTCGTCCGCGAGCCGGTTGGCGGTCTTGATCTGTTCCTCGCTGATGCTGATGCCGGTGACCCGCGCGCCGGTGTGCGCGACGACCCGCAGACCGGGACCGCCCACCCCGCAGCCCAGGTCGAGGACGTGGGACGAACCGTCCACCTTCAGCCAGTCGGTGAACACATCGGTGAGCCGGTCCATCGCCTCCTCGATGGTGGCCCTGGAGTCCGGTGTGTCCCAGTAGCCGATGTGCACGTTGGGGTTGAAGCTGCCGTCGTGCATCGCGCTCAGGGTCAGCCGGTCGTACAGCTCTCCGACGGCTCCCGGTACGGGCAGGGTCCGGGTGGATTCGGTCATGGCAACGGCCTTTCGGTTCGTGGTGCGGGACGGTGGTACGAGAACGGCGGTACGGGAGGGTGGTGGTCGGGCGCGGCGGTCAGCCGCGCGGGCCGGGGGGCCGGGCGTCCGCGACCCCCGCGGTGTCCGGGAGCCGTCCCCGCTCGATCTCCCGGCACCGTTCGTAGTCGGGCAGCAGGCCCCGCTCCCGCGCCTCGGCGAGCGTGAGCGCCGCGCGGTCCCGCGCGGAGAGGACCGGCTCGCCGGCGGTGAGGGGCAGCCCGAGCGCCGGATCGAGGACGGACAGGGCGAGTTCGTGCTCCGCGACGTAACTCCCGGAGAGCATGTACGACATGACGGTGTCGTCCTCCAGTGCCACGAACGCGTGGCCCACTCCCACCGGGAAATAGCTCGTCCGGTGGTCCCGCTGGTCCATCAGCACGCTGTCCCACGCGCCGAACGTGGGCGAGCCGACCCTGATGTCGACCACGATGTCCAGGGCGCTGCCGCGTGCGCAGTAGACGTACTTCGCGGTACCGGGCGGCGTCGCGGTGTAGTGGATTCCCCGCACCACGCCGCGCCGGGACACACTGTGGTTGGTCTGCGCGACGCGGAAGAGGGGGGCGCCGTGCGCCTCGGTGAACGCCTCCTCCTGGAACGGCGAGAGGAACAGGCCCCGGTCGTCGGGGAAGACGCTGGGGGTGAATTCGAGTGCTCCCTCGACGGCGAGTTCGCGTACTTTCACATCGGCTCCCATGGCTCGGTGGACGGCGGGACTGGGTGTCACAGCGTGGTCAGCACCTCGCGCACCGCGTGGATGACCTTGTCCTGGAGGTCGGCGGAGAGCGCGGGATACATCGGCAGCGAGAAGATCTCGCCGGCCAGCGCCTCGGTGACCGGGAGCGAGCCCTTGCCGTACCCGAGGTGCGCGAAGCCGGTCATGGTGTGCACCGGCCACGGGTAGCTGATGTTCAGCTGGATGTCGTACGCCTTGAGGCGCTCGATGACGGCGTCGCGCCGGGGATGGCGCACCACGTACACGTAGTACACGTGCTCGTTGCCCGGTGCGGTGCGCGGGAGTTCGAGGCCGGTGCCGGCGAGACCGTCGGCGTAGCGCCGCGCGACGGCCCGGCGGCCGGCGATGTAGGTGTCGAGCCGCCCGAGCTTGCGCCGCAGGATCTCGGCCTGGACCTCGTCCAGGCGGCTGTTGTGGGCCGGGGTCTCCAGGGTGTAGTAGCGGTCGTCCATGCCGTAGTACCGCAGCCGCCGCAACCGGTGCGCCACGGACGCGTCCGAGGTGATCACCGCGCCGCCGTCGCCGTACGCGCCGAGGACCTTGGTCGGGTAGAAGGAGAACGCGGCCGCGTCACCGGTCGCGCCCGCCGGCGTACCGCCCTGCCGGGCTCCGTGTGCCTGGGCGCAGTCCTCCAGGACGACCAGGCCGTGCCGGGTGGCCAGCTCCTTCAGGGGGGCCAGGTCCACGCACTGTCCGTACAGGTGCACCGGGAGGAGGCACCGCGTGCGGTCGGTGATCGCCGCCGCCACCTGGCCGGTGTCCATGAGGAAGTCGTCCGCGCGGATGTCGACGAAGACGGGGGTGGCGCCGGTGGAGTCGATGGCGACCACGGTCGGCGCCGCGGTGTTCGACACCGTGATCACCTCGTCGCCCGGTCCGACGCCCAGCGCCTGGAGTCCGAGCTTGATCGCGTTCGTGCCGTTGTCGACTCCGACGCAGTGGCCCACCCCGTGGTGGGCGGCGAACTCCGCCTCGAACCCGCGCAGGCTCTCGCCGAGCACGAGCTGCCCCGAACCGAAGACCGTCTCTACGGCGTCGAGGATGTCCTGACGCTCGTTGTCGTACTCCGCCAGGTAGTCCCATACACGCGTGGTCATGTATCAGCCTTTCCGGAAATCGGAGGTGGTTGCCCTCACCGGCTCTCCTGTTGGTGCCGGGCCAGGGCGGCGACCGTGCGGCGCACCCCTTCGGGGAGCGATGTCCGGGGGCGCCAGCCGGTGGCGGCCCGGAACGGGGAGGAGTCGATGGTCACGCTGCGGAAGTCCGTCACGGGCGCGTGCGAGGGCGGACTGACGCACACCACGGGTACGGGGGGCCGCCCGGTGTGGTCGGACACGGTCCGGGCGACGAGCCGGAAGACGTCGCCGAGCGCGTCGCCCCGGCCGGCGCCGATCAGCCAGTGGCCGCCCACCAGCGGGTCCGGGTGGTCGAGCGCCGCCGTGAACGCCGCCGCCACATCGTCGACATGGACCAGATCGCGCCGTACGGTGCCGTCGTGCCACATGGTGAGCGTCTCGCCCGCCAGCGCCCGCCGCGCCATGGCGGACACGACACCGCGGTCGGCGGCGCCGGGCGCCGCGCTCTCGCCGAACACCGTGGGCAGGCGCAGGCTGATGCCGCGCACCCGGCCCTCGGCGGTGGCCTTCTTCAGGAGGTGTTCCGCCGTCAGTTTCTGCCGGTCGTAGGCGGTTTCGGGATGGTCGGGCTCGCTGCCGTCGAGCGGCTCGCGCGGCGGTGTGCCGACCTGCGAGGCGGCGCCGCCGTACACCAGCAGCGGGGGCGCCGCGCCGTCGGTGCCCGGCCGCAGCACGTCGAGCAGGTCCCGCATCACCCCCACGTTCACGCGCTCGGCGCTTGGCTCGCTCTCGGCCGCCCGCCACCCGCCGTCCGCCAGGAGCAGATGCACCACCGCGTCCGATCCCGCGACCGCCTCGGCGAGCGCCGCCCGGTCGGTGAGATCGGCGGTGACGACGGTGGTCCCGGCCGGGCCGGGGACCGGCTCGCTCGGCCGGCGCGCCACCGCCCGCAGCCGGATCGGACGGCGCGCCAGTGCGCGGATGACGGCCGAGCCCACGAAGCCCGAGGCGCCGAGCACGGTGATCAGCGGTCCGGGGGCCGCCGGTGTGCGCGTCATGTCACACCCCTTCCCGGGGACGCGTCGCCGTGGCGTTGAGGCAGGCCAGCAGGGTGCGGGCCTCGACGTTGAGATAGTGGCCGTGCCGGGTGAGGGCGCTGAGCTGGGCCGGGGTGGCCCACGTATAGCCGGGGGGCGGGTCGAGCGCGGCCTCGCTCCCGTCGGCGTCGACGGCGAGATACCGGTTCCTGGCGTTCAGGAACCGTCCGCCCTCCTCGGAGTGGACGGCCTGGTAACGGATGTGCGACGAGGGGGCGTTGAGGACGGCGTCGAGGAAGCGCGGACGGTTCTCCACCGGGAGGTGGGCGTAGTTGCCGGGCGTGCACTGAACGGTCGGGGCCAGCTCGACCGTGTCCAGACAGCCGCCCTCGGCCCGCGCGTGCACCAGCACGTGCCGTACCCCGTCGATCTCGCGCACGAGGAACGCCGCGATGCCCACGCCGACGGGTTCGAGCAACGGCTGTGTCCAGCTGACCACTTCGCGGTTGCCGGCCCGTACGGAGACGGCGGCGATCCTGAAGTAGCGGCCGTCCTCGTGCTCGATCGTCTCGGCGCCCTGCCGCCAGCCGCGCACCGAGGCGAGCGGAATGCGCCGGGCGCGCACGTCGTGACGGGAGCGCTCGCCGGTGAACCACGACAGCAACTGGACGTCGGAGAGCAGCGCGCCGGACGTCCGGTCGCGGGCCGGCAGACAGGACAGCACGGTCCTGGCATTCATGTTGATCAGGTCGTCCACGTGCAGCAGTTCGGCGATCTGGCCGAGGGTGAGCCAGCGGAAGTCGTCCAGTTCGGGGACCTCGTCGAAGGTCTCGACGATCATGTTGCGGTTGGACTTGTGGAAGAACCACGAGCCCTGCTCCGACTGGAGGACGTCGACGATGACACGGTCGGGGTCGGGCCGGAAGAAGGCGTCGATGAGCTTCACTTCCGTACCCCGGTGGGCCCTGGTGTAGTTGCTGCGGGTGGCCTGCACGGTCGGGGAGAGCTGCAACAGATTGGGCGTGCCCGGCTCCATCTTGGCCTGCATCAGGAAGTGCAGCACTCCGTCGAACTCCTTGGCCAGGATGCCCAGGATGCCGACCTCGGGCTGTCTGATGACCGGCTGCTGCCACTCCCGCCTGGGGCCGTCGCCGTGCGGGCCGTCGCGTTCCACCACATGCATCCCCTCGACGGTGAAGAACCGCCCGCTGCGATGCGTGAGATTGCCGGTGCCGCTCTCGAAGTGCCACTCGTCCAGCGCCGCGAACGGTACGCGTTCCACGTGGAAGACGTTGGCCCGGCGGCGCGCGGCCAGCCAGTCGCGCACGTCCTCGGTCCGCAGCCGCGCCCCGCGGCCGGTCGCGGCCGACAGAGCGAGACGGTCGGCCTGCTCGCGGTCCTCGCGCGGACGCACGGCGGTGGCGGCTGCGGCGGCGGGCGGTGGGATGAGACTGGAGGACATCGAAGGACTCCCTGTCTGCGGGGCATCGGAACGGAATCGGTGTGCGCCCGGCCGGCACGCGCCCGGCCGCACCCGTCGGATCAGGGCCGCCGCGCGGTGATCAGGACGTAGCCGGTGTGCGGGTGCTTCCCGAAGGTCTCCATCAGGTCGGCCGCCGCGTCGATGTGCTCCGCCGCGGCGGGGTCGAGTGAGGCGGCGAGCTGCCGGAAGGCGGCCGAGACATGCCCGTAACTGGGCCGTACCCGCTCGCTGATGTCCGTCATCTCCAGCAGCTGCCAGCCTGATTCCGCCAGGCGCGCGCGGTGCTCGTCGGGTGTGTTGATCCCGGCGATCTGATAGACGCGCAGCATGTCGTCGAGCAACGCCCTGTCGTGGCCGGTGAACGGCTGCCGTTGGCACTGATCGGCGATGACCAGCAGACCGCCGGGGCGCACGGCCCGGTGGATCCGTGCCAGGGCGGTCGCCTGGTCGGGCATGTGCAGCAGCGATTCGATCGCCCAGGCCCCGTCGAAGGAACCGTCCTCGAAGGGGAGGTCCATGGCGTCGGCGAACCGGAAGGAGACCCGGCCGCGCGCGGCGGAGCCGTCCGCCCGCTCCGCCGCCTGGGCGAGCTGCTGTCGGCTGACGGTGATGCCGGTCACGTGTACGTCGTGCGCTCCCGCGACGCGCAGCGCCGGATCGCCGTTGCCGCAGCCCACGTCCAGGAGCCGCTGCCCCGGCCGGAGGGCGAGCCGCCCGGCGACGAGGTCGGTGAGCCGGTCGGTGGCCTCGTCGATCGGGACGTCGTGGCCGTCGTCCCAGTAACCCACGTGGATGTTGCCGCCCAGGGCGGTCGTGGCGCCGGCGTCGGCGAACTGGTCGTACGCCTGGCCGACGGAGTCGGGGGCGGTGTCGGACTGCTGCGTCATACGTGCCTTCTTTTCGTGCGGTGCCGGTGGGCCGCCGCGGGTCACGGGAGGTCGGACAGGGTGAGGACCAGACGGGACGGCCCGTGGAAGACCATGTCGTCGGCGTAGTCGACCTGCTGGCCGCCGCCGCTCAGGCCGGGCAGGCCGTCCAGCAGCGCCTTCAGGCCGATCTCGGCCTCGGCGCGGGCCAGCGTCGCGCCGAGGCAGTAGTGGATGCCCATGCCGAAGCCCAGATGCCGGTCGGCGGGGCGGCGCACGTCCAGGTCGTCGGGGCGCGGGAAGCGCGCGGGATCCCGGTTCGCGGAGCCCAGCAGGGCGACCACGCGGCTGCCGCGCCGCACCTCGTACGCCCCGAGGCGGGTGTCCTCGTACGCCCATCGCGTCACCGCCTGCACCGGCGGATCGTGGCGCAGCAGCTCCTCGACCGCCCCCGGGGGCAGCTCGGGGGCGGCGCGCAGCTCGTCGAGGACCCTCGGGCGCGCCCGCAGCGCCAGCACCGCCTTCGCCAGGAAGTTGGTGGTGGTCTCGTGTCCGGCGGTGAGCAGGTGGACGCAGGTCCCCACGATTCCGTCCACGGTCAGCGGCGCGCCGCCGTCCCGGGCGCGGACGAGGAGCGTGAGCAGGTCGCCGCGATCGTCGCCGTGCCGTCGGCGCACCTCCCGCCGGAAGTAGCCGGCGAACTCCCGGGAGGCGGCCTCGGCCCGCGCGTAGCCGCCCGTGCCGCCCCGCGAGCGGGTGGTACTGGCCTCCTGGAGGGCCACCGCGTTGGCGCGCAGCCACGCGTGGTGCTCGCGCGGGATGCCGAGCAGTTCGGAGATGACGAGGACGGGGAACGGCGCGGCGAAGCCCTCGACGAGGTCGGCCTCCCGCTGCCGTCCGAGCCGCTCCAGCAGCTCGTGCGCGATCTGCGCGATACGGGGCCGCAGACCGGCCACGACCGAGGGCGAGAACTCCGTGCCGAGCAGGGAGCGCAGCTCGGTGTGGCGCGGCGGGTCCATGAACACCAGCCAGTTCTCGACGACGGCCCGCAGGGCCCGGTACTCGGCGGGCACCGGGACGGGCACCGTGCCGGGATCGCCGGACGCCACGCGCGCGTCCCGGCCGAAACGCGGCCCGGACAGCACCCGGACGACCTCGTCGTAGGAGAAGGCGTAGAAGGTCTCCGGCCCGCCCGTGCCCGGCGCTCCGCGATGGACGGGCGCGCTCTCCCGGTAGCGCCGGTACACCGGGTACGGGTCGGCGATGTCCTTCCTGTCCCAGCCCTTGAGGTCGAACCGCGGCAGTGTCGCGGATGGCATGCGGTCTCCTTCGGTTGGCGGTGTGGCGTCGCCGCTTCGGGCACGCCGCCGGGGGCGCGCTAGCGGCGCGGCAGCCGGAAGTGGTCGGCCCAGAACGCGCTCATCTCGCCCACGCGGGCGGGCACCAGGGGGTGCTTGCCGCAGGCCGCCGCCAGATGGTCGAGGCGCAGCGCGATACCGCGCCGCGCCACGTCCGGACGGGACACCGGCGCGGGCTGCTCGGCCAGTTCGAACGACGGCCCCGCGGTCCTGCCCCGGCGCCCCGACGGCAGGGTCACCAGCAGTTCCGCCAGCGGCCGCATCAGGCCCGTCATCATGTCGATCGCCGCGTTCATCAGGTCGGACCGCCGCAGGCTCTCGTCCGGGCGCTCGCCGAAGTGCTGGACCATGAGCTGGAGCGCCATGAAGTAGGAACGGTTGAACAGCTCCATGACCGCCCGGGCGTCCGGATCGGTGACCGTCTCGGCGGCCGGGTTCCCCTGCCCGAGGGTCGGGTTCCGTACGACGGGATAGGCCGGGTTCCACCGTTCGCCGCCCGGGTGCGGCCGCCCGGTCGGTGCGTGGTGGAGCAGCTCGGAGACGCGCAGGAACGACGTGTAGTGCGAGTCCTCGGCGGGCGGTCGCCCGCCGTGCGCGTCCTGAGCGGTGCGCGGCCCGAGCACCCCGCCCTCTCCCTGCTCGGTGATGACGTCGATCGCGAACAGCGCCCCGGCGAGGTCGTCGACCTCCAACTGGTAGTCGGGGTGGCGCCGGTTGACCGACTCCCGCAGGAAGAGGTGGTGTTCACCGCCGCCCCGGCCCTTCTCCACCAGGAACGGATCCGGGACGCGTTGCAGGCCGTCCCTGAGGTCCGCGTACAGCTCGCTCAGCGAGGCGTAGGGGTGCCGGTCGTCGTGGGCCGCGGGGGCCGCCCCCGTGTCGCCCCGCCGTACGTCGCCGACGAGGCCCTCCGGCCGCTCGATCAGTACGAACCGCTCGACGCTGCCCGGTCCCAGCCGCTCCAGGGAGAAGTCCAGCGGCACCGGAAGCTCGTGGTTGATCGTGCCGAAGTCGATCCGGGGCGTGTGGAACGGCTCGCCCACCGCGGTGAGGATGTTGTTGACGAGGAGGAAGTGGATCATCTCCTCGCGGGCGATGTTCAGCAGCATGCTGCGGATGCCCTCGTCGAGGGTCTCCCCGCCGTCGCCGCAGGCGAGCCGGAGCTGCTCGGGCGTCCACACCCCCCGCCGCACGTACTCCAGGCCCGCGCCGTGGGTGGGCACCGAGTAGGCCGCGTACAAGTACTGGAGCATGACGGCCAGTTCGATCGTCGCGGCGTCGCGCAGCGCCTTGACGAGCCGGCCGCGGGTGGTGATCCGCCCGCTGCCCTGTCCGCCGCGTGGACTGCCGCTGCCGCTCGCGCGACCGGCCGCCGGCACCGTCAGGAGTACCTCGTCCGGCGCCTGCTGGGCCCGCAGGTACGTCAGCAGGAGCCGCGCCTTCGGCTCGGACAGGTCCCGGGTCGGCGGCATGTAGTAGGTCTTCGCCTTGTTGCGCGGGTCGCACATCTGCCAGATCAGCTTCGCGTACGTCTCCACCTTGCACCGGTCCGCCAGGCTGAAGACCTCCGCCTTCATGAAGGAGTACAGGTGCTCGTAGTACGCGAAGACCTCCGCGTACACCAGGTCGAACGTCACCTCGTCCTGGCCGATCCCGGCCAGCCGCCAGTCGTCGGGCAGCACCCGCACCGACACGTACCCGGCGCCGGGCCAGTAGCCGAGCGCGTCGTCCCGGTCGTCACCGAGCGCGGCGGAGCCGGGGAGGTCCGGGTCGCACGGCAGGTCACCGGCGCCGGTGGACAGCAGGACCCGGGCGGTACCGGCCGCCCCGCCGCGCAGGGTGAACCAGCCGAGGCCCGCGTCGTCCGTGTCCAGCTCGCACGCGCCCGACCAGGTGCCGGAGCCGTCCCGCCGGCCCGTGCGCAGCCGGACGACCTCGACGTCGGAGCACCGCGCCTCGGGGGAGCGCGCGGACGGATCGCGCGGCAGGGCGCGGGGGTTGAAGAACTGCCGTACGCCGATCCCGCCGACGGCGCGGGGACGGCCCCGTACGAAGGACCGCACGCGCACCTCGACGTCGTGGTCCGCGTCGTCCGGGCCCCGGGGATGCTCCAGGAAGAGACACGCGTCATCGGCCTGGACGTTGATCTCCTTTTCGCGCAGGTGCACCACCGGGCCGCCGGGGCCGGTGCCCACCAGGCACAGCGCCTCCGCGGCGGCGGCGTCCGCCGGGATGCCGAGGGGGACCGTCACCAGGCCGCCGGTCAGGACGTACTCCTGCCCGAGGTACGCCTGCCGGGGCACCCGGGCCACCAGCCGGTCGCTGTCCGCCGTGCGCAGTTCGAGATCGCCGACATCGACGGGCACGGCGGTGATCATGTTGAGGGTGACGTGGCCGTCCGTCAGCTCGACGGTGAGGTTGTGCGGCCCGCGGGGGGCCCGGCCGGACACCCGGCGGTCCGGGACGAGCAGCCGGCCCGCCGGGTAGGTGCGCGGCTCGTGCGGGCGCCAGGGCGCGATCGTCCCGCGCAGCCGCCACCGGCTCGGCCGGTCGGGTGCCTGCGGAGGGGACAGGTGGCTGAGCGCGAACTGCACCACCAGGCCGCCGGCCTCCCCGGATTCCACCGCGGCCCGCAGCCGCCGCACGGCCGGCGAGCCGGCCGCCTCGTCGAGCCAGGTCAGCTCCTCGTGCTCGGTCACGAACTGGTGGACCACGGAGCGGCCCAGCGGCCTCGCCCGCCGGTGACCGCCGGCGTCGTCGATGTCTACGTCGCCGACACGGCCGGAGTTGTGCCACCTCGGGGGGTGGAAGCCCCGGACGGCTCCGGCGGCCGCGTACCCCACGTCGTGGGAGCGTCCGTCGCGCCCGAAGCAGAACTGTCCGACCATGAGCGCCGTGGTCCAGTCGGAGGACGGATCGACGTCGAAGACCCGGGCCCGGTTGACCGTGGTGGCCAGGTACTCGTTGTAGTGCCCCCACATGTCGACAGCGCGCCCGACCATCGGATCTGCGGTGTCGATGTCGCCCGCGCGGGCCTCGGCACTGACGATCCGCGCGTCGATCGAGAAGTGCCCGTTGCCGGCGAAGTCCTCGCCCTTGGCCGCGCTGAAGGGCCCGTCGGGCGTCGGCCGGCCCGTGCTGTCGAACCGCGGCCCCAACCGGTCGAGGTAGTCGTGGTACTCGGCGGCCGGCCGGTGCGCGGGGAAGGGCTCCCCGTCGGCGGTGAGCGCCGTGTTCGTCGCCAGATCGACGAGACCGCCGCGCGGCCCGGTGGGCAGGTGGGTCGTCGCCACTCCGCGGAAGTGCAGCCGGGGCAGGTCGAAGACGCTCACGCCGACTCCTCCGAGCGGCACGGCCGGGTGACGGCGAACACCCGGCTCGCCCGCGGCTCGTACCACTCGATCTCGTGCGCGGCGTCGATGGCCGACTCGATCGCGCCCTCGATCCACGCGGGCTTCGACGAGCAGTGCTCGCCCGCGAAGGAGAGGCCCTTCTGCGGCCGGGCCGCCTCCCGCCGCTCCGCCTCGCGGAGAGCGGCCTCCTGGTTCCAGCGGACCGTCGCCGCGCCCCGGGACCAGCGGCGCGTGCCCCAGTCCCGGGCCGCCATGCCCAGGATCATGCCCCGTCGGCGCAACTCGGGGTGCATCAAGCTCAGTTCCTTGAGCACGATCGCGTTCCGGTCCGCCTCGCTGAGCCGGCTGAGCGTGTCGGCGTCCGGCCCGATGCTGTAGCTCGCGAGCAGCACCGCGCCGTGCGCCGGATCGCCCTCGGCGGGCGGGTAGTAGGTCTGCCGTACGTGCCCGCCGGTGAAGGAGGCGCCCCCACCGATCCCGTCCTTCTCCCAGAAGGGTTCACGGCAGTGGAAGGCGATCTTCGTCGCCGCCCAGTACTTCGTCTGGTGGACGATGTCCAGCTTCTCCTGGTCGAAGCCGGTCAGGCGCATTCTCTTGAGCACCGTGAACGGGATGGTGCACACCACGTAGTCGCAGGTCTTGGTGAGGGTTCTGACGCCCTGACGGATCCGCAGCACCACCGCGTCGTCCCGTACGTCGATGCCCACCACCTCCCGGCCGGTCGAGATCTCACCCCGGATCCGCGAGGCGAGCCGCCGGGGGAGCGCGTCCATTCCGCCCCGCAGCCGCACGATGGTGGAGCTGGTCTCGTCCAGCACATCGTCGAGAAAACGCTCCAGGCGTGGCGGGCAGAACGACCGCACCTGCGGATGGTCGGAGAAGAAGGCGTGCAGATCGATTCTGTTTCTCGTGGTGCCACATCTGTAGGGCGTCAAATCGATGTGATCGACGAGATTCAGCAGTTCCACTCCTATTTCGTCGTGCAGTCCGTCGTAGAACTGACGCGGCGCGATGGCTCTTATGCTGGCATCCAGCCAGGCGCCGAACAGTAAGGTGTCGTCCCGGTACTGACGGTGAGGCAGCCCGGCGGCGAATTCGTCCACGAGCGTTTCATGGGCGTCGCGCACCCGAAGGTATCCGGCGGAACTCGGCAGGTAGGCGGCGTCGTCGGAGAACAGCGTCCGGAACTCGCTGACCTGGTTCTGTAGCCCCAGCTCGGCGATGTAGTGCATGGTCAGCCGGTGCCCGGCGGGGATCCGCATCGCGCCCAGCTCGGCGATCGGCCCGGACTGGCCGGCGCCGGGAAAGCGATGGGTGTGAACGCGGCCGCCGATCTCGTGGCTTCCTTCGATGACGTGGACGTGATGTCCGAGGCGCTCCAATTCATAGGCCGCCACCAGACCCGCGATTCCGGCGCCGAGGACGGTGACTTTCTTCGGTCCGCCGATGGAGCCGTCCCGCCCGTCAACGTCAATCTCCTGTAGGTGTGCCGTCACGGATTTCCTCCAGTACGCGATGTCCGAGGCCGGGGAGCATGTCCTGGATCGACGCCAGCGCCTTTCCCGGTCCTGGAAGGGCGATGCCGGGGAGTGCTGTCCGTAATTCTCCGCGCGGTGACGGCGCGCCCGTATCCCCCGGCGGACCCGGGCACGGACGGTTCGGTCGGCGATCCGCCGGCGCGGCCGGGGTGTCATGGCGGCGCCATCCCGCGCGAACGCGTGGGGTTTTCACCGCACCCCCGCCCGGGGCCCGCAGCGGGGCGATGCTGGCGTGCGTGGCCGAACGGCGAACGAGAGGTGCTGACGCGGCCAGGTCCGTGAGCGCTCCCGAGCGCTCCATGACCGCCGGGGCCGACCGGCGGGAACGGTGACACGAGAACCCGAGGGAGGCGACGTTGACGCGCGTGCTGATCGCTACCACACCGGCACCGGGACACATCGTCAGCATGCTCGAAGTCGCCCGCGAACTGGCCCGGCGCGGGCACGAGGTGCGCTGGTACACGGGCCGGGCCTTCCGCAAGCAGGTGGAACAGGCCGGGGCGTGCTTCGAGCCGATGAGCGCCGGGCTCGACTTCGGCGGCAAGAGCAGGGAGGAGGCATTCCCCGGCCACGCCGGGCTGACCGGGATCGCCAGTTTCACGATCGGTGTCCGGGACATCTTCTACCGGACCGCGCCGCGCCAGATGGACGACCTGCTGGCGGTGCTGGAACGGTTCCCGGCGGACTGCGTCGTCGCCGACGACATGTGCTACGGCGCGTGCTTCGCCGCCGAGCGCACCGGGATCCCGCTGGCCTGGCTCAGCAACTCGGTCTACATCCTGGGCAGCAGGGACACCGCCCCGCTCGGACGGGGGCTCGGGCCCAGCTCGTCGCCGCTCGGCCGGATACGCAACGCGCTGCTGAGATTCGCCGGGGACCGGGTGGTGATGCGGGACCTGCGCCGGGAGGCCGACCGGACCCGGGCGCTGGTCGGGCTGCCGAGGCTGAGGACAGGCGCCATGGAGAACATCGCGCGCCCACCGGCCCTCTACCTGGTCGGCACGGTGCCCTCGTTCGAGTTTCCGCGCAGCGACCTGCTCCCGGGCACCCACTTCGTGGGCGGACTTCTCGGACTTCCCCCCGACGACTTCGACCCGCCCGGCTGGTGGGCGGAGTTGCGCGGCGGCCGGCCGGTCGTGCTGATCACCCAGGGCACCACCGCCAACGACGTCGAGTGGCTGCTCGTGCCCACCGTCCGGGCACTGGCCGGCCGGGACGTCCTCGTCGTGGTCACCACCGGGAGCGGCCTGGACGTCGACCGGCTGCGGCCGCTGCCGGACAACGTCCGGCTGGAGCGGTTCATCCCGTACCACCATCTGCTGCCGCACGTGGACGTGATGGTGACCAACGGGGGCTACAACGGCGTCAACGCGGCCCTGGCCCAGGGGGTGCCCCTGGTCGTCGCGCCGCGCTCGGAGGAGAACCCCGACGTGGCGGCGCGCGTCAAGTGGGCCGGGGCCGGTGTGGTCCTCCGCCGGCGGGCCGTATCGGAAGCCGGCCTGCGCGACGCGGTGGCCACCGTACTGAACGACGAACGCTACCGGCGGCGCGCACGCGCCCTGGCCGAGGAGCACCGGAGCCGCGACGCCCCGCGACGGGCCGCCGAACTGATCGAGTCCATGGCCGATTTCCAGGGCCAGATTCCCACCGGAGGAGCCACACGGTGAACACCACGACGAACGTCACAGCAGAGACCGGCCTGGCGGAACCCCCCGAGACGACCATGCCGACGGACCCGGGGCCCTTCGACTGCATGCCGGATCTGCTGGCGGCCGCGCGGGTGGCGCCGGTCGTCCGGATTCCCTACCTCGACCACCACGCCTGGGTCGTGTGCGACCCGGAGCTGGTGCGGATCGCGCTCACGCACCCGCAGTTGGACAAGGACGTGTCCCTGGTCCCCGACTGGATGCGCAGGCCGGGTCTGATGGTGGGATCGCAGCCGGACCCGGAGTACGCCCGCGCCATGATCATGAGCGACGGCGAGCACCACGCGCGGATCCGGCGGCTGCACGCGCCGGTGCTGAGCCCGCGCAACACCGAGCGATGGGGCGCGCGGGTCAGCGTCAAGGTCGACGGATTCCTGGACGAGCTGGAGCAGTCACGTTCCGGAGCGTCCGCCGAGGTCAACGTGGTGACGGACTACACGCACCGGATTCCGCTGGCGTTCATCTCCGAGATGCTCGGCCTGCCCCCCGAGGCCGAGCGGCAACTGCGCGGCATCACCGACGTCATGCTCTACTCCTCCGACTACCCGGCACGCACGGCGGCGGTCGGCGCGCTGTACGGGGCGGTCGAAGGCTGGGTGCGTGACCCGGCCCCGCTGCGCGACGGCGTGATCACGGGGCTGCTGGCCTCCTCCGACGGGCCGGACGCGGCGGTCACCGAGGGCGAGGTCATCGTCTGGACACTGGGGATGATCATCACTGGCTACGAGACGACCGGGAGCCTGATCTCCGCGTCGCTGTACGAGGCGCTGCGGCGGCCCGCGCGGGAGCGGCCGGAGACCGACGACGAGATCAGGGCATGGGTCGAGGAGACCCTCCGGGTGCACCCGCCCTTCCCGCACCCGACCTGGCGCTTCGCCACCGCGGACATCGATCTCGGCGGCTATCTGATCCCCAAGGGCACCCCGGTGCAGGTCAGCATCGCGGCGGCGAACCGGGAGCCGGGCGAGGAGGCCGACAGCTTCGCCGCGGAGCGGCAGGGACAGGGGCATCTCACCTTCGGCCTGGGCATGCACTACTGCATCGGCGCCTCGCTGGTCCGACTGGAGGCGCAGATCGCGGTACGCGGATTCCTGCGCCGGTTCCCGCGGGCGCGGCTGAGCACCGGCAGCGCCGTGGAGTGGGAGTCGGAGTGGATGATCCGCCGGATGAGCGTCCTGCCCGCCACGCTGTTCTGAGGACGGCGGGCGGGATGCTCATCCGGCGGGCGGCGGGCGGCGGGCGGCGGGCGGCGGGGGAGAAGCGGGGAGGGACGGCTTCTCCCCGGGGTCCCCATCAGGCGGTGAACCGGCTCAGGGCCACCCGGGACCGGATCCCGAGCTTGCGGTAGATCTGCCGCAGATGGAACCCGACCGTGTGCGGGGAGATGAACAGATGGCGCGCGGCCTGCTGGTTGGTGAGCCCGCCCGCCACCAGTTCGGCCACCTTGCGTTCCGTCTTGGTGAGGCTCTCCCAGCCGGAGTCCGGGCGCTTCGCCCGCGTCCAGTGCCTGCGCCGCACGCCGAGCCGGCGCAGCCGGGCCCGCACGCGTGCGGCGTCCCGCTCGCCGCCGAGCGCGCCGTAGGCGTTCATCGCGCGGTCCAGCTCGCCGATCGCGGTCTCGTGGTCGCCGCGGCCGAGCAGGAGCCCGGCATGGTCCTCGGCCGCGGCGGCCCGCGCCCACGGGCTCCGGTGCAGCCGGCCCGCCTGGACCAGGGCCTCCACGTCTCCTTCGGCGAGCGCGCGGGCGTGCGTGGCCGCGGCGAGCACCGCGGGCACGCGCCGGTTGCGCGCGCGGAGGTACTCCGTCGTGTCGATCACCGCCCGGACCACGTCCGGCATGTCGGCCGCGAGCGCGCAGCGGACACACCAGGCCGCGGTGGCCGGATCCTCCAGGACGAGTTCGCGGAGCGCGCCGGCGTTCGCCCCGATCTCCGCCAGTGTCTCCGTCGCCGCCCGGGGGCCCGCCTGGGCCTCGGCCAACTGGGCGTTCAGCAGCCGGCGCGCGGCCCACCAGGGGCTGGAGACATCCTGCGGGAAGTCCTTCTCCAGGGTCCTGATGTGCTCCTCGGCCTGGGCGAGCGCCCCCCGGCGCAGCGCGACCTGGGCCAGCACCAGCCACGCCTGCGGCGCGAGCATCGGCAGGTACGGGCCGTCCGCGCCCACACCGCCCCGTACCGCCTCCTCGGCCTCGTCCAGGCGGCCCTGGGCGAGATGGAGCGGTGCCAGGAGCAGGGCCGGTACGGCGGTGGCCAGCGTCCTCGTCTCCGAGGCGGCCGCGCGGGCGGAGCACCGGATGACCGTCGCCGCCTCCTCGTACTCGTCGGTCCTGGTGAGCGCGAGGGCGAGGAACCAGCGCGGATCGAGGAGCTGGGTGTCCTCGCCCTCCCGGTCGAGCGTGACGGCTCCGCGCAGGGTCCCCACCGCGTCGCCCACCCGGCCCTCGCGCCACTGGCCGCACGCGTGGAAGGTCAGCGCGCCGACGCGCACGGCCCGGGAGTGCAGGTCGGGTGCGCCGACGATCTTCCGGGCCCGTTCGTCCGCGGTGCTGTCGCCGGTCAGGTAGGAGGCGGCGAGATGGGTGATCACGGCTTCCGGGTGCTGGAACCCGTCCTCACGCGCCGCGAGCGCGTCGCGCGCGGTCCGGTGCGCCATCCGCGTGTTCCCCAGCAGCAGCAGCGCGGCCGACATCGACGCCCGCAGCGCGCCGATGTCTCCGGTGAGCGCCGCCGGCAACGGGGCAGGGAGCCTGCTGGCCTCGTCGATCGTGTCCTTGGCGAGGGTCATGGCCCGGTCCAGGTCGCCCGCCCGGGTGAACGCCTCGACCGCGGTCTTCGCCAGCCGCACGCGCTCGGCCCGCCCGGGGGCCAGCAGCTCCATACCGCGGGTCGCCAGCCACGCCGCGGTCGACGGATCGGCGGCCAGCAGCCGTTGGGCTCCTTCGGCGATGACGCGCAGCGCCTCCCGGTTGCCGGGCTGGGCGATGTGCACCAGCTGGAGCGCGGCGCGTTCGATGCCGCCGGGACGCGCCAGCAGCATCTCCGCCGCCTGCCGGCGCAGCAGCGCCCGTAACGGTGGCGGTACGGAGTCGAGCAGCACGCGCCAGACCGGCTCGCTGCGGAACGCGAGGTCGTGCTCGCCGCAGACCAGCAGCCTCCGGCCGACCGCCTCGTCCACCGCCGCCAGCAGGCCGACCGGTGCCTCGCCGAGCATGGCAGACAGATCCTCCGGTGCGAACGGCGAACCGAGCACCGCCGCCAGCCGCAGCGCCTTCATGGTGGGCTCGGAGAGCGACCGGAGATCCCTCCGGATCAGCGAGGAGAAGCGCGCCGGTACCGGCGCGGGCATGCCGCGGCCGACCCCGGCGGGCGCGTCGCCGAGCGCGCCGGGCCGCAACCGCGAGGTGCCGTCGACCACGCACAGGTCGCCGTCCTCCGCGAGCCCGCGCACCAGCTCGATCACCGCACGCGGCGTGCCGTTGACGCCGTCCGCCAGGGCGAGGAGCGCGGGGGCGGGGACGGCTCCGGTGCAGTCGGCGACCAGTTGCGTCAACGCGTCGCCCGGCAGCGGCCCCAGCTCCCGCACCGGTTCCACCGGGACTCTGCCCCGGAGCTTGTCGAGACAGGTCTTCACCGGCTCGTACGGCGCGGCGTCCAGGTCCGGGGTGAAGGCGAGCAGCCAGAGGACCGGGCGGCCGCCGAGGGCCGCGACGAGGTCGCACAGGGCCGTCAGGGCGGGAGGGTTCGCCAGTTGTAGATCGTCGAGCGCGACGAGGGCCCGGAGGTGTTCGGTGTCGTCGCGCAGCCAGGCCCGCGCCGCCTCGATCGCGGACGCCGCGCTCGGGTGGTGGAGTCTGTCCTCGCCGGCGCCCGGGGTGTGCGGGTGGGTACCGGTGGGAACCGGAGCCGTCCTGCCGCGGGCGGTGTCGGGGCCGGCCGAGACGCCGTTGACGACCGCGAAGCCGTTCCTCTCCGCGATGGTGACGGCCTCGGTGAGCAGGCGGGTCTTGCCCGCGCCGGGTGGCGCCTCCACCAGGAGGACCTTGCTCCGCCGGGCGTTCGTCACGCCGCGCAGGTTCGCGCTGATCTGTGCCAGCTGTTGGTCCCGCCCGCGCATCTGCGGCAACGGCCGTGCGTGAGGACCCATGACGGCTCCCTGTCGCGAGGTCTAGTCCACGAACTTGACGCTTCTGAAGACGGCGCTGGTGTGGCCGTGCGGGTCGACGGCGTGGGTGGGAGTGCCGGGACAGCCCGTCAGGCTGTAGAGGAGTGCGGTGGCGTTGGTCCTGTTGAGGACGAGTCCGTCACCGGTGACGGACTCGCAGCGGCCGGAGGAAGGGTCCGTGAGCGTCTCCGGGGCCGAGCGCGTGGCGTAGACGAGCGTGCCGCTGGCCTGCCGGACGACCAGCACGCTGCCGAAGGGGATGTCGTCCTTCCCCGTGTCCGGGGCGACCTTGACGGGAATCCCGGAGCAGTTCGGGCTGGGGAAGAGCTGGACCTCCTGGTTGGTCAGGTTGTCGACGCCGATGCCGCCCGGGGAGGTGCGGCAGCCGTACGCCGGGTCGGTGACGATGTGCGATTCAGGGGGCGGGGTGTAGGTGAAGATCCCGCTCGCCGCGGTGGCGGTGCTGCCGGGCGATGTCAGGAACAGGGTGAGGGCGGTGACGGACAGCGCTGCGCGAGAGGTCGGCATGTGCGGATGGTCCTTTCGGCGGGCCGTACGGCCGCGCGGCGGAGCCCGGCCACGGGGGGCGGGGCCGGCCCACCGCGCGGTGGGCCGGCCGGCCGGCTGCGGGAAGGGGGCAGCCGATGGAAGGGGCAACCGGCGGAGGGCGTCAGCAGATGGGAGGGATCAGCCGATGAACTTGACGCTCCTGAACTCCGCCTCGTAGTGCTGCGCGTGCGGATCGAGCTCCACGGCATGGGTGCCGGCGCAGCTCCGCTCGGCGTACAACAGCGCGTAGGCGTCGGTCTTGTTCAGCGTGTTCTTGATGCCGGTGACGTTGTAGCACTTGCCGGTCACCGGGTTTTCCAGGGTGGCGAGCTGGTCGTTGGGCTGCGTGTAGACGAACGTGCCGGCCGCCGCGTACGCGCTGGTGGTGGTCCCCAGGGCGAGCATGGCGGCCGTGCCTGCTACGGCCGCGCACAGAGCAACGCGCTTCATGAGGAAGTTCCTTTCGGTCCGCACTTCTTGCTACTCCCCGAGTTCGTCCGACTCCATGGAGTAATGGATTCCAGGCTGGCACGGCCGCCACCCGGAAACCACCCCGCACAACAGGTCACTCCACGGCGCTAGCAGCACAACTGTCGCGGCCCGCACCTCCATACGCCCCCGGAGTGCCGGTATGGAAAGCCGGATGTGGAGGATCTTCGTCCGGCGGCGGACACATGAGGAGGTCCGGCGCGTGTCCCCGACCCACTCCCCGAGGAACTGCGAGATATGGGAGCGTGAGCGGGCGAGCGAGACGACGACCAGGGGTGCTTGATGCCCGGCTCGACGAAGAACGCACGGCGGACACCGACTTCGGTACACCCGGACTGAAGCGGTGCGCCGCGCGGTCACTGCGCCCGGTTCCGCGAGCGCCTCGGGTCCGCGACGGGCATCTCGCCACGCTCGGAACGCCGCGGTCCCGTTGTCCGATTCGCGCCGCGCGGCGGGCGACCGGCCCCAGGGAACGGGGGCGGCGAGTCGCGCAGTGCGCGCCGCGTGTCCACGGTGGCACGGGGTGACGCCCGTGGAGCTCGCCGGCGCGCCGGTGCGAGCCGCACTGCGCGGCGTGCCGGCGTACCGTGGCTTCCTGAACGCCTTCGGCCGGTTGAGCAGGCCCGTGGTGACGACCGAGTGTGTGAGTCGCGGGTGGCGCCACGTCAGGAACGAAGGGTGCGCAGGCCGGTACGGATTTCGCCGACCAGGATCTCGGGCTGTTCCAAGGCCGCGAAGTGCCCGCCCTTGTCGGCCTCGCCGTAGTGGATCAGATTGCTGTAGGTGTCTTCGATCCAGCTCCGTGGCAGGCGTGGGATGTCCTTGGGGAAGACGGTCACCGCGACCGGAAGCGTCAGCCGCGGGCCGGCGGGAGTGGCCGATCTGTTCTCCCAGTAGACGCGGCCGGACGACGCCGCGCTGTTGGTGAACCAGTAGAGGGATATCGCGTCGAGCATGTCGTCCGCGCTGAGGGCGTCCTCGGCGAGCCCGTGGTTGTCGGTCTTGGACTGGAACTTCTCGTAGATCCAGGCTGCCTGACCAGCGGGAGAGTCCGCCAGGGCGAATCCGACAGTCTCCGGCTTCGTGCTCTGAAGGTGGTTCGAGCCACCGAGATCGCCGGTGTAGAGGGCGAGGGTCTCCACGGCGTAGCGCTGTTCGGGCGACAAGGTGTCGGGTATCTGTGCGGGAAAGGCGAACTGGGTGTTCAGATGAATTCCGAGAAGCCCCTCGGGTCGCATGGCCCCGAGGGCGGTGGTGACGACGGCACCCCAGTCGCCGCCTTGCGCGGCCCATCTCGTGTAGCCGAGACGCTTCATGAGCTCCACCCACGCGCTTGCGATGCGCGACACCGTCCACCCGGTCTCCGTGGGCTTCTGGGAGAACCCGAACCCGGGGAGCGACGGGACGACGACGTCGAACGAATCGGCGGCGTCTCCTCCGAACGAAACCGGATCGGTCAGCGGGCCGATCAGCTTCAGGAACTCGACGATCGAGCCGGGCCATCCGTGCGTCAGGATCAGCGGCATCGCGTCGGGATTCTTGGACCTGACGTGGATGAAGTGGATGTCCAGCCCATCGATCTCCGTCAGGAATTGAGGGAAGTGATTGAGCTCGGACTCGAAGCGCCGCCAGTCGTAGCCGCGCTCCCAGTAGTCGACCAGAGCCCTGGCGTTCTCCACGCGAACCCCTTGCGACCAGTCGCCCACCGTCTCCGGGTCCGGCCATCGAGTTCTGGCCAGTCGCTGCTTCACGTCATCGATCTCCGCATCCGAGATCGAGATGGTGAACGGGCGGACGAGGGTCGAGGGTGGCGGCGTCGGTGCGGTCATCGTCTTCTTCTCTTCTCCTGGGCTTCGAGGCACAGCACAACCCTTCATTGCACACTGGTGTGCAGTGTATTTCGTTGCACGCCAGTGTGCAACACTGCTGTCGTGCCTACCGAGTCCTCCCGTGTGCGCTCCATGAACGAGACGCGCGATCGCATCCTCGACGTCGCCCTCGATGTGCTGGGAGAGAACCCCGACGCCGGAATGGGCGACATCGCCTCCGCTGCCGGCGTCGTCCGTCGCACGGTCTACGGCCATTTCCCCTCGCGCCTCGACCTGGTTCGGACACTCACGGCGCGGGCCGTCGCCGAGATGACGGCCGTCCTCGCCGAAGTCAACGCCTCCGACGTGGAAGCCGACGCGACGTGGGTCGAATTCATCGCCCGCGTCTGGCCGGTGGCGCACCGCTACCGCGTGCTGTTGGCGCTGCGCCGCGGCGAGTACGGCGAGGCGATCCACGGCCTGCTCGGGCCGGTCGATGAGCTCCTCGCCGACCTCGTGAAACGGGGCCAGGACGGCGACGTGTTCGCACAGCACCTGCCGGCGGGCATTCTGAGCCAGGTCGCCTACGGCGTCGTGTTCGCCATCGCGGACAGCGACCTGTCGAACGGGACCGTCGGCGCCCGAGCGGCGACGATCACGAGCCTGCTGATGCTGGGAGTTCCCGAGACGCGCGCGATCGCTCTCGTGGGCGACCGGTCCTGACCCGCCGTCAGGTGCGCCTGTACGACGCTCGGGCGTCCTGCCTCACATATCTCGCCAACATGGGCGTTCCGGACCACCTGTTGGCCCGGTGGGCGGGACATACGAACGTCCTGACCACCAAGAAGAGGTGGTACGTCGAACCGGGCGTGGAGGACCTTCGTGGAGCTGCCACAGTGCGGGGCGGGCCGCATGGGTCCGGAGACGACATACCGCGCTGTCGTGAGAGATTGTGAGATATGAGAGCGTGAGGCGGATGAGCGAGACACCACCCAAGACCCTGCAATACCGCTTTGACGGGCCAGAAGACGCCCCGGTCCTCGTGCTGGGTCCCTCACTTGGTACCACATGGCACATGTGGGACCGCCAAGTGCCCGAGCTGGCCCGCCAGTGGCGGGTGCTCCGCTTCGATCTGCCCGGTCACGGCGGCGCTCCCGCGCATCCCGCCACCAGCGTCCCCGAACTGGCCGAACGGCTGCTCGCCACCCTCGACGGGCTCGGCGTGCAGCGCTTCGGATACGTGGGCTGCTCCATCGCCGGGGCCATCGGCGCCGAGCTGGCGCTGCGCCGCCCCGACCGGATCGCCTCGCTCGCGCTGGTGGCCGCCTCGCCCCGCTTCGGCACCGCCGACGAGTTCCGGCAGCGCGGGGTGATCGTACGGGCCAACGGGCTCGACCCGGTGGCCCGCACCGCGCCCGAGCGCTGGTTCACCCCCGGGTTCGCCGCCGCCCAGCCGGCCATCGTCGAGTGGGCCGTCCAGATGGTCCGCACGACCGACCCCGGCTGCTACATCGCCGCCTGCGAGGCGCTCGCCGCCTTCGACATCCGGGCGGAGCTGGGCCGTATCGCCGTACCGACCCTGGTGCTGGTCGGCGCCGAGGACCAGGTCACCGGACCGGCCGAGGCGCGGACCCTGGTCGCCGGGATCCCCGACGCGCGGCTGGCGCTGGTGCCCGGAGCCTCCCACCTGGCGCCCGTGGAGCAGCCCGCGGCCGTCACGGACCTGTTCGTCCGCCATTTCTCCACCGCCTGGTTCAACCCCTCCGACACGGCCACCGGCCTGACGGTGCTGCCCGACCGGATGGCGCAGCCCTCCGTCTCGGCGCCCGCCGGACCGGTCGCCGAGATCGCCCCCGCCGAACAGCCCCGCGCCGTCTCCAACGGCCGCGCCGATCCGTACGAGGCGGGGATGCGGGTCCGCAGGGAGGTCCTCGGCAACGCCCACGTGGACCGGGCCACGGCGGTGGCCGACGGCTTCTCCGGCGACTTCCAGGAGCTGATCACCCGCTACGCCTGGGGCGAGGTGTGGACCAGGGAGGGCCTGGACCGCCGTACCCGCAGCGCGGTGACGCTGACCGCGCTGATCGCCGGCGGCCACCTGGAGGAGCTGGCCTTCCACACCAGGGCCGCGCTGCGCAACGGGCTGACCCCGGCCGAGATCAAGGAAGTACTGATCCAGACCGCCGTCTACTGCGGCGTTCCGGCGGCGAACACGGCGTTCCGGGTGGCCGGGGACGTCATCCGGGAGGAGACGACGCCCGAGGCGTAGCAGGATGGAAGGTGTCCGGCACGACCCGGGGGACCCGGCAGCGACGAGAGAGAGGCGGCGAGCGGTGAGACTCACCAAGAGGACCCACGCCTGCGTACGGCTGGAGAAGGACGGGCGCACGCTCGTCATCGACCCCGGCGCCTTCACCGAGGAGGACGCCGTCGTCGGCGCCGACGCCCTCCTCGTCACCCACGAGCACCCCGACCACTTCGACGAGGGACGGCTGCGGGCCGCCCTCGAAGCCAACCCGGCCGCCCGGCTCTGGACGCTGCGCAGCGTCGCCGGACAGGTCTCCGCCGCGTTCCCCGGCCGGGTCCACACGGTGGGGGAGGGCGACGCCTTCACCGCGGCCGGATTCGACGTCAGGGTCTACGGCGAGCTGCACGCCGTCATCCACCCGGACCTGCCGAGAGTCACCAATGTCGGCTATCTCGTGGACGGTTCGGTCTTCCACCCGGGCGACGCGCTCACCGTCCCCGACCACCCGGTCGACACGCTGATGCTGCCCGTGCAGGCACCGTGGAGCAAGATCTCCGAGGTGATCGACTACGTGCGCGAGGTCAAGCCGCGCCGCGCCTTCGACATCCACGACGCCCTGCTCACCGACCTGGCCCGCCCCGCCTACGACCGGCAGATCGGCGCGCTCGGCGGCGCGGAGCACGGCCGGCTCGCCTCCGGCGAATCCGTCGACCTGTGATCGCCGCGCCGGGCACTGTCGTACCCCGCCGCTAGGGTGTCTTCCATGCGCATCGCCACCTGGAACGTCAATTCGATCACCGCCCGGCTGCCCCGGCTGCTGGCCTGGCTGGAGAGCAGCGGCACGGACGTGCTGTGCGTCCAGGAGACCAAGTGCGCCGAGGCGCAGTTCCCGGCCGACCAGCTCCGTGAGCTGGGATACGAGTCGGCGGTCCACGCCACCGGCCGGTGGAACGGGGTGGCGCTGGTCTCCCGGATCGGTCTGACGGACGTCGTCAAGGGCCTGCCCGGCGGCCCGGAGTACGAGGGGGTGGCGGAGCCGCGGGCGGTCTCGGCGACCTGCGGCCCGGTCCGCCTCTGGTCGGTCTACGTGCCCAACGGCCGCGAGGTGGGCCACGACCACTACGGCTACAAGCTCGCCTGGTTCGAGGCGCTGCGCGCGGCCGTCACCGAGGACGCGGCGGGCCCGCGCCCCTTCGCCGTGCTCGGCGACTTCAACGTGGCCCCGGCGGACGAGGACGTCTGGGACCTGTCCCGGTTCGAGGGCGCCACCCATGTCACCCCCGCCGAGCGGGCCGCGCTCGCCGCGCTGCGCGAGGAGGGGCTGAGCGACGTGGTGCCGCGCCCCCTCAAGTACGACCGTCCGTACACCTACTGGGACTACCGCGAGCTGGGCTTCCCGAAGAACCGGGGCATGCGCATCGACCTGGTGTACGGCAACGCGCCGTTCGCCGGGGCCGTCAAGGACAGCTACGTCGACCGCGAGGAGCGCAAGGGCAAGGGCGCGTCCGACCATGCCCCGGTCGTGGTCGATCTCGACGTCTGACCCCACCGCGTCCGGGGCCGCTCCGCCCCCGCTCCGGTTCAGCGCGCTCCGGCGGCGGCGGGGGCCGGCCCGCCGGAGCGGGCGTGGCCGCGGATCGTGTGCCAGACGCGGTGGACGGTGGCCTCGGTGAGCAGGGGCGAGCCCAGGGCCGCGCGCAGGACCTGACGGCCGTCGACGGCGCTCGCCGTGAGGGCGACGGCCGGGTCCCCGGCCAGGCTCTCGGCGACCTCGCGGGTCCGCAGGTCGGTGTCGAGCCGGAAGACGACGAGGCCGAGTTGATGGGCGACGAGATGGAAGCCGGCCTCGCCCGCGACGAGTTCGGCCAGCAGCGCGGCCATGCGCACGTCGTGGCGGATGGCGTCGCGCAGCCCCGTCAGGCCATGGGCGCGCATGACGTACCAGAGCTTGAGGGCGCGCATGGGCCGCCCCAGCGGGATCTGCCAGTCGCGGTAGTCGACCACGTGTCCGGCGTCGGTGGCGTCGTTGCGCAGATAGGCCGGGGAGACGCTCATGGCCTCGGTCAGTGACCGGCGGTCGGCGGTCCACATCACATTGCACGGGGTGCCGGTCCGCATCCACTTGTGCGCGTTGACGGCGTAGGAGTCGGCTGCCTCGACGCCGTCGTTGAGCCACCGGTGCTCCGGACACAGGGCGGCCGAGCCCGCGTAGGCGGCGTCGACATGGAGCCACACCCCCTCCTCGCGGCAGATCCGGCCGATCTCCGCCAGCGGGTCGACCGCGCAGGTGTTGGTGGTGCCCACGGTGGCGACCACGATCGCCGGGACGGCGCCGTCCCGGCGATCGGCGGCGATCCGCCCGCGCAGCGCCTCCGGGTCCATCCGGGCGGTGCCGGGCAGGGTGGGGACGGCGGCGCTCTCGCCGAGGCCGGCGACGCGGGCCGCCTTGGCCACACAGGAGTTGGCCTCGTCCGTGCGGTACAGCCGGTAGCGGCCCTCGGTGCCGTGACCGCGCCACCGTCCGTGCGAGGCCCGGTGCAGGGCGGCGACGACGGCGACCAGCACGGCGGAGGAGGCGGAGTCCTGGATCACACCCCCGCCGTTGCCGGAGGTGTGGAGGAAGTGTCCGGGCAGGCCGAGGGCCTGGGCGAGCCAGTCGGTGACCACCTGTTCCAGTTCGGTGGCCGCGGGTCCGGTCGCCCACATCATGCCCTGCACCCCCAGCCCGGCGGTCACCAGCTCGGCGAGCACCGACGCCGGTGAGTTGCTGGTGGGGTAGTAGGCGAGGAACGCCGGGTGCTGCCAGTGGACCAGGCCGGGCACGACGGTGTCCCAGGTGTCCTGGAGGATCCGGTCGAGCGGCTCGCCCTGTTCGGGCGGCTCCGCGGGCAGGGCGGCGGCGGTGGCGCCGGGGGCGCGGAGCGGCTCCACCGGCAGCCGCTCGTCCGCCAGGGCCCGCCAGTGGTCGACGAGGTGGTCGACGGCCTCGTGGACGGCGGCGCGGAACGGCTCAACTTCGTTACCGAGAGACATGATGGCGAACTCCGAGCGATCGTGGGCTACCTTTCGTTCCGCTATGGAACGTCATATCCCGTTACTCGTCCTCGCCCCGCCCGACCGGCTGCCCGCCGGCTTCGACGGCCTGCGCGCCGCGAACGACGCCGGGAATGCCGGGGACACCGGGGGCGCCCCGCCGGACGCGCCCACCCACACGTTGCCGGACCCCCGCGAGGCCGCCTATGACGCCTACTTCCGCGTCACCCGTTCCTCCCGCCCCCCGGCGCCGCTCCTCGCCTCGGCCCTCCGGCAGACCCTCTCCGCAGTCCGCACCGGCCTTCCCGAAGCCGCGCACGAACCCGCGTTCGACGAGGTGCTCGCCGTCGCCGGCTTGACCGGGCCCCCGGCTCCCGCCCCGTCTTCCGTCTCGGCCCCCGCCCCGGCTCCCGCACCGGCCCCCGCCGACGGGCCGGCCCGCTGGCTGCACGGGCACCGTCTCTTCTTCGCCCTCATCCAGGCCACCACCGTCGGGCTCGCGCAGGCCGTCCACGCCGCCGAACCCGGCACGGCCGACCGGGGCGCCACGGCGGCGGCCGTCTGCCTGCGGGCCGCCACCGCCGCGCTCCGTATCGCCTCCGACTTCCCCGCGACCGACTACGAGGAACTCGTCCGGCCCTCCATGGAGCCGCCGCGGCAGCCACTGAAAGGGTTCTCCGGGCTCTGGTCGGCCGATCACCACGTCCTGATCGAGCACCTGCGCGTCTGGGGACGGTCCCCCGGGCGCGCGAGGGGGCCGACGCCGGGCGAGCCCTGCGCGCGGCCCTGGAGGAGGCGTACGCGGCCCACGTGGGCGTCTGCCGGCGCTTCGTCGGCGCGGGGCCCTCGCTGCTCGGCGGATCCCAGGACGGGGCCGCGACGCTCGCCGAACTGGGGGCGGCCCGCCGCCGGCTCCTGGACTGACCCCGCCCACGCCCACGCCCCACGCCCACGCCCCACGCCCACGCCCGCGCCCCTACTCCCGCTCGCAGTCGACGGACCACGGGCCATCCCGCATCGCCACCATCAGCCACCGCCCCAGGAGGCCGCCCATGCCCCATCCCGCCGCCCCCGGTTCGCACTGCCCCGCCCGGCGCCTCGTCCTCGATCCGCTCGTCGGGGACATCGAGGACGAGCACGCCCGGCTGCGCGCGGCCGGTCCGCTGGTCGCCGTCGAGCTGCCCGGCGGGGTGCCCGCGTGGGCCGTCACCCACCAGGCCGAGGCCAGGCGCCTGCTCACCGATCCGCGCCTGGTCAAGGGCATCAACGCGTGGCACGCCTGGCGGCGCGGCGACATCCCCGCCGACTGGCCGCTGATCGGGATCGCCGACCACGGCCGGTCCATGTTCACCGTGGACGGCGACGAACACCGCCGGCTGCGCGGCCCCGTCGCGCAGGCGCTCAACTCCCGGCGGGTGGAGGGCATGCGCGCGCGGATCACCGAGCTGACACGGGAACTCCTGGACGCGCTGCCGGACGACGGAGGACCGGTCGACCTGAAGGCGGCCTTCGCGCTGCCGCTGCCGATGAACGTCGTCAGTGAGCTGATGGGCGTCGGCCACCGGCAGCGGGCCGGGTTCCAGGCCCTGTTCGACACCTTCCTCTCCACCCAGACGGCCCCCGCCGAGGTGGCCGCCAACCAGGCCGAGCTGACCGCGGTGATGCGCTCCCTGGCGGCCGCCCGCCGGGAGCGCCCCGGCTCCGACCTGACCAGCACCCTCGTCGGGACCCGGGGGAGCGACGACCCGTTCACCGACGAGGAGATCGTCAGCACGCTGCAACTGATGATCGGATCCGGCTACGAGACCACGGTCTGCCTGATCGTGAACGCCGTCGTCAACCTCGCCACCCACCCCGGCCAACTGGCCCTCGTCCGCTCCGGTGCCGTCGGCTGGGACGCCGTCGTCGAGGAGACCATGCGCTACTCCGCGCCGAACTCGAACTTCCTCATCCGCTTCGCCGCCGAGGACGTCCCCGTGGGAGACACCGTGCTCGCGCGCGGCGAGGCCCTCGTCGTGTCCTACGGGGCGATCGGCCGCGACGAGCGGTGGCACGGCCGGACGGCCGGCGACTTCGACATCACCCGCTCACCCAACCGGCACATCTCCTTCGGCCACGGCCCGCACGTCTGCGTGGGGGCCGCCCTGGCCCGGCTGGAGGGGCAGGTGGCGCTCCGCGCGCTGTACGAGCGGTATCCGGACCTGACGCTCGCCGTCCCCGCCGAGCGGCTGCCCCACCAACCCGCGGTGACCCAGAACGCGCTGAGCGAGCTGCCGGTGCTCCTCGGGCCGCGAGCCCCTATGGTGCCCGGGCCGACGTGATGGCAGTCTGGCCGGCATGAACATCCCTTTCTTGGACAACTGGCGCAAGCGGCACGGCGAGGACGCCGGGGCGTCGCTCGCCTCCGCCGCCGGCGGTGACCAGGAGGGCGTGACCGAGCTGCTCTCCGAGTGCGAGCTGCTGCGGGTCCTGGCGGGGCAGAGCGGGCTCGAACTGGACGACTCCCCGGCCTCGTTGGACGCGCTCGACCAGCTGCCGCCGCGCTGGCGCGACGACCCGGAGGAGCTGCCCCGGCTGGGCAACGACGCGGGGCTGTATCTGGGCACGGTGATCGTCCGTACGGTGCCGGGCGCGGTCTGGCAGATCTGGCCCGGCGGCCACCCGGTGGTGCGGCTGCTCTCGGGGCGCGAGATCCAGGTGGTCGAGGCCGGACTCGACTGGGCGGCCACCGGAGCGCCCGAGTTGTCGCAGGTGTACGGGGAGGCCGCCGAGGTCTGACCCGCCCCTGCGCCCCGCCCCTGCGCCCCGCCCCGGCACCCGCCCCCGGCACCCCGCCCCGCACCCGCCCCGCCCGGTGTTCGGCGGTCCGCACCCGGCCCGGGCCGGCCCCCGCCTCTCTTTTGCAGTAAATACGGCTTATATCCCGTATGCGCGTGTCGTGTGTGAAGTCCCTTGCCCGGCTGGATAGTTTGCGCGGACTTCGACACAGCCGAGAGTGGGTGGGGCAGGGTTATGGCCGTCGATCCGTTGATCGAGCTCCGTGACGTCAACAAGTACTTCGGGCAGCTCCATGTCCTCCAGCACATCGATCTCACGGTCGCGCGCGGCGAGGTGGTCGTGGTCATCGGCCCCTCCGGCTCGGGGAAGTCCACCCTCTGCCGGACCATGAACCGCCTGGAGACGATCGAGTCGGGCCGGATCACCATCGACGGCCGCCCCCTGCCGGAGGAGGGCCGCGGGCTCGCCCGGCTCCGCGCCGAAGTGGGCATGGTCTTCCAGTCGTTCAACCTCTTCGCGCACCGGACCGTGCTGGCCAATGTCTCGCTCGCGCAGATCAAGGTACGGGGGCGCAAGAAGGAGGACGCCGACCGGCGCTCCCTCGAACTCCTCGACCGGGTGGGACTCGCCGACCAGGCCGCCAAGCTGCCCGCCCAGCTCTCCGGCGGCCAGCAGCAGCGCGTGGCCATCGCCCGCGCGCTGGCGATGGACCCGAAGGTCATGCTCTTCGACGAGCCGACCTCGGCGCTCGACCCCGAGATGATCAACGAGGTCCTCGAAGTGATGCGGCAGCTCGCCCGCGACGGCATGACCATGGTCGTCGTCACCCACGAGATGGGCTTCGCCCGGTCCGCGGCCAACCGCGTGATCTTCATGGCCGACGGCCGCATCGTCGAGGACCGCACCCCGGAGGACTTCTTCACCGCGCCGGCGAGCGAGCGCGCCAGGGACTTCCTCTCCAAGATCCTCAAGCACTGACGGGGGCGCGGCCGATGACACACCTGCCACGCGGGAGAAGAGCCCTCACGGTGCTGGTCCCGCTGCTGCTGGCGCTGCTCGCGCCACTCGCCGCCGCCGGCTGCGGCAGGGCGGGCAGCCCGCCCGTGAAGGGCCCGAGGGCCGACGCCCTGCCGCACTACCGGGTGGACCGGTCCTTCCGGCTGCCCGACTCGCCCGTCTGGAAGAAGGCCGAGCGGCGCGGCCATCTCGTCGTCGGAGCCAAGGAGGACCAGCCGTACATGGGCGAGAAGGACCCCGCCACCGGTGTCTACTCCGGCTTCGACATCGAGATCGCCAAGATGATGTCGGCCTCGCTGGGCTTCGACCCGAAGACCGTCCAGTTCCGCACGATCGCCTCGGCCAACCGTGAAACCGCCCTCCAGAACGGGCAGATCGACTACTACGTCGGCACGTACACCATCAACGACAACCGCAAGAAGCTGGTCGGCTTCGCGGGCCCCTACTACATGGCGGGCCAGTCCCTGCTGGTGCGGACCGACGAGCACGGCATCGACGGGCCGCGCGACCTCGACGGCAAACGCGTCTGCTCGGCGTCCGGATCCACCCCGTACCAGCGGATCCAGCACGACTATCCGCGGGTCGAACTCGTCGGCTACGACACGTACTCCGTCTGTGTCGACAACCTGCTGACCTACCAGGTCGACGCCGTCACCACCGACGACACCATCCTCCAGGGCTACGCGGCCAAGGTGCCCAAGGAGCTGAAAGTGGTCGGCAGACCGTTCTCGAAGGAGCCCTACGGCATCGGCGTCCCGCGCGGCGACAACGCCCTGCGGCTCGCGCTCGACGACGCCCTCGCCGTCCACGAGCGCAACGGCGACTGGCAGAGGGCCTACGACGCCACCCTCGGCCTCTCCGGGCGCAAGGCCACCCCGCCCCCGCCCATCGACCGCTACCCGGCGAGCTGAGGCAGGCGCCATGGACGTACTCACCAAGAACTTCTCCCTCTACGGCAAGGGCTTCCTCGGCACCCTCGAACTGACCGTCTACGCCTCGCTGCTCGCGCTGGCGCTCGGCTTCGTCATGGCCTCGTTCCGGGTCGCGCCGGTCCGCTCACTGCGCGCGCTGGGCACCGTATGGGTCACCGTGCTGCGCAACACCCCGCTGACGCTGCTGTTCTTCGCGGTCGTGCTCGGACTGCCGCGCTTCGGTCTCGTCCTGCCCTTCCAGCTGTTCGCGGTCCTCGCGCTCGGCTGCTACACCTCCGCGTTCATCTGCGAGGTGCTGCGCTCGGGCATCAACACCGTGCCCACGGGCCAGGGCGAGGCGGCGCGCAGTCTCGGGATGGGCTTCGGCCAGACGCTGGGCACGGTGGTGCTGCCGCAGGCGTTCCGTACGGTCATCCCGCCCATCGGCTCCACCCTGATCGCTCTCGCCAAGAACTCGGCGATCGCCGGCGCGTTCAGCGTCACCGAGCTGCTCGGCACCTACAAGAGCCTCAACGAGATGGGCTACAGCATCGTCTGGACCTTCGTCTGGATCGCCGTCGGATACCTGATCATCACGCTGTCGATCAGCGCGCTGTTCACGGTCATGGAGAAGCGCTGGGGGACCGCCCGATGAGCCGTACGACCGTCACCACCGGGCCGACCGCCCTCTACGACATCCCCGGGCCCAGGACCCGCCGCCGTCATCGTCTCTACGGAGTGGCGGCGACGGCCGCGATCGCCGCGCTCGTCGGCTGGCTGCTCTATCTGCTCTTCGACACCGACCAGTTCACGGCCACCAAGTGGAGCCCCTTCGAGTACCGGGGGATCCAGGACCTGCTGCTGCGCGGCCTCGGCAACACGCTCAAGGCGTTCGCCCTCGCCGCGGTGCTCTCGCTCGCGCTCGGCGCGCTCCTCGCCTCGGGCCGGCTCTCCGAGCACCGGCCGCTGCGCTGGACCGCCACCGTCCTGGTCGAGTTCTTCCGCGCCATGCCCGTGCTGGTGATGATCTTCTTCATCTTCGTCGCGCTCAAGGTGCAGGCCCTGCCCGCGCTGGTGGCGGGGCTCACGCTCTACAACGGCTCCGTGCTCGCCGAGGTGCTGCGCACCGGAGTGAACTCGGTGGAGCGCGGTCAGCGGGAGGCCGCGTACGCCCTCGGCATGCGCAAGACGCAGGTCATGTCGTACGTGCTGGTGCCGCAGGCGGTCCGCGCCATGCTGCCCACGATCATCAGCCAGCTGGTGGTCGCTCTCAAGGACACATCGCTGGGATATCTGATCACTTATGAGGAGTTCCTCCATGCCGGAAAGCTCATCGCGTCGAATCTCGACTACGATTTGCCGTTCATCCCCGTGGTGATGGTGATTTCGCCGATCTACATCGGGATGTGCATGCTGCTCTCCTGGTTCGCCCACTGGCTGGCCAGGCGTCAGCGGCGCAATCCGAGAACCGGTGGAGCGGGTGACGCCCCGGCCTCCCCGGGGACGCTGCTGCCGGGCGCGCGGTAGCACAGGGCAGTGGCCCGCCCGGCGGCAGCCGGAGATCACTTCTCGTACGACGGGGAGAAGGTCAGCTGCGCGCCGGACGGGCCGTGCTCGGGCCGGGCGGCGGTCGGTTCGTGCCTCGGGTCAGCCGGCGGACGGCTCGGGTTCCGGGGCGGGTGCGAGGGCCGTCCGGGTCACGTCCGCCACCAACTCCACCACATCGGGCCCGTACGCCTGCGAGTTCACGACCTTCAGCAGCAGACAGAACGACTTGTCGCCGTGCTTGCGCGCGAGCTTCTCGTGGTGGCGCGCCAGATAGCGCGAGGCCGCCTGGTTGGTGATCGCCCGCTGTCCGCAGAAGAGGAACACCGGCCGCGCCTCCTCACCGGCCGTCAGCCGCGCCAGCAGCACGTATTCGGCCACTCCCGGCTCCACGCGGTAGTGCTCGGTGCCGATCCGCAGGGCGCCGCGCTCCGCCTTCGGCTCGGGCTCCGTGTTCATCCTGATGCCGGGCAGCAGGGAGGACAGGTGGGCCCCCATGCGGCGATTTGAACCGGGCCCGCCGACGCAGAACTCGGTGCGCTCCCCGAACCCCCGCCGGGCCGTGTCGTGCTGGACGATCTCGGCGTGCGCCCCGCACCCCTTGATCAGGGCCGACAGCTCCAGCAGCGCGAAGACGTCGTAGCGGTGGACCGCGCCGTCACCGCCCGCCTCGCGGTTGACGACGAGCAGACATTCGGAGTGGCCGGGCAGCCCGAAGAACGCCTGTTTCCTGCGCAGTCCGCGCCGCCAGAGATAGGTACGGGCGAGCCAGCCCAGCGAGGCGCTGAGGCCCGCGGCGACCACGCCGAGCACGAGATTGCGTATGTCGTCAGTCATGGGCGCGCATGCTAGCGGCAGCCCGCCGAAGCCGAGACGGTCCTGACGCGGCGGGCGCCGTGAAGTTAGGCTGCGCGGACTGTTCCTGACTGGAGGTACGGATGCGTCGCTCCGCTGCGCGGAATGTCTCGCTGGTGGCCCTGGCCGCCGCCCTGCTGTCCGTCGGGGCGGCGCCGCCCCCGTCGGCATCCACCGGTTCCCCGGCCGTGCCCCCCACGGCCAAGACACCGGTCGCCGCGGGGTACGGGGGCGCGGTGGCGAGCGTCGACGCCGACGCCTCGGCCGCCGGGATCGAGGTGCTCAGGCGCGGCGGCAACGCGGTGGACGCGGCCGTCGCCACCGCCGCGGCGCTCGGGGTGACCGAGCCGTACTCGGCCGGAATCGGCGGCGGCGGCTACTTCGTCTACTACGACGCCAAGTCCCGTACGGTGCACACCATCGACGGCCGCGAGACCGCCCCGAAGTCCGCCGACAGCTCGCTCTTCCTGGAGAACGGCGCCCCGATCCCGTTCGCGGACGCGGTCACCAGCGGCCTCGGTGTCGGTACCCCCGGCACCGCCGCCACCTGGGACACCGCCCTCGGCGCCTGGGGCAGCCGGTCCCTGGGGCAGGTGCTGGCGCCCGCCGAACGGCTGGCGAAGAACGGCTTCACCGTCGACGAGACCTTCCGCTCGCAGACCCAGTCCAACCAGGCCCGGTTCGCCGACTTCCCCGCCACCGCGGAGCTGTTCCTGCCGGGCGGCCGGCTGCCGGTCGTCGGATCGGTCTTCAAGAACGCCGATCTGGCCCGTACGTACGCCGAGTTGGGCCGCAAGGGCACTGGCGCGCTCTACCGGGGCGAGCTGGGCCGCGACCTCGTGCGTACGGTCCGCAAGCCCCCCGTCGACCCGGCGGCCGACCGGGTCGTCCGGCCCGGCGACCTGACCGCCCAGGACCTCGCGGCGTACCGCACGAAGCGCCAGGCGCCGACCGAGGTCTCGTACCGGGGGCTCGACGTGTACGGCATGGCGCCCTCTTCCTCGGGCGGTACGAGCGTGGGCGAGGCCCTCAACATCCTGGAGGGCACCGACCTTTCGAAGGCGAGCCGGGCCGGGTATCTGCACCGCTTCATCGAGGCCAGCCGGATCGCCTTCGCCGACCGGGGCCGCTGGGTCGGTGACCCGGCCTTCGAGGACGTACCGACCAAGGGCCTGCTCTCCCAGCGGTTCGCGGACTCCCGGGCCTGCCTGATCAAGGACGACGCCGTCCTCAAGAGCCCCCTCGCGCCCGGCGATCCGAAGAACCCCGCGCCGTGCGACCGGGGCGGCACGGCCGCGCCCACCACCTTCGAGGGGGAGAACACCACCCACCTCACGGCCGCCGACAAGTGGGGCAATGTCGTCGCCTACACCCTGACCATCGAGTCGACGGGCGGCAGCGCCATCACCGTGCCCGGCCGCGGCTTCCTGCTCAACAACGAGCTGACCGACTTCTCCTTCGCCCCGGCCAACCCGGCGGTCCACGACCCGAACCTGCCGGGTCCGGGCAAGCGCCCGCGCTCCTCCATCTCCCCGACGATCGTGCTCGACCGGCACGACCGGCCGGTGCTGGCCGTCGGCTCGCCGGGCGGCGCGACCATCATCACCACGGTGCTCCAGACCCTGACGGGACACCTCGACCGGGGACTGCCGCTGGTCGACGCCATCGCGGCCCCCCGCGCGAGCCAGCGCAACGCGGCCGCGACGGAGCTGGAGCCGGGACTGTGGAACAGCCCGGTGCGCGCGCAACTGGAGGCGCTGGGACACGTCTTCACCCAGAACCCGGAGATCGGCGCGGCGACCGGGGTGCAGCGCCTGCCCGACGGGCGGTGGCTGGCCGCCGCCGAGCGCGAACGCAGGGGCGGCGGCTCGGCGATGGTCGTCCACCCGGCCGGGAAGCGGTAACCCGGGGCGGGGACCGGGCCGGGGGCGCGGAGGATCAGGGCCGGGGGTTCGGGGCCCGGGGAGTCGGTACGGCCGGTCCCCGCGCCCTCAGAGCGCGGTGAGGATGCGCGGGCCCTCGTCGGTGATCGCGACCGTGTGTTCCGTATGGGCCGCGCGGCTGGCGTCCAGGGTGCGCACCGTCCAGCCGTCGCGCGCCGTGAAGTGCCGGTCCGTGCCGCTGCCCGTCAGCATCGGCTCGATCGCCAGCACCATCCCGTGACGCAGCGTCATGCCGCGTCCGGCGCTGCCCTCGTTGGGCACTCCGGGGTCCTCGTGCATCTGGCGCCCCACCCCGTGACCGCCGAGGCCGTCGGGGATGCCGTACCCCGCCGCCCGGCAGACGCGGCCGACCGCGTGCGCGATGTCGCCGACGCGGTTGCCGACGACGGCCGCCGCGATCCCGGCGTTCAGCGCCTCGTACGTCGTGTCGATGAGCCGCAGGTCGTCGGGGCGGGCGCGGCCGACCGTGAAGCTGACCGCCGCGTCGCCCACCCAGCCGCCGAGCACCGCGCCGCAGTCGATGGACACCAGGTCGCCGTCGTGCAGCCGGTAGGAGCCCGGGATGCCGTGCACGATCGCGTCGTTGACGGAGGCGCAGATCACGGCGGGGAAGGGCGTGGGCGCCCAGTCGGGGTGATAGTCGAGGAAGGGGGAGCCCGCTCCGGCCTCGCGCAGCACGCCCCGGGCGGTCGCGTCGAGCGCGCGCAGGGCGACGCCCACGGCCGCCGCCTCGCGTACGGCCGCCAGCGTCCGCGCGACGACGCGGCCGGCGGCGCGCATGGAATCCAGGGACGCGTCGGATTTGATCTGCACCATTCCCACAACTATGCCGGTCGGGAGCGCGGACCGGAATCGGTGTCTCCGCGCGGAAGTTCCGCGGGACCGGGACCGGCCGCGCCCCCGGCCCCCGCACGTCCGCCGCCCTCCACGCGCCGGTTCGGGCTAGGGTCCGTGGGGTGACCACCATCGAGGAACTCGGCCGCAGCCGCTACGTGAGCATCACCACCTACCGCAAGGACGGCACCGGCGTCGCCACCCCCGTCTGGCACGCGGTGGACGGCGGTGAGCTGTTCATCTGGACCCGCTCCGACTCCTGGAAGGTCAAGCGGATCCGCAACAACGGAAAGGCGCTGGTGACCGCCTGCGACGCGCGTGGCAGGATCGCGCCGGGGGCGGTGGGCGCCGAAGGAGTGGCGCGGCTGCTCGACGCGGCGGAGCTGGGCCGGGTGCGCCGGCTGATCGGCGCCAAGTACACCTGGCAGTTCTGGCTGGTCGACTGGCCGGCCATGGTCGTACGGCGCGGCAAGCGCCCGCACACCGGCATCGCCGTCACGCTGGACGCCGCACGACCGGACGGCTCCGGCGCGCCTGAGACCGCCGCCTGAGACCGCCGCGTGAGGCCGCCGCACCGCGCCGGAAAACTGTCCGTAGCCGTCCCGTAACACGGCTGGGGTGAAATGCCCGCAGACCGAAGTGTGTTCCCTCCGGCAGGGGACCCGCAGGGACGGGGCAGCGATGGCGGGGCATCAACTCCCGGCACAGACCGGGGACTTCGCGCGGTATTTAAAGGACCTGGCGGCGCGGCTCGACCCGGCCGGCGGCTGGTACGGCGTCTTCGGGCACCGCGACCCCGAGGGGCTGCGCGCCTGCTTCGACGGCAGCCAGATCCCGCCCTGGGACGTGGTCGAGTCGCTGCTCCAGGACTTCGCGGCCGGCCGGGACCAGCGGCTGGCGGTGCGCGAGACCGAGCGCGCCCGGCGGCTGCACGCCGCGTCCGTCGCCGCGTACGACCGGCTGCCCGGCGGCGGCGAGGCGCTGTCGGAGCGGCTGCGGCTGATGCTCCGTGAGCAGACGTACGCGGCGGGCCGGGCCGACGAACTGGCGCGGCTGCTCCGTAGCGCGCCGGAGGGCTCGCCCCAGGGGGAACAGCTCGGCCACGACCTGGCCTGGGTCCGTGACGACCACGCGCGCGCCACCGCGCGCTGCGCCGAACTCCGCACCAGGCTGGCGGCCCTGACCGCGCCCGGCTCCACCGCCCCGCGCCCGCGCCCGCCCGCTCCGGACGGCTGGTTCCGCGCGGAGCCTGCCCCGGCGGACCTGGTGACGGCCGCGCCCGACGGTGCGCCCCACGGTGTGGTGGAGGGCCCGGCGGGCGGCGCGGCGGACGTCCCCGGCCCCGAGGCGCGGCCGGAGGGCAGGAGCGGGAAGAAGGCGCGCAAGGAGAAGCGCCCCGCCCCCCAACGCAAGCCGCGCGGCGCCCGCTTCGCCGGGATCGAGGACGAGGAGCCCGACGCCGCCGCGCCCGCGCCGCTCGCGCCTCCACAGGGCGCCCCCGCCACCCCGCGTGGCGCCCGCTTCGGCGGTGTGCCGACGGCCCGGCCCGTCGGACCGACGGCGCCCGAGGCCACCCCGGAGGACCAGCGCGCGGCGACGGAGACCGTCGCCCGGCTGATCCGGCTGCGCGCCGAGGGCCGTTCCGGCGAGGCCCATGTCGTCCTCTGCGAGGCCGCGAGCCGCCCGCCCGGCCAACTGCCGCAGCTCGCCGCCGAACTGCACCGCGCCGGGCTCGGCGCCGACTGGGCCGAACTGCTCTGGGAGGCCGCCTTCCTGCCGCCCGCGCAGCTCGCGGCGGCGGCCGGGGCGCTCGCCCTGGCGGGCCGGGACGACGACTGCGGTCAGCTGCTGCGCCAGGGCGTCTCCCGGCCGGCCGGGGAGATCAGCGACGCCGTCCTCGCGCTCGGTGACGCGGGCCGGGGCCAGGAGGCGCGGGCGCTGCTCACCGCCTTCGTGCAGGCCCGTGCGCCCGAGGACGCGGCGCTGGTCGCCGCCCCGGATCCCGGCAGGCTCGTCCCGCAGCTGATCGACGCGGCCCGTACGGTCTCGGTCGCCAGGGAGCGCGACCTCGTCCACGCGCTGCGCGTCGCGGGGATCGGCAACGCCTGAACCGGGTGTACGCGCCCGGTGCCGTAGCCGTAGCCGTAGCCGTAGCCGTAGCCGTAGCCACTGCCGGGGCCGCGCCGTACCCGTGGCGTATCCCTCGCCGTACCCCGCGCCGTCCCCCGTACTTCCCCAGTGTGTGCCCCATTCTGGCGTGAACCGCCCGATGTCGACCGCTCGGGTGTGAAACTTGATCGACTCTGCGGGTTAACGACGATGGTCTTGCCCCCGTGTGGGACGGGGCTTACGTTCTCCTCCTACGCATCGAATCTACGTGCGTAGAGCGCACCGACGCACCCGCCGAAGGAGCAGCTCGTGGCCTCAGTCGTACGCGCCGCACTTGTCCAGGCGACCTGGACGGGCGACACCGAATCCATGATCGCGAAGCATGAGGAGCACGCCCGCGAGGCGGCCCGGCAGGGCGCGAAGATCATCGGATTCCAGGAAGTGTTCAACGCGCCCTACTTCTGCCAGGTGCAGGAGCCCGAGCACTACCGATGGGCGGAACCGGTCCCGGACGGACCGACCGTGACCCGGATGCGGGATCTCGCCCGGGAGACCGGAATGGTGATCGTCGTTCCGGTCTTCGAGATCGAGCAGTCCGGGTTCTACTACAACACGGCGGCGGTCATCGACGCCGACGGCTCGTATCTCGGCAAATACCGCAAGCACCACATCCCGCAGGTCAAGGGGTTCTGGGAGAAGTACTACTTCAAGCCGGGCAACGCCGGCTGGCCCGTCTTCGACACCGCCGTCGGCAAGGTCGGCGTCTACATCTGCTACGACCGCCACTTCCCCGAGGGCTGGCGCCAGCTCGGGCTGAACGGCGCGCAGATCGTCTACAACCCCTCCGCCACCTCCCGGGGTCTGTCCAGCTACCTCTGGCAGCTCGAACAGCCGGCCGCCGCCGTCGCCAACGAGTACTTCGTCGCCGCGATCAACCGCGTCGGCCAGGAGGAGTACGGCGACAACGACTTCTACGGGACGAGCTACTTCGTCGACCCGCGCGGCCGGTTCGTCGGCGAGACGGCCAGTGACAAGCAGGAGGAACTCCTCGTCCGTGACCTGGACCTGGGCCTGATCGAAGAGGTACGGCAGCAGTGGGCGTTCTACCGGGACCGCCGCCCCGACGCGTACGAGGGGCTGGTGCGGCCGTGACGGAGCTGTACGGCCGGCACCGCGCCGTCCTCCCCGACTGGCTGGCGCTGTACTACCAGGACCCCATCGAGATCACCCACGGCGAGGGCCGCCACGTGTGGGACGCCGAGGGCAACCGCTACCTCGACTTCTTCGGCGGCATCCTCACCACCATGACCGCCCACGCGCTGCCCGAGGTCACCAAGGCGGTCAGTGAGCAGGCCGGGCGGATCATCCACTCCTCCACGCTCTATCTCAACCGCCCCATGGTCGAACTCGCCGAGCGCGTCGCCGGTCTGTCCGGCATCCCCGACGCCCGGGTCTTCTTCACCACCTCGGGCACCGAGGCCAACGACACGGCGCTGATGCTCGCCACCGCGTACCGGGGGTCGAACCAGATCCTCGCGATGCGCAACAGCTACCACGGCCGGTCCTTCTCCACCGTCTCCGTCACCGGCAACCGCGGCTGGTCGCCGACGACGCTCTCCCCGCTCCAGACGCTGTACGTGCACGGCGCCGTCCGCGACCGGGGACCGTACGCAGGGCTCACCGACGCGCGGTTCACCGAGGCGTGCGTCGCCGACCTGGAGGACCTGCTCGGCCACGTCCGTACCCCCGCCGCGCTGATCGCCGAACCCATCCAGGGCGTCGGCGGCTTCACCGCCCCGCCCGACGGGCTGTACGCCGCGTTCCGCGAGGTCCTCGACCGGCACGGCGTCCTGTGGATCAGCGACGAGGTGCAGACCGGCTGGGGCCGCACCGGCGAGCACTTCTGGGGCTGGCAGGCACACGCCGGGAACGGCCCGCCCGACATCCTCACCTTCGCCAAGGGCATCGGCAACGGCATGTCGATCGGCGGCGTCGTCGCGCGCGCCGAGATCATGAACTGCCTGGACGCCAACTCCATTTCGACCTTCGGCGGCAGCCCCGTCACCATGGCCGCCGGGCTGGCCAACCTCTCGTACCTGCTGGAGCACGACCTCCAGGGCAACGCCCGCCGCGTCGGCGGACTGCTGATCGAGCGGCTGCGCGCCATCGGCGCGCGCGTCGACTCCGTCCGGGACGTACGCGGCCGGGGGCTGATGATCGGCATCGAGCTGACCAGGCCGGGCACGGCCGAGGCGGCGCCGGAGACGGCCGCCGCGGTCCTCGAAGCCGCCCGCGAGGGCGGGCTGCTGATCGGCAAGGGCGGGGGACACAACACCAGTGTGCTGCGCATCGCGCCCCCGCTCTCGCTCACCGTCGCCGAGGCGGAAGAGGGCGCGGAGATCCTGGAACTGGCCCTGCGCAGCGCCTAGTCACTCCCCGGCCGCGCGGCCCCCCCCCGGCCGCCCGTCCCCGTCCGTCGTTACGAGAGGGAGCGTCACCAGCATGAGCAGCACCCGCACCCTGATCCGCGGCGGTCTCGTCGTCACCGCGTCCGACGAGATCCACGCCGATGTCCTGATCGAGGACAGCCGCATCGTCGCGCTCGCCGCACACGGCTCCGGCACGGCCGAGGGCTGGACCGCCGGCCGTACGATCGACGCCACCGGGAGGTACGTCATCCCGGGCGGTGTCGACGCGCACACGCACATGGAGATGCCGTTCGGCGGCACCTTCGCCGCCGACACCTTCGAGACCGGCACCCGGGCCGCCGCCTGGGGCGGTACGACCACCATCGTGGACTTCGCCATCCAGACCCCGGGCGGGTCGCTGCGCGAGGGCCTGGACGCCTGGTTCGCGAAGGCCGACGGCAAGTGCGCCATCGACTACGCGTTCCACATGATCATGGCGGACGTCAACGAGAGCTCCCTCAAGGAGATGGACCTCCTCGTCCAGGAAGGCGTCACCTCCTTCAAGCTGTTCATGGCCTACCCGGGCGTCTTCTACAGTGACGACGGCAAGATCCTGCGGGCCATGCAGCGCGCCTCGTCCAACGGCGGGCTGATCATGATGCACGCCGAGAACGGCATCGCGATCGACGTCCTCGTCGAACAGGCCCTGGCCGAGGGCCGCACCGACCCCCGCTACCACGGCGAGGTGCGCAAGGTCCTGCTGGAGGCCGAGGCCACCCACCGCGCGATCCAGCTCGCCCGGGTCGCCGACGCGCCGCTGTACGTCGTCCACGTCTCCGCCGAGGAGGCCCTCGCGGAGCTGGCCACGGCCCGGGACAAGGGGCTGCCGGTCTTCGGCGAGACCTGTCCGCAGTACCTGTTCCTCTCCACCGACAACCTCGCCGAGCCGGACTTCGAGGGCTCCAAGTACGTCTGCTCGACCCCGCTGCGGCCCAAGGAGCATCAGGCGGCCCTCTGGCGGGGGCTGCGGACCGACGACCTCCAGGTGGTGTCCACGGACCACTGCCCGTTCTGCTTCGCCGGTCAGAAGGAAATGGGCCGCGGCGACTTCTCGAAGATCCCCAACGGGCTGCCGGGGGTGGAGAACCGGATGGATCTGCTCCACCAGGCCGTGGTCGAGGGCCGGTTGAGCCGCCGCCGCTGGATCGACATCGCCTGCGCCTCCCCGGCCAGGATGTTCGGCCTCTACCCGCGCAAGGGCACCATCGCGCCGGGCGCCGACGCCGATGTGGTCATCTACGACCCGCACGCCGAGCAGACCGTCTCGGCGCGCACGCACCACATGGCCGTGGACTACTCCGCCTACGAGGGCAAGCGGATCACCGGCCGGGTCGAGACGGTGCTCTCCCGGGGTGAAGTGGTCCTGGAGAAGGGGGAGTTCAAGGGCAGGGCCGGACACGGCCAGTACACCCCCCGCTCGACCTGCCAGTACCTCGACTGAGTTCAGTACCTCACCTGAGTTAGGGAGCGTCTCACGCCATGGACTTCGGACTCGTTCTCCAGACCGATCCGCCCGCCTCGTCGGTGGTCGGCCTCATGCGGCGCGCGGAGCGCAACGGCTTCCGGTACGGCTGGACCTTCGACTCGGCCGTGCTCTGGCAGGAGCCCTTCGTCATCTACAGCCGCATCCTGGAACACACCACCAGCCTGGTGGTGGGCCCCATGGTCACCAACCCGTCCACCCGGACGTGGGAGGTCACCGCCTCCACCTTCGCCACCCTCAACGACATGTACGGCAACCGCACCGTGTGCGGCATCGGCCGCGGGGACTCCGCGATGCGGGTGGTGGGACGGCGCCCCAACACCCTGGCGACCCTGGGCGAGGCCATCGACACCATCCGCGACCTGGGGGAGGGCCGGGAGGCGCTGATCGACGGCCGGCCGGTGCGGCTGCCCTGGGTGCGCGACGGGAAACTGCCGGTGTGGATGGCGGCGTACGGCCCCAAGGCCCTGGCCCTGGCCGGGCAGAAGGCCGACGGCTTCATCCTCCAGCTCGCCGACCCGTTCCTCACCGAGTGGATGGTCAAGGCCGTCCGCACGGCCGCCTCCGACGCCGGCCGCGACCCCGACTCCGTCACGATCTGCGTGGCCGCGCCCGCCTATGTGGGCGACGACCTCGCGCACGCGCGCGAGCAGTGCCGCTGGTTCGGCGGGATGGTCGGCAACCACGTCGCCGACCTGGTGGCGCGCTACGGCGAGCACTCCGGGCTGGTGCCTGACGCGCTGACGGACTACATCAAGCGGCGCGAGGGGTACGACTACAGCCACCACGGCCGCACCGGGAACCCGGACGCCGGCTTCGTACCGGACGAGATCGTGGACCGGTTCTGTCTGCTCGGCCCCGCCGAGGCGCACATCGAGAAGCTGCGGACGCTGCGCGATCTGGGCGTCGACCAGTTCGCCGTCTACAACATGCACGACGCGAAGGAAGCGACGATCGACGCCTACGGCGAGCGGATCATCCCCGCGCTCCGGTAACCGGACCGGCCCCGCTCCCCGCGCCGCTCGCACCCACCCGCCCGCACGGCCCCGTTCGACGTCCCCGCCATCCGCCCTCGAACGAAGGGTCCCGCCGTCATGACCGCGACCGTACCGCCCACCTCCGAACCGGACCCGATAGCCGAAGGGCGGGGCCGCGTCGAGCTGCCGCCCGGCGCGATCCCCGAGGACAGCCGCTACGCCAACGCCGATCTGCTGCCCGTCCCGGTCGCCCGGCGCAGCTGGACGACGTACAACTTCGCCGCGCTGTGGATCGGCATGGCGCACAACATCCCGTCCTGGATGCTGGCCTCCGGACTGGTCGCCCTGGGCATGGACTGGAAACAGGCGGTCCTCACGATCGCGCTGGCCAATCTGATCGTGCTCTTCCCGATGCTGCTCACCGGCCACGCCGGACCCAAATACGGTGTTCCGTTCCCCGTGCTCGCCCGCGCCTCCTTCGGAGTGCGCGGCGCCAATCTGCCGGCGCTGATCCGGGCGGCCGTCGCCTGCGCCTGGTTCGGGATCCAGACCTGGATCGGCGGCCAGGGCATCTTCGTCCTGCTCGACAAGGTCTTCGGCGGATGGGCGCAGGCGTCGCGGATCGGCGGCCAGCCGTGGACGCTGTGGGTCTGCTTCGTGCTCTTCTGGGCGCTCGAACTCGCCATCATCTACCGGGGGATGGACACCCTGCGGCGGTTCGAGAACTGGGCCGCGCCCTTCGTGATCGTCGGCGCGCTCGTGCTGCTCGGCTGGATCACCGTCAAGGCGGGGGGAGTCGGCCCGCTGCTCGGCCAACCCTCCCGGCTGGGCTGGGGCAAGGACTTCTGGCCGGTCTTCTTCCCGTCGCTGATGGGGATGATCGCCTTCTGGTCCACCCTGTCGCTCAACATCCCCGACTTCACCCGCTTCGGCGCGGGCCAGCGCGCCCAGATCTGGGGCCAGACCCTCGGCCTGCCGACCACCATGACGCTCTTCGCGCTGCTGTCGGTCTTCGTCACCTCCGGCTCGCAGGCGGTGTACGGGACGACCATCTGGGACCCGGTCGAGCTGGCCGCGCGGGCCGACAACGTCTTCGGACTGCTCTTCGCCCTGGTGACCGTGCTGATCGCGACGGTCTCGGTGAACATCGCGGCCAACATCGTCTCGCCCGCCTACGACCTCGCCAACCTCGCGCCGAAACTCATCAGCTTCCGTACCGGCGCGCTGATCACGGGCGTCGTCGGGGTCGTCATCATGCCGTGGAAGCTCACCGCCACCCCGGAGCTGTACATCTTCACCTGGCTCGGCCTGGTCGGCGGTCTGCTCGGTACGGTCGCCGGCATCCTGATCGCCGACTACTGGATCATCCGCCGTACCGTCCTCGACCTGGCCGACCTCTACCGCCCCGGCGGCCGCTACTGGTACGTGAAGGGCTGGAACCCGCGCGCGGTGCTCGCCTTCGCCTTCGGCGGGCTCCTGGCCGTGGGCGGCTCCCACTCGGCCCCGGGAGAGGGCCCGTTCCCCGAGGACGGGCTGATCCCCTACCTGAAGCCGCTCGCGGACTACGGCTGGGCGGTGGGGCTGACGGCGTCGCTGGTGCTGTACGTCGTACTGACCCTGCGGACGACGCACCGCGGAGCCCTCCCGGGGACCGGGACGGACACCCGTTAGGGAACCCGCGCCGTCCACCGCGCCGTGGAGAACTTCGTCGCGACCAGCTCCTCGGCGCGCGCCAGCTCCGCGTCGGTGGCCCTGCCCGTCGTGAGACCGTACCGGCCCCGGAAGGAGTCGATCATCCGCTCGATGACGGCCTCGCGCTCCAGCCCGGTCTGCCGCCGCAGCGGATCGACCCGCTTCTTCGCGCTGCGGGTGCCCTTGTCGGACAGCTTCTCCCCGCCGATGCGCAGCACGTCGAGCATCTTGTCGGCGTCGATGTCGTACGCCATGGTCACGTGGTGCAGCACCGCGCCCCGGCCGTCCACGACGCGCTTCTGGGCCGCGCCGGCGATCTTGCCCTGGTCGGTGGCGATGTCGTTGAGCGGCTGGTACCAGGCGGTGATGCCCATGTCGCCGAGCGCGGAGAGCACCCAGTCGTCCAGATACGCGTAACTGTCCGCGAAGGAGAGGCCGGAGACGAGGGACTGCGGTACGGAGAGGGAGTACGTGATGGTGTTGCCGGGTTCGACGAACATGGCGCCGCCCCCGGAGACCCGGCGCACCACCGTCACACCGTGCCGCCGCGCGCCCGCCGGGTCGACCTCGTTGCGCAGCGACTGGAAGCTGCCGATGATCACGGCGGGCGAGTCCCACTCCCAGACCCGCAGCGTCGGCGGGCGCACCCCGGCGGCGACCTCGGCCGTGATGACCTCGTCCAGCGCCATGTGGAGGGCGGGGGACTGCGGTGGCTCGTGGATCAGCTGCCAGTCGTAGTCGCTCCACTCGGTCGCCCCCGCCAGCGCCCGCCGCACGGCGACGGCCACGCCCTCGGCGCTCAGCCCGTACATCACGGTCCCCGCGGGCAGCGCCGCCTCGATCCGCGCGGCGAGCCCGGCGGCGTCCGTGTCGGCGGGGGCGCCCTCCAGGGCCCGGTCGATCGCCCCGATCGCCTCGTCGGGCTCCAGGAAGAAGTCCCCGGCCACCCGCACCCCGCGCAGCGCCCCGTCCGCCACGTCCAGGTCGACCACGACGAGCTTGCCGCCGGGGACCTTGTACTCACCGTGCACGCTCATGCCTCCGCGTCCGCCCGGGCCCGAACGGCCCGGCTCCGACCAGCCACAACGCCCGGATCGGGGCCTTCATTCCGTAAGGCCCGTTCTACCCGCCCCGCTCCGGCCGCCCCGCTCCACCCGCTCCGCACGCGCGCGCCGGACGTGGGTAGCCTGCTGCCGGCGGAGCGTCCGTTCCAACGGTGAGGTGACACAGGTGCGGTTCACGACCCGGCCCACTCTCCAGGGCACCTTCGGCATGGTGTCGTCCACCCACTGGCTCGCCTCGCAGTCCGCGATGGCCGTGCTGGAGGACGGGGGCAACGCCTTCGACGCCGCCGTGGCCGCCGGGTTCGTGCTGCATGTGGTGGAGCCGCATCTGTGCGGGCCCGCCGGGGAGGTGCCGATCATCGTCGGGCCCGCCGGGGGAGAGGTGCGCGTGCTCTGCGGGCAGGGGACCGCGCCCGCGGGGGCGACCGTCGAGCACTACCGTTCCCTCGGCCTGGAACTCGTCCCCGGCACCGGGCCGCTGGCCGCCGCCGTGCCCGGGGCGTTCGACGCCTGGATGGTGCTCCTGCGCGACCACGGCACGAAGCCGCTCGCGCGGGTGCTGCGGTACGCCATCGGGTACGCGGAGGACGGCCACCCGCCCGTCGAGCGGATCGGCGAGACCGTCGGGACGGTGCGGGAGCTGTTCGAGACGGAGTGGACCTCCTCCGCCGAGGTGTACCTGCCCGGCGGCCGGGCGCCCGCGCCCGGGACACTGCTGCGCAACCCCGCCCTCGCCGCGACCTGGCGCCGGCTGACGGCCGAGGCCGAGCAGCGGGGCGGGGACGACCGGGTGGGCCAGATCGAGGCCGCCCGGCGGATCTGGCGCGAGGGCTTCATCGCCGAGGCGCTGCTCGCGCAGTCCGCCCGGCCGACCCTGGACACCAGCGGCTCCCGGCACACCGGCACCCTGACGGCCGCCGACCTGGCCGGCTGGTCCGCGACGTACGAGGCGCCCGTCACCCACGACTGGGACGGCTGGACGCTCTGCAAGGCGGGCGGCTGGAGCCAGGGCCCCGTCCTCCTCCAGCAGCTGGCGCTCCTGCCCCCGCGCGCCGCCGACCTGCCGCCGTACGGCTCCGGCGCGTACGTCCACCGGCTCATCGAGGGCTCCAAGCTCGCCATGGCCGACCGGGAGGCGTGGTACGGGGACGCCGCCGACGTCCCCCTCGGCACGCTGCTCTCCGAGCCGTACAACACCGCGCGGCGCGCCCTCATCGGCGAGCGGGCCTCGTACGACCTGCGGCCGGGCAGCCCCGACGGCCGCGTGCCCGTGCTCAGCGCGCACGCCCACGCCGTCGCCTCGGGCCGGGGCCACCTCGACCCGCCGACGGCACCCGGGGCCGGCGAGCCGACCGTGGCGGCGAACGGCGGCACCCGGGGCGACACCTGCCACGTCGACATCGTCGACCGCTGGGGCAACATGGTCGCCGCCACCCCCAGCGGCGGCTGGCTCCAGTCCAACCCCGTCGTGCCCGAGCTGGGCTTTCCGCTCGGCACCCGGCTCCAGATGGCGTGGCTGGAGCCCGGCCTGCCGAACTCCCTGACCCCGGGCCGCCGCCCCCGCACCACCCTCACCCCCTCCCTCGCGCTGCGCGACGGGGTGCCGGTGCTGGCGTTCGGCACGCCCGGCGGTGACCAGCAGGACCAGTGGCAGACCCACTTCTTCCTGGCGCTCGCCCTGCGGCCCCCGGTACGCGGCGGACTCGACCTCCAGGGCGCCGTCGACGCGCCCAACTGGCACCACGACAGCTTCCCCGGCTCCTTCTTCCCGCGCGGCATGCGCCCGGGCGCGGTGACCGTGGAGGCGGGCACGGACCCGGACGTCATCGCGGAGCTGCGCCGCCGCGGCCATGACGTGACCGTCGGCCCGGCCTGGTCGGAGGGGCGGCTGTGCGCGGTCGCCAGGAATCCGGCGAGCGGCGTCCTCTCGGCCGCCGCGAACCCGCGCGGCATGCAGGGTTACGCCGTCGGACGCTGACCGGCCACCCGGTGCGCCCCGCTGCCCGTCACGGCGGCGTGATTGGCTGGGCACATGATCGATGACTCAGTGTTCGGAACGGTTCCCCTGCGCGGCACGGCCGACGGCCCCGGCGTGGCCGCCGTCGAGGCGGCGGTACGCGCCGCGGCGGCGGCCGAGATCATGCCGCGCTTCCGGCAGCTGGCCGCGCACGAGATCGTGGAGAAGAGCGGCCCGCACGATCTGGTGACCGTCGCCGACCGGCGCGCCGAGGAGCACCTCACCGCCGCCCTCACCAAGCTGCTGCCCGGCTCGGCGGTGGTCGGCGAGGAGGCCGTCCACGCGGACCCGGCGGCCTACGGCGCGCTGCGCGGCGACGCGCCCGTGTGGATCGTGGACCCGGTGGACGGCACCCGCCAGTTCGTGCGCGGCGAGCCCGGTTTCTGCACGCTGGTCGCGCTCGCGCAGCAGGGCGAGCTGCTGGCCTCCTGGACCTACGCGGCGGCCCTGGACCTGATGGCGATCGCGGTACGGGGCCGGGGCGCCGTCCTCAACGGCGCCCGGCTCAACTCCGGCGCCCCCGAGCCCGGCGCGGCCCTGAAGGTCGCGCACTCCCACCCCGACTACACGTCGGACGCGCAGAAGAACGCGCTGCTCGGCCTGGACTGCGCGGACATCGAGGCCCGGCCCTGCGGTGCTGCGGGGATGGAGTACCTGTCCGTGGCGCGCGGCACGCTCGACGCGGTGGCCTTCAACTGGGAGCTGGCCTGGGACCACGCGGCCGGGCTGCTGCTCGTCACGGAGGCGGGCGGCGCGCAGACCACGCTGGCGGGCGAGCCGTACCGCATCGCCGGCGGCAACACGCTCCCGTTCACGGCGGCGCGCGACGCGCGGACCGCGCGGCGGGTACGGGAGCGGCTGCGCGCCGGGGGCCGGGGGACGGCGGGTGAGCGGGACGGCGGGTGAGCGGGGTGTGAGGTGGGCAGGACGTCAGGTGAGCAGCCCGAGCAGCCGCTCGCACGCCGCGCGTTCGCTCGGGTCGCGGGCGACGACCTCGTACGCTCCGCGCTCGTACGTCCCGGTCTCCCACGCCCCGTCCCCGGCCCTGCGCAGAAACAGGAAGTCGGGGGGCGTGGGGACCGGTTCATGGACTCCCTCGATGCGGTAGTAGCCGTCGGGTACCCCGGCCGCGCTCAGCGCGGCCCGCAGCGTGTGGCGGTCCATGGCGGAGACGTTACGCGCCGGCCGGCGCGAGGTAGTCGTGGTCCAGCAGCCACTTCACGCTCAGCCGCTCACCGGGACCCGGGTCGAGGAACACCGGGTCGAGCTTGATCTGCTGGCCCCGGCCCGGCTGCTCGAACCACGGGGCGATGCCGCCCTGCCACACGGAGAACGGCTTGACGACCTTGTAGACGTGGTAGTCGCAGGGGAACGCCTCGTCACGGGTGTTGAGGTTCTGCGGCGGCAGCGCACGCTTGGCGTACGCGTCACCGGCGGGCGCCAGGTAGGAGCCGAACTCGGAGCCGAACCGGTCCAGACGCTCACCGGCGCGCAGCTCGGTGGCGTTCTTGTCCGGCACGCCGTTCACATCGGCGAATCCGTCGTTCGGCGGGTACTTCCAGCTGCCCGAATCGGCGGGCCCCTCCCAGTACTTCTTCAGGAAGGCCGCGGGTGACAGATGCCCGGTCCGGTGGTAGCCCTTCAGCAGCGGACCGACCGGCGCCTGCCACCTGTTGGGCAGGTGCTCGGGGCCGAGCCGCGCGTCGTCCCGGAACTTCCCGGTGCAGGGCTCGGGCCGGGGCGGGAGCGGGATCGCGGCGGTGGGCGGGGCGGACGCCACGGCCCGGCCGCTCTCCGTCGGCCGCTCGGGGGGAGCCGCGTGGGCGGCGGGCGCCATGGCCAGGAGGGCGGTGATGCCCAGCCCGGCCAGGAGAGTGCGCATTCGGTTCACTGAACGAGTCCCTTCACAGGCTGATGCCTCATCGAACGACGAGGAATAGTGACGGAGGGTAGTAGATCACGTGCGAGAAGTGACATCGCGTCCGGGGGCACGCCGCCGAACCCGCCCCGCCGCCAACCGCCAACCGTCAACCGCCCGCCGCCGAACCCGCCCCGCCGCCCGCCGCCGCTGTCAGCCGTCCGCCTCCAGCACCGCCCGTACCTCCCGTACCAGCGCGTCCGCCTCCGCCACCGCCCGCGCGGCCGGCGCGCGCAGCGCCTCCGCGACGCGCCGCCCGAAGCCCGGCGGGGTGTCCGGGAGAGCCGCGGCGGCGGCCGTCGCGCCCTTCTCGTTGAGGCACCACGTCCGGTGGTGGGCGTGCAGGCACTGGACGAGGACGCCGAAGGCCCGGGACAGGCACAGCGCCACGAACAGCGCGTCGTCACCGCCGGCGCCGCCCTCGCGCCCCAGCGTCTTGCGGGCGGCGGCCACCGAGAACTCCGCCTCCCACACCGCCCCGGCCAGCGCCGTCCGCAGCGGCTCCGGGTAGTCGGCCGTCTCCGCCCGCAGACGCGTCAACTCGCCGTACGGATCAGCCAGTACGCGGCAGAGCGCGACCTCCCCGGCGTACGCGGGCGACCAGAAGCCGAGGGGATGGCCGGGCTGGATCCCCACCTCGTACCGGCCCTCCCGGCAGTCCGTCCAGACCCGCTCCACCCGGTCGAGATCGCGCAGGATCCAGTCCACGGCGACGCCGTCGACGGTCAGCCAGCTGCCGCCGTTCACCCAGGGCCCCCAGCCGCCCGGGCCCGCGACCTCCACCGGTGAGCCCGCCGGTCCTTCGGCCACCTCCGCCGCCAGCGCCGTCAGCGCCGCCACGTCCGGCGTCCCCCGGTAGTAGACGCCCAGGTCCCAGTCGGAGCCCGGGCGCTCGGCACCCCGGGCGCGGCTGCCGCCGAGGGACACGGCGCGTACGCCCCGAACCCCGGTCAGCCGCGCCGCCATCGCCCCGATCACTTCTTCCATGGATGCCTCCACCGGCCGGTCCGCATGCGCGTTCATGGTCGCGGACCGTACCCGCTCCCGGGCTGTCGGTGCCCGGGAATATCCTGGGGTCCCTGGCCGGTGGCTGACAGAGCTGACAGAGGAGCCGAAGGTGACGTCGATGCTCGATGCGGTCGTCGTGGGGGCGGGGCCCAATGGGCTGACCGCCGCCGTCGAGCTGGCCAGGCGCGGGTTCTCCGTGTCCGTGTTCGAGGCCAAGGAGACGGTGGGCGGCGGGGCGCGGACCGAGGAGCTGACCCTGCCCGGATTCCGCCACGACCCCTGCTCGGCGGTCCACCCGCTGGGTATCGGCTCGCCCGTCTTCAAGACGATGCCGCTGGCGCGGTACGGACTGGACTGGCTGCACCCCGAGTTGCCCATGGCGCACCCCTTCGACGACGGCACGGCGGCCGTGCTGTCGCACTCCGTCGCCGAGACGGCCGCCTCCTTCGGCCCGCGCGACGCCGGGGCGTACCGGCGGCTCGTCGCCCCGTTCCTCGGCAAGTGGGACTCGTTCGCGACGGACTTCATGTCCCTGCCGCTGACCGCGCTGCCGCGCGACCCGGTCACCCTCGCCCGCTTCGGACTCGTCGGACTGCCCCCGTCGACCTGGCTGATGCGCCGCTTCCGCGACGACCGGGCCAGAGCACTCTTCGCCGGGCTCGTCGCCCATGTCATCGCCCCGCTGGGCGGCTTCGCCACCGGCGCCGTCGGGCTGGTCTTCGCGCTCGCCGCGCACGCGGGCGGCTGGCCGATGCCGCACGGCGGCTCGCAGTCGATCTCCGACGCCCTCGCCGCGTATCTGCGCGCCCTGGGCGGCACCGTCCACACCGGATACGAGGTCAAGCGGCTGGACGAGCTGCCGCCCGCCCGCGCCTACATCTTCGACACGTCCCCGACCGCCCTCGCCCGGATCGTCGGCCTCGGCCGCGCCTACGACGGCTACCGCTACGGCGCCGGCGTCTTCAAGATCGATTACGCCCTGGACGGCCCGGTGCCCTGGACGGCCGAGGAGCCGCGCCGGGCGGGCACCGTACAGATCGGCCCCAGCAGCCGGGAGATCGGCACCGCGCTGCGCCGGGCGGCGGGCGGGCAGGCGCCGGACACGCCGTTCCTGATCACCTCGCAGCCCAGCCTGGTCGATCCGTCGCGCGCGCCGGAGGGCAAGCACGTCTTCTGGGCGTACGGCCACGTACCCAACGGCTGGCAGGGCGACTTCACCGACTCGATAGAGCGTCAGATCGAGCGCTTCGCCCCCGGTTTCCGCGACCGGGTGCTGGCCCGTGCCACGGCGGGACCGCGCGAACTGGCCGACCGCAACGCCAACTACGTCGGCGGGGACATCGCCTGCGGCGCCGCCTCCGGGCTCCAGCTCCTGCTGCGCTCCAAGCTCTCGCTCTCGCCGTACACCACCGCGCACCCCGCGGTCTTCCTCTGCTCCTCGGCCACCCCGCCGGGGCCCGGGGTACACGGCATGTCGGGGCACAACGCGGCGAAGGCGGTGTGGCGGCGGCTGCGCCAGGACTGATCCTGCGGGTGGCCTCCCGTCCCGTACCGTCCCGGGCCGGCCCGGGACGCGGCGCACGACCGGCCCTTCCCGGCACCGTTACGGGCACACGGGACCCGGACGCTCGACGGCGCGGTCGTGCGTCGCCCCGCCCCGGGGGGAGCCGGGCGAGGACCGCCCGCGGGCACGCGCCTATGCGGGGTTCGTACAGGCTTCCGGCGACCGCTGGGTCCTGGTCGACCGGGGCTCCGACGGGAAGCCGCCGCTGCCCGGACCGCGGGGCCGAAGCCCGCGGCGGCCGAAGGCTGATGTCGTTTTCTCGCCAGTCGGGAGGGTGCCGGTGCTGGATGATGGAGCCATGCGCACCGCGATGCACACCGACACCGAACGCTGTGTACGGGCCGTCAGATCCAACGATGCCCGGTTCGACGGCTGGTTCTTCACGGCCGTCCTGACCACCGGGATCTACTGCCGGCCCAGCTGTCCCGCCGTGCCGCCCAAGGCCGAGAACATGACGTTCTACCCGAGCGCCGCCGCCTGCCAGCAGGCCGGGTTCCGCGCCTGCAAGCGGTGCCGGCCCGACACCAGCCCCGGATCCCCGGAGTGGAACGCCCGCGCCGACACCGTCGCCCGCGCCATGCGGCTCATCCAGGACGGGGTCGTGGACCGCGAGGGCGTCCCCGGGCTCGCCGGACGGCTCGGCTACTCGGCGCGACAGATCGAGCGCCAGCTGCTCGCCGAGCTGGGCGCCGGTCCGCTCGCGCTGGCCCGCGCGCAGCGGGCGCAGACCGCCCGGCTGCTCATCGAGACGACCGCGCTGCCGATGGCCGACGTCGCCTTCGCGGCGGGATTCGCCTCCATCCGCGCGTTCAACGACACCGTCCGTGAGGTCTTCGCGCAGGCACCGAGCGAGCTGCGGACCCGGGCCGCCGCGCGCGGCCCCCGCGCCTCCGCCGCCGACGGCACCCGAGGGGTGATCTCGCTGCGCCTGCCGTTCCGCGCGCCGCTCACCCCGGACAACCTCTTCGGCCACCTCGCCGCGACCGCCGTGCCGGGCGTCGAGGAGTGGCGGGACGGGGCCTACCGGCGCACGCTCACCCTGCCGTACGGGCACGGCATCGCCGCGCTCACCCCGCGCCCCGACCACATCGCCTGCCGGCTCTCGCTCACCGACCCGCGCGATCTCACCCTGGCCATCAGCAGCTGCCGCCGCCTGCTCGACCTGGACGCCGACCCCGTCGCCGTGGACGAGCAGCTGCGGGCCGACCCCCGGCTGGCGCCGCTGGTCGACAAGGCCCCGGGGCGGCGGGTGCCCCGTACCGTCGACGCCGCCGAGTTCGCCGTACGCGCCGTACTGGGCCAGCAGGTCTCCACCGCCGCCGCGCGGACACACGCGGCGCGGCTGGTGACCGCGCACGGGGTGCCGGTCGAGGACCCCGAGGGCGGGCTCACTCATCTCTTCCCGACACCCGCCGCGCTGGCCTCGCTCGATCCGGAGGCCCTGGCCCTGCCCCGCACCCGGCGCACCACCCTCACCACGCTCGTCGCGGCCCTCGCCGACGGCTCGCTGCGGCTGGGACCCGACAGCGACTGGGAGCAGGCGCGCGCCCAGCTGGCGGAGCTGCCCGGATTCGGGCCGTGGACGGTCGAGGTGATCGCGATGCGCGCGCTGGGCGACCCCGACGCCTTCCTCCCCACCGACCTCGGCATGCGCCGGGCCGCCCAGGGCCTCGGCCTGCCGTCCACCCCCGCCGCGCTCACCGCGCGCGCGGCGGGCTGGCGGCCCTGGCGCGCGTACGCCGTCCAGTACCTGTGGGCCACCGACGACCACGCCATCAACCGCCTTCCCACGTAAGCACCCCCCACCACCCTCGGGTATCCGCGTAAGGAGATTCCCCATGACCACCCCGCGCACCGTGGACACGGCTCAGGTCGTCCACACGGTGATCGACAGCCCCTACGGCCCGCTGACGCTCGTCGCCACCGACGGCGCCCTGAGCGGCCTCTACATGACGGAACACCGCCACCGTCCGCCCCAGGAGACCTTCGGCGTCCCCGACCCCGGTCCCTTCACCGAGGTCGCGCGTCAGCTCGGCGCCTACTTCGACGGCGAGCTGACGGAGTTCGACCTCCCGCTGCGGATGGCGGGCACCCCCTTCCAGCGCGAGGTCTGGGAGGAGCTGAAGAAGATCCCGTACGGCGAGACCCGTTCCTACGGCGAACTCGCCGAGGCCCTCGGCAAGCCCGGCGCCTCGCGCGCGGTGGGGCTGGCCAACGGCAAGAACCCGGTCAGCATCATCGTCCCCTGCCACCGGGTGATCGGTTCGACCGGCAGCCTCACCGGATACGGCGGCGGGCTCGACCGGAAGCAGCGGCTGCTGGCCTTCGAGTCGGCCGGAGCGCAGGCCACGGAGACCGCGACCCTCTTCTGAGCGCGGCCCGCGCCGGTGTCCGGCCGGATCCGATCGGGGATCCGGTCAGGCGTCCGGCCGGACACAACAGTGCCCCGGCCGGACACACCGGCGCGTGAACCGCCGTCCCGGGTCGCCCGTCCGGCGCGATCGTTGTTCTACGTTGACTCCCCACGGCACAGGCACACTCCAGGGACGCGACGTATGAGCACCCTCAGCACATCGCCCGACGAAGCCGTGGGCGAGCGCGCCACGGGACGGCTGTTCGGCCTCTCCGACGCGGTCTTCGCGATCGCCATGACCCTGCTCGCGCTCAACCTGAGCGTGCCCTCGCTGGGCGACCACCCGAGCGAGGGCGCGCTGCGCCACGCGCTGGCCGAGCAGGGCCCGCACTACCTGGCCTTTCTGCTGAGCTTCTACGTGACCTCCGTCTACTGGCGCCGCCACCACGCCGAGATGCGCAGTGTGCGCGTCAGTCACCCGGCCCTCGTACGGTGCACGATGATCCTGCTCCTCGCGGTGAGCGCGCTGCCGTTCGTCGCCAACCTGCTGGGTACCTACGGCGGTCAGGCCGGGATCGTGCTCGCCGTCTACGCCGGGGTCAATGTCGTCGCCATCGGAGCGCTGCTGCTGATCCGCTACGTGGTGCGCCACCACCGGCTCTCCAAGGATCCGGGTCCCCGGCCCGAGAGCCTTGAACTCTGGTTCGACTTCGCCGCGTTGCTGCTGGCCGTCCCGTCCGGTTTCCTGTTCCCCGGCCACGGGGTGATCGCGCTGATCGCCCTGCTGCTCGTCAGCGGCCGGGCCGGCTGGTTCATGACGCGCCTGCGACGGCGGCGAAGGGATTCGGCACATTCCCCGTCCAGCGGCGCAGGACCGCACGGCCGGTCTGGAGGGTGACCCCGTCGGCCCGTACCGTGCCGGCCTCGGCGACGTAGTACAGCCCGTCGTCGAGCGCGACCAGCCCGTACTGCCCGGCCGACTCCCAGCCGTACACCCCGGACCCGGCGTCGTGCAGCCCCTGCGGCAGGAGCGACAGCAGCCGGCCGCGTTCGGGCGCGGGCTGGCCCCGGACGACGCCGTCGACGGGACGCTTCGAGCCGTCCACGACGAAGAGCGAGTAGTCGGGGAAGTGTGTTTTGGTGCCCTTGTAGACGGCGAGCAGCCAGTTGCCGGTGTGCCGGTCGTACTCCAGATTCTGCACCCCGTAGGTGGTGTTGCCGGTGTACGCGAAGTACTTGCCGTCGGGGGAGGCCGGGCCGCTGGTGTGCGGCGCCCGCTCGGTCAGCGGGCGCTCGTAGCTCTTCCACCGCCGTACGTCGTACTGGAGCAGGACCTGGTGGTCGTTGTCCTCGCGGCCGGTGTTGGCGTAGACCCCGTACGCGACGGTGAGCCGCTCGCCGCCCGCGCCGTCCAGGGCCGGGCCGAAGGCCACCCCGTCGATGCCGCTGCAACCGTAGCGGTGGTCGGGGGTGTCGGCGGTGTCACCGTCGAAGACACCGTTCCCGTCCATGTCGGCCGTGTAGTCCCGCACGACCTCGCCGAGATGGACGGTGGAGACCACACCGGTGGAGGCCGCGTCCATGTCCATCCGGGTGATCCGCTCCCCGTCGAAGACGGCGATGTAGAACGCCTTCGCCGCCTTGTATTCGAGGGAGCCGTAGACCCTGCCGTCCCGCTCGTTGAAGTCCAGGTCGCCGAGGTGGCCCGTGAAGCCGGTGACGGAGCCGAGCGGGGTGCCGCGCAGATCCGTCTTGACCAGCAGGTTGGTGAAGGAGAAGTACAGGTGCCCGGCACGGCGGTCGACGGCCATGCCCTGGAGATGACCGGACCGCCAGGCACCGCCGTCGACCGACGCGGGGAGCCGCGGGAGCTTCCGTACGGTGGCGACGGGGGCCGCGGTCGCGGGGGCGACGGTGGCGCGGGCGACGGCATCGGAGGGCACGGCCCGCGGCCCGCCCCCGCCCGCCAGTATCACCGCGGTCAGCACGGCCGGTACGACGGCCCCCGACGCGCGCAGGACGGCGGCCGCCCGGCCACGCGCCCGGATGCCACTCGTTCGGGTGGGACACGCCAGGGTGTTACGCGCCTGACGGTTCCTCAGTCTGCTGGATCGCGTGCGCATCGGGGCCTCCGCGAGTCGTGGGGGGACTCCAGGATGATGCCGCTCCCGCGTGCACGGCGGACCAACGCGGCGTGAACGGCCCGGCATGCCCCCGACGGTCCATCAACTCACCGCCGGGGAAGGCGCTCCTCGTCCTCGGCGTCAGCCCGTCCGCTCCGGCAGGGCGACGGGCATCACCAGCGTGGTGAAGCCGCCCTGGTCCGCGGAGCGCACCACGACCGGTTCGGTGGCGGTGGCGATCTCCAGCAGGATGTCCGGGCCCACGCTCGTCTCCAGGGCAGCGACGAGTACGGCGGGATCGAAGCCGATCCGCAGGGGCCGCTCGCCCATGCGGACGGCCGGCAGATCCGTGGCCCCGGAACCGTCGGGCAGCGCGACGGTCAGCTCGTCCGTACCGAGCCGCAGCGCGACGCCCGGGGTGTCGCCCAGGGCGCCGACGGCGGTCAGCAGGGCCGCCCGGTCCACGATCACCCGGTGCCGATGCGGCGTCAGGGCCGCGAGCATCTCGCGATAGGCGGGGAACTCTCCCTCGAAAAGGGGAAGTTCACGGGTGTCCGTGCCGTCCGTGTCGTGCGCCCCGGCACCGTCGGGCCCCGCCTCCAGGGTCACCGCCGCGCAACGCGCCGCCCAGGCCCCGATCTCCACCAGCCGTTCCGCCGCCACCAGCAGCGCCCGCTCCGGCCCCTCCACCGTCATCACCGGCTTCAGCCCCCGTACCGCCATGCGGTAGCGGTCGGTGGCCACCAGCCGCACCTCGTCCGCGTCGATCTCGACGAGGACGTGGCCGAGGACCGGGATCCCCGGGTCCGTGCCGATCGCCGGTACGACCTGACGTATCGCGCTCGCCAGTTCGGCGCCGCCGAGCCGGACCCGGGTGGGTGTCGGGGTCCCGTCGTCCCCGGGGGCGGGGGAGTCCGCGCCCGGCATGGCGCGCAGCACGGCCGCGATCGCGGCGTCGGCCGTCCTGCTCCGGTCCCGCACGGTGGTGCGGTGCCGCTCCAGAACGGCGCGCGCCTCGGCCACCTCGCCGTCGAGGACGACCGTGACATCCGCGAGCGGAAGTCCGGCCTCCCGCAGGCTCCGCAGCATGTTGGCGCGGATCGCCTGGTCGGGGCTGTAGGAGCGGTAGCCGGTGAGCGCGTCCACCCGGGCGGGCGGCAGGACGCGGCAGTCGTCGTAGAAACGCAGGGCGCTCGGCGTGAGACCGACGCGCCGGGCGAAGGCGCTGATGCTCAGCAGTTCGGGCGGTGCGCCGAGGGTGAGATCGACGAGGGTGCCGCGCGTCGCGCCACCCGCCGTACCGCCCGTACCGCCCGCACCGTCCGCGCCGCTCCTGCCGCCCGTACCGCCCGTGCCGTCGGTCCCGTGGGGAGTGTTGTCCGTAGTGCTGTCCATGGCGGCGATTCTCGACGTTCACGCCGCCTGAAAGTCAACTCCGGCCGGGACCGGCCCGTTTCGTCAGACGCGGTGGCCGTTCTCCAGCTCCACCGTGCCCGTGCCCGCGCCCCCGTCCGACTCCAGCGCGTCGAGCGCGATCAGCACCCGCCGCCCGAGCGACCCGGGCAGATACGCGGGGACCTCGGCGCGCTCCACCAGCCGCCACGACAGCAGTTCCTCCTCCTGGAGAACGATCGCCGCGAGCCGCTCCTCGCTCAGCACCCCGCCGTCGTAGAGGTACGAGGCGACGGGCGGCCGGCTCTCTCCCTGCACCCAGTCCACGGTCAGCAGCGTCCCCGGCCGGATGTCGAGGCCGATCTCCTCCAGCGTCTCGCGCCGCGCGCCCTCGCGCGGGGTCTCGCCGTCGTCGGACTCGATGGTCCCGCCGGGCAGCGCCCAGCCCTCCCGGTAGTTGGGCTCGACGATCAGCACGCGGCCCGCGCCGTCCCGCAGAAGCACGGCGGCGCCCGCGAGGATACGGGGGAGCGAGGCGATGTACGCGGCGTAATCGGCGGCCTCGGCGGCGGCCGCGTCGGATTCCTGGGCGATAGCGGTAGCGGGAGCGGGGGTCTGGGTATCGGTGTCCGTCACACGCGAAGAGTATCGGGCGGGAGGGGCGCGCCATACATACGTAAATATCCAATATCGGCTCGTGGTATGCGGTGCCGGCCGGAGGGTCCGGGCCGGTGACCATGGGCATACCCCTGCCGTGCGGATAGGGTCGGACCGGCGCGACACCTGTTCGAAAGCAAGGGATACAAGGTGACGGACGGAGCGGTAAACGGTTCGGCACGCGTACTGATCGCGGCGGACAAGTTCAAGGGCTCACTCACGGCTCTGGAGGTCGCACAGCGGGTCACGGCGGGGCTCCACGAGGTCGCCCCCGGGGTGCCGGTCGAGACGCTGCCCGTCGCGGACGGCGGCGACGGTACGGTCGCCGCCGCGGTCGCGGCCGGCTTCGAGCGGCGCGAGGCCCGCGTCACCGGACCGCTCGGCGACGAGGTGACGGCGGCCTACGCGCTGCGCGACGGCACGGCCGTCATCGAGATGGCGGAGGCGTCCGGCCTCCAGCACCTCCCCAAGGGGGTCTTCGCGCCCCTCACGGCGACCACCCACGGCTCCGGCGAGCTGCTGAGCGCCGCGCTCGACGCGGGCGCCCGCTCCATCGTCTTCGGGGTCGGCGGCAGCGCCACCACCGACGGCGGCGCCGGCATGCTCGGCGCGCTCGGCGCCCGCTTCCTGGACGCCGGCGGACAGCCCGTGGGCCCGGGCGGCGGCGGACTGCGGGACCTCGCCACCGCCGACCTCTCGGGTCTCGACCCGCGTCTCGCCGCCGCGGACATCGTGCTCGCCAGCGATGTCGACAATCCGCTGACCGGCCCCAAGGGCGCCGCCGCCGTCTACGGACCGCAGAAGGGCGCCACCCCCGAGGACGTCGCCACGCTCGACGCGGCGCTCGCCCGCTACGCCGGGGTGCTGGAGGCGGCCCTCGGGTCCCGTGCCGCGCATCTCGCGTTCTCGCCCGGCGCGGGCGCGGCGGGCGGTATCGGGTACGGCGCGCTGGTCGGCCTCGGCGCCCGCTTCCGCCCCGGCATCGACGTCATGCTCGACGTCCTGGGCTTCGCCCCGGCGCTGGCCAGGGCCACCCTGGTCATCACCGGCGAGGGATCGCTGGACGAGCAGACCCTGCACGGCAAGGCCCCCGCGGGCGTCGCGGCGGCGGCCCGCGCCCGGAACATCGAGGTCATCGCGGTCTGCGGGCGGCTGAGCCTGCCCCCGGAGGCCCTCGGCCGCGCGGGCATCCGCCGCGCCTACGCCCTCAGCCACCTGGAGCCGGACCCGGCCGTGTGCATGGCCGAGGCCGGCCCGCTGCTGGAGCGCCTCGCCGCGGACATCGCGCGCGACTTCCTGGTCTGAGCGAGCGGACCGTCGCGGTCAGCAGGCCGCGAGCGGCGGTCGGCGGACAGCGGACAACGGAAAGGCCCGGGTGCGAGAAGCACCCGGGCCTTTCCACGTTGCCACGTACCGCTACGGCAGCTGCGCCGCCCGTGCCTCGCGGCGGTTGCCGCGGAAGGTGTTCACCCGGCGCGCCGTGGCGAAGAGCGGGATCACCGCGCCCGTCACCACCTGGAGCGCACAGCCCGTCTGGAGCAGCAGCTGACCGCCCGGCGCGTCGAACGCCCAGGCCGCCAGCAGCCCCATCGCGGCGACGATCCAGCTGAGCATCGCCAGCGCGAGCACACCGCGCGGCTTCGGGTACTCGACCCGGCTCACCATCAGCCATGCCACGCCGATGATCGCGAGCAGCGTCGGTACGAAGGGCAGCTCCAGCAGCACGATCGAGATGACCGTGAGGGCGCCGAAGGGGCTCGGCATGCCCTGGAACATGCCGTCCTTCAGCGTCACGCAGGAGAATCTGGCCAGCCTGAGCACGACGGCGAGCAACACCACGATCGCCGCCAGCGCCGACACCCGTTGATGCGCGTCGTCCGCGACCATTCCGTACACCAGTACGAAATAGGCCGGGGCGAGACCGAAGCTGATCAGGTCGGAGAGGTTGTCCAGCTCCGCGCCCATCGGAGAGCTGCGCAGCTTGCGCGCCACGAGACCGTCGAACAGGTCGAAGATCGCCGCGGCGAGCATCAGGATCACGGCCGTCGCGGCGGAGTGCCGCGCCATGCCGCTCTCGTCGCTGCCCGTGAGGTGCGGGATGAGAATGCCGGTGGTGGTGAAGTAGACGGCCATGAAGCCGCAGGTGGCGTTACCGAGCGTGAGGGTGTCCGCTATCGACAGCCTCAGCGACAGCGGCATCTCCTCGGCTTCGGCATCCGCCTTGGCCTCTGCCTCGGCGACCCAGCCTGCTTGCGTATCGGGATCAATCACGGTCAATTCGAGTCACCCCTGCGGTCGTGGTCTGGCCGACCTCGACAGCGACATCGACACCTTCCGGAAGGTAGATGTCGACGCGCGAGCCGAACCGGATCAGGCCGATGCGCTCGCCCTGTTCCACCTTGGTCCCCTGGGGCAGATACGGAACGATGCGCCGGGCAACCGCGCCCGCGATCTGCACCATCTCGATGTCGCCCAGCTCGGTGTCGAAGTGCCAGACAACGCGCTCGTTGTTCTCGCTCTCCTTGTTGAACGCCGGAACGAATCCGCCGGGGATGTGCTCCACGGAGGTCACGGTTCCCGCGAGCGGAGCGCGGTTGACATGAACGTTCAGCGGGCTCATGAAGATGGCGACCCGAGTGCGCCCGTCCTTCCACGGCATGATGCTCTGCACCACACCGTCGGCCGGGGAGATGACCCGGCCCTGCGTGATCTCGCGCTCCGGGTCTCTGAAGAACCACAGCATGCCCGCCGCGAGCGCGGTGGCGGGCACGGCGAGGGCTGCCGCACGCTTGGAGCGGCGGGCACGGGCCAGGCCGATCGCTGCGGTCGCGACGGTCGGCAGGAGCCACGGCGATGCTCCGCGTGCGATGCGGACCCGGCCGCTGGGTGCAGAGGTTTGGCTGTGGGGCATGGATGACCTTCGTAGCGGATGATGCCGCGCTGGCAACGGGGGACGGCGGCTTTCCAGCGATGGTACTGGTTGTGAGCCGCAACTGAGCAAGCCAGCACCCGAGTCGAGCGGCTTGAAGCGTGCGGCACACGTCGATCTGGTGTGATCTTCTTCGCCGTCAAATCGGTTCAAAGGCGATAATTATCCCTGGAATCGGTACTCCTCCAGCAGTCGGCGGCCGATGATCATTTTCTGGATCTCGGCGGTACCCTCGCCGATCAGCAGCATCGGCGCCTCGCGGTAGAGGCGCTCGATCTCGTACTCCTTGGAGAAGCCGTAACCGCCGTGGATACGGAAGGCGTCCTCGACGACTTCCTTGCAGTATTCGGAGGCGAGGTACTTCGCCATCCCTGCCTCCAGGTCGTTTCGTTCCCCGGAGTCCTTTTTGCGTGCCGCGTTGACCATCATCGCATGGGCGGCCTCGACTTTGGTAGCCATCTCGGCCAGCTTGAACTGGATCGCCTGGTGCTGGGCGATGGGTTTTCCGAATGTGTGGCGTTGCTGGGCATATGAGACGCCGAGTTCGAAGGCGCGCTGTGCGACCCCGCAGCCACGCGCCGCGACATTCACCCGGCCGATCTCGACACCGTCCATCATTTGGTAAAACCCTCGACCGGTGGTGCCGCCGAGTACCCGATTGGCCGGAATGCGAAGTCCGTCCATCACCAGCTCGGTGGTGTCGACGCCCTTGTATCCCATCTTGTCGATCTTCCCGGGGATGGTGAGGCCGGGCCGTACCTCGCCGAAGCCGGGCTCCTTCTCCACCAGGAACGTCGTCATCGACTTGTGCCGGGCCGTCCCCTCCGGATGGCCCTCGTCGCTCCGGCAGAGCACGGCGACCAGATGGGACGTACCGCCGTTGGTCAGCCACATCTTCTGGCCGGTCAGTACATAGGAGTCCCCGTCCCTGGTCCCCTTGGACGTGATCGCCGAGACGTCCGAGCCGAGAGCCGGCTCCGACATCGAGAAGGCGCCGCGCACCTCGCCGGCCGCCATGCGCGGCAGGAAAGTGTCCTTCTGCTCCTGGGTGCCGTACTGCTTGAGCAGATACGCCACGATGAAGTGCGTGTTGACGATGCCGGAGACGGACATCCAGCCGCGCGCGATCTCCTCCACGCAGAGCGCGTAGGTGAGCAGGGACTCACCGAGTCCGCCGTATTCCTCCGGGATCATCAGCCCGAACAGTCCGAGTTCCCGCAGACCCTCGACAATCCTCGTCGGATATTCGTCGCGGTGTTCCAGTTCGGTGGCGACCGGAAGGATCTCCTTGTCGACAAAGTCCCTTACGGTCGACAGGATCTCCCGCTGAATATCGGTCAGCCCCGCGGTCTGCGCGAGTCGGCTCATCACTTCTCCCGTGGCGTCGGCGCGGACTTCGGCGCGGATTTCGGTTGCGGGCGGCCGGGCTGTTCTCCGCCGCGCTCCTTCACGCAGGACTCGGTGGGGACCATTACCTTGCGGCGGAACACACACACCACGGTGCCGTCCTGCGTATAGCCCCGGGTCTCCACCTGGACGATTCCGCGGTCGCTCTTCGACTTCGACGGCGTCTTGTCCAGGACCGTCGTCTCGCCGTAGAGCGTGTCGCCGTGGAAGGTCGGCGCGACATGCCGCAGCGACTCCACCTCCAGATTGGCGATGGCCTTGCCGGAGACGTCCGGCACCGACATTCCCAGCAGCAGCGAGTAGACGTAGTTGCCCACGACGACGTTCTTTCCGAAATCCGTCGACCCCTCCGCGTAGTGGGCGTCCAGATGCAGCGGGTGGTGGTTCATGGTGAGCAGACAGAAGAGATGGTCGTCGTACTCCGTGACCGTCTTGCCGGGCCAGTGCTTGTAGACGTCGCCGACCTCGAACTCCTCAAAGGTGCGTCCGAACCGCATCGGGCTCACCCCTCCGGCGCTTCGAACGAGGAGGTACGGGACAGCCCGGCGGCCCGGCCCTTGCCGGCGATCACCAGCGCCATCTTCCGGCTCGCCTCGTCGATCATCTCGTCCCCGAGCATTGCCGAGCCCTTCCGGCCACCGGCGTCCGAGGTGTGGAAGTCGTACGCGTCGAGGATCAGCTCGGCGTGGTCGTAGTCCTCCTGCGAGGGCGAGAAGACCTCGTTGGCCGCCTCGATCTGACCCGGGTGCAGCACCCACTTGCCGTCGTAGCCGAGCGCGGCGGCGCGGCCGGCCACCTCGCGGAAGCCGTCCACGTTCCTGATCTGGAGATAGGGGCCGTCGATGACCTGGAGGTCATGGGTGCGGGCCGCCATCAGCAGCTTCATCAGGATGTAGTGGTAGGCGTCCGCGGGATAGCCCGGCGGCTGCTCGCCCACCACCAGGGTGCGCATGTTGACGGAGGCCATGAAGTCCGCCGGGCCGAAGATGATCGTCTCGGTGCGTGGTGAGGCGGCGGCGATCGCGTCCACGTTCACCAGCCCCTTGGCGTTCTCGATCTGTGCCTCGATGCCGATCCGGCCCACCTCGAAGCCCATCGTCTTCTCGATCTGGGTGAGCAGCAGGTCCAGCGCCACGATCTGCCGCGCGTCCTGCACCTTGGGCAGCATGACGCAGTCCAGATTCGGTCCGGCGCCCTCCACGACCGTGATCACATCGCGGTAGGTCCACTCGGTCGTCCAGTCGTTGACCCGCACCACCCGGGTCTTGCCCGTCCAGTCGCCCTCGTTGAGCGCCTTGACGATGGTGTGCCGGGCGTCCGGCTTGGCCAGCGGCGCGCAGGCGTCCTCCAGGTCCAGGAAGACCTGGTCGGCCGGGAGCCCCTGGGCCTTCTCCAGGAATCGCGGACTCGAACCCGGCACGGCCAGGCAGGATCGGCGCGGCCGGAGCCGGCCGGCCGTGGTGACGGGCGTGGTGGTGGTGGGCGGGGTCATGCGGGAACCTCCAAGGGGTCGAGCTTGTTCGCTTTACGGATCTCGTCGACGATACGACCGATGATCTCGGTGATCCCGAAGTCCTTCGGGGTGAAGACGGCGGCGACTCCGGCCGCCCGGAGCAGCGCCGCGTCCGCGCTCGGGATGATCCCGCCGACGATCACCGGCAGATCGCCCGCGCCCGCCTCGCGCAGCCGTACGAGCACATCGGGCACCAGGGCGGTGTGCGAGCCCGACAGGATCGACAGCCCCACGCAGTGCACGTCCTCGGCCAGCGCCGCGCCGACGATCTGTTCCGGCGTCAGCCTGATGCCCTGGTAGACCACCTCGAAGCCGGCGTCCCTGGCGCGCACCGCGATCTGCTCGGCGCCGTTGGAGTGTCCGTCGAGTCCCGGCTTGCCGACCAGTAACCGCAGCCGTCCCGTGTTCAGCTCCGCCGCCGTACGGGACACCTTCTCCCGTACGGCCGCCAGCGGGGTGCCCGCCCCTGCGGCCACCGCGACCGGTGCGCCGCCCACGCCCGTCGGGGCGCGGAACTCGCCGAACACGTCGCGCAGCGCCCAGGACCACTCGCCGGTCGTCACCCCGGCCCGCGCGCACTCCACGGTGGCGGCCATCAGATTGCCGGTGCCCGCGGCCGTCCGCTTCAGCGCGGACAGCGCGTCGGCGGCCCGGGACTCGTTGCGGGCGTCGCGCCAGTCGTGCAGGGCGGCCACCACCCGGGCCTCGTTGGCCGGGTCGACCGTCATGATCGCGGTGTCGAGATCGGCGGTCAGCGGGTTGGGCTCGGTCGACTCGTAGCAGTTGACACCGACGACCTTCTCCTCGCCGGACTCGATCCTGGCCCGGCGCTCGGCGTGCGCGGAGACCAGCCGCGACTTGAGATAGCCGGACTCGACGGCCGCCATCACGCCGCCCATCTCCTCGATCCGGCCGATCTCCTCGAACGCCTCGGTGACCAGGGCCGCCACCTTCGCCTCGACGACAAGTGAGCCCTCGAAGAGGTCCGCGTACTCCAGCAGATCGCTCTCGTGTGCCAGCACCTGCTGGATGCGCAGCGACCACTGCTGGTCCCAGGGCCGGGGCAGCCCCAGCGCCTCGTTCCAGGCGGGCAGCTGCACCGCGCGGGCGCGGGCGTCCTTGGAGAGCGTCACGGCGAGCATCTCCAGCACGATGCGCTGGACGTTGTTCTCCGGCTGCGCCTCGGTCAGCCCGAGCGAGTTGACCTGGACGCCGTAGCGGAAACGGCGCTGCTTGGCGTTCTCGATCCCGTACCGCTCCCGGGTGATCCGGTCCCAGATGCGGGAGAAGGCGCGCATCTTGCACATCTCCTCGACGAACCGCACGCCGGCGTTGACGAAGAAGGAGATCCGCGCGACGACCTCGCCCCTGCGCTCCTCGGGGATCCGCCCGGACGCGAACACCGCGTCGAGCACGGCGACCGCGGTGGACATCGCGTACGCGATCTCCTGGACGGGGGTCGCTCCCGCCTCCTGGAGGTGGTAGCTGCAGATGTTGATGGGGTTCCACTTGGGGATGTGGGCGACCGTGTAGGTGATCATGTCCGTGGTCAGCCGCAGGCTCGGCACCGGCGGGAAGACATGGGTACCGCGTGAGAGGTACTCCTTCACGATGTCGTTCTGCGTCGTCCCCTGGAGCCTGGTGATGTCCGCGCCCTGCTCCTCCGCGACCACCTGATAGAGCGCCAGCAGCCACATGGCGGTGGCGTTGATGGTCATCGAGGTGTTGGTGCGCTCCAGCGGGATGTCCTGGAACAGCCGCCGCATGTCGCCCAGGTGCGAGACCGGCACCCCGACCCGGCCGACCTCGCCGCGCGCGAGGACGTGGTCCGGGTCGTAGCCGGTCTGGGTGGGCAGGTCGAACGCGACGGAGAGCCCGGTCTGTCCCTTGGCGAGGTTGCGGCGGTACAGCTCGTTGGACGCCTCGGCGGTGGAGTGACCGGCGTACGTCCGCATGAGCCAGGGGCGGTCCTTCTGGCGATCGGTCACGTCGCGCTCCTGAAGAGGTTGATCGCGTCGAGATGCCGGGCGCGCAGCTCCTCGTCCCGTACCCCCAGCCCCTCGCGCGGCGCCAGCGCCAGCACCCCGACCTTGCCCTGGTGGAGGTTGCGGTGCACGTCGTACGCGGCCTGGCCGGTGTCCTCCAGCGCGTACACCTTCGACAGCGTCGGATGGATCCTGCCCTTGGCGACCAGCCGGTTCGCCTCCCACGCCTCCCGGTAGTTGGCGAAGTGCGACCCGATGATGCGCTTGAGCGACATCCACAGATAGCGGTTGTCGTACTCGTGGGTGTAGCCGGAGGTGGAGGCGCAGGTGACGATCGTGCCGCCCTTGCGGGTGACGTACACACTGGCGCCGAAGGTCTCGCGTCCCGGGTGTTCGAAGACGATGTCCACGTCCTCACCGCCCGTCAGCTCGCGGATGTGCTTGCCGAAGCGCTTCCACTCGCGCGGGTCCTGGTGGTGCTCGTCCTTCCAGAACCGGTAGTCCTCGGCGGTGCGGTCGATGATCGCCTCGGCGCCCATCCGGCGGCAGATCTCCGCCTTGCGGTCGCTGGAGACCACACACACCGGGTTCGCGCCGCCCGCGAGCGCGAACTGCGTCGCGTACGAGCCCAGTCCGCCGCTCGCGCCCCAGATCAGGACGTTGTCCCCCTGCTTCATGCCGGCGCCGTTGCGCGACACCAGCTGGCGGTACGCGGTCGAGTTGACCAGACCGGGCGCCGCCGCCTCCTCCCAGCTCAGATGCTGGGGCTTGGGCATCAGCTGGTTGGACTTCACCAGGGCGAGTTCCGCGAGGCCGCCGAAGTTGGTCTCGAAGCCCCAGATCCGCTGCTCGGGGTCGAGCATCGTGTCGTTGTGTCCGTCGGACGACTCCAGCTCGACGGACAGGCAGTGCGCCACCACCTCGTCGCCCGGCCGCCAGGAGTTGACCCCGGGACCGGTGCGCAGGACGACTCCGGCGAGGTCCGAGCCGATGACGTGGTACGGCAGATCGTGCCGCCGCGCCAGCTCGCTCAGCTTGCCGTACCGCTCCAGGAAGGCGAAGGTCGGCAGCGGCTCGAAGACCGAGGTCCACACGGAGTTGTAATTCACCGAGCTGGCCATGACGGCCACGAGGGCTTCGCCGGGGCCGAGCGGGGGCACCGGCACCTCGTCGAGATGGAGCGAGGCGCGGGGGTCCTTCTCCCCGCTGGGCAGCTCCGCGAACATCTCCGTCTCGTCCTTGTGCACGGTCACCGCACGGTACGAATCGGGGACGGTCAGCGCGGCGAAGTCGGCGGACGTACTGTCCGGCGACTGGATCGCCTCCAGGATTTCCTTCACGGTATGGCCTCCGGCGAAGCTGAGGGTGCGAGTACGGCTGAGGGCGCGCGGGCGGGTGGCTGAGTGCCCGGCTGACGGGGTGGAGGTGTGCCGTCGGTTCGGCGGACGGTGCTGATCACGTGGTGTTGATCGCGTGGTGCTGATCGCGCTGATCGGTGGCGCCTGGTGGGCGCGCGGGTGCCTGTGACGCAGGCGTCCGGGCGCACAAGCGAGAAGGCTTGCGGGAACAGCCGGACAACATCAACGTATGGCACGCCGTGACAGGTGACAAGGCACTGGGTGCCAAGAATCTGTCTCAATTGTCGAAGGGGTGGCACGCATGAGCAATGTCTACCGCCCGAAGTGCCGTGAATATCACTTCGGGTGGCCGCATGACTGCGGAGGGTGGCGGATCAGGCGTTCTTGAGCGCCTGCTTGATGGTGCGCATGACCTCGTCCAGCGGGGCGTCGGTGTGGGCCACCGCCACCACCACGTCCCCGCTGGTGCGCGCCGTGGCCGCCGGGCGGCGGGGCGTCTCGCCCATAGTGCGGCCCGCGCCGATACCGCTGCCGAAGGTCTCGCGGACGATCGCGAAGGCGTGGTCGAGCTGTGTCTCGACGTCACCCTGGCCGTCGGCCCGCAGCCAGCGACGCAGCACATGGTTGTGCGCGGTGACGACGGCGGACGCGGCCACCTCCGCCAGCAGCGGGTCGTCGTTGCCGTCGGTGTGGTCGCGCTCGTCGAAGTGGCCCAGCAGATAGCGGGTGAACAGCCGTTCGTAGCGGGCCACCGAGGCGATCTCCGCCTCCCGCAGCGTGGGCACCTCGCGGGTGAGCTTGTAGCGCGCCACGGAGACGGCGGGGGAGCCCGCGTACATCCGCATGACTTCCTTGATGCCCCGGCAGACCGTGTCCAGCGGGTGCTCGTGCGCGGGGGCGGCGTTGAGCACCGCCTCCGCCCGTACCAGCGTGTCGTCGTGGTCCGGGAAGATCGCCTCTTCCTTGGAGCGGAAGTGCCGGAAGAAGGTCCGGCGGGCGACCCCGGCCGCGGCGGCGATCTCGTCGACCGTCGTCGCCTCGTACCCCTTGGTCGCGAACAGTTCCATCGCCGCCGCCGCCAGTTCGCGGCGCATCTTGAGCCGCTGAGCGGCGGCGCGGGTGCCCGCGGCGCTCTCGGGAACGTCGGACTTGCTGCTGGAACGGGCGGACCTGGCGGGCTGGGACATGAGGTGAACGTACTGCATCGGCGCCGCGGGGCGCGCCCGAGGGGGCGGCCCGTCGGCCCCCTCGCCGGCCCCGCCGCCTCCCCCTCCGTCCTGTCTTTCGCCCTGCTCAGGGCCCTTCGCCCCGCCCCGGTCGGCGCCCTGCTCAGCGGCGCTCGGCGTACTCACGGAAGCCGCGTCCCGTCTTGCGCCCCAGGCACCCCGCCGCCACCAGTTGCTCCAGCAGCGGCGCGGGCGCCAGCGAGGGGTCGCGGAACTCCTGGTGCAGACCGCGCTCGATGGCGAGCGAGACGTCGAGGCCGACGACGTCGAGCAGTTCGAAGGGGCCCATCGGATAGCCGCCGCCGAGCTTCATCGCCGCGTCGATGTCGTCCATCGTCGCGTAGTGCTCCCCGACCAGCTTGACGGCGTTGTTGAGGTACGGGAACAGCAGCGCGTTGACGATGAATCCGGCGCGGTCGCCGCAGTCGACCGGGTGCTTGCCGACCGCCGCGCTCACCTCGCGGACGGTGGCGTGGGCGCTGTCGCAGGTCAGCACCGTACGGACCACCTCCACCAGCCGCATCGCCGGCGCCGGGTTGAAGAAGTGCATGCCGAGGACGTCCTGCGGGCGGGAGGTCGCGCGGGCGCAGGCCACCACCGGCAGCGAGGAGGTCGTGGTGGCCAGCACCGCGCCGGGCGCGCACACCGTTTCGAGCGCGGCGAACAGCTGCCGCTTGACCTCCAGGTCCTCGGCCACCGCCTCGACGGCGAGATCCACCGTGCCGAGCGCGTCGAGCGATCCGGCCGGGGTGATCCGCGCCAGGGACGCGACGCGGACCTCCGGGGTCAGCCGCCCCTTCGCCACCGAGCGGTCCAGGGACGCGGCGACCCGGGCCCTGGCCGCCATCGCCCGCTCCTGGGTACGGGCGGCGAGCACCACGTCGTACCCCGCCGTCGCGAACACCTCGGCGATGCCGCTCGCCATCGTGCCGGAGCCCACGACGCCGACCGAGGCGACGGGCCGCGCCGGGGCGGTCCACGCGGCGGGCGACGGGGTGAGCGCGTCCGGCACCGGCGCGGCGCCGCCCGGCGCCTCGTACGTGTAGAAGCCGCGCCCGGCCTTACGGCCCGTCAGCCCGGCGTCGGCGAGCTGCCTGAGCACCGGCGCGGGCGCGTGCAGCCGGTCGTGCGAAGCGGCGTACAGGGCGTCGAGCACGGTACGGGCGGTGTCGATCCCGATCAGGTCAAGCAGCGCGAGCGGCCCCATCGGCAGCCCGCACCCCAGCCGCATCGCCGCGTCGATGTCGGCGCGCGAGGCGTACCCGGCCTCGTACATCGCCGCCGCCCGGTTGAGATAGCCGAACAGCAGCCCGTCCGCGACGAATCCGGGCCGGTCGCCCACGGCCACCGGCTCCTTGCCCAGCGCGCGGGCGAGCGCGGTGACGGCCGCGACGGCCCGCGGCGAGGTCAGCACCGACGACACCACCTCCACCAGCCGCATCGCCGGGGCGGGGTGGAAGAAGTGCAGGCCGAGCACCCGCTCGGGGTGCGCCGAGCCGGCGGCCAGCCGGGTCACGGACAGCGCGTTCGTGCCGGTCGCGAGGATCGCGGTGGGGCCGACGATCCCGTCCAGCTCGCTCAGCACCCGGCGCTTGGTCTCGTACTCCTCCGGCACGACCTCGATCACCAACCGGGCGTCGGCGGCGGCCCGCAGGCCGGAGAAGGTACGGAAGCGGGCGAGCGCGGTCAGCCGCCGCGCCGCGCCGAGCCGCCCGCGCGCCACCGCCCGCGCGGTGGATTCTTCCAACGCGCGCACGGCCCGCGCGGCGGCGGCCGGGTCGGGATCGATGCCGATGACCTCGCGGCCGGAGAGGGCGAGAAGCTCGGCGATGCCGGTCCCCATCGTGCCGAGGCCGACGACGGCGACGGGCGAGAGCGGGGTGTCGGTGTCGGTGCTGGTGCTGGTGCCGTTGTCGGCGCCGGGAGAAGTGTCCGTACGGATGTCCATCGGGGGACTCCAGGGGATGAGTGACGGCTGAGGGCGCGCGCGAACGGCGGCGCGGGTGAGGGAAGTCGTGGGGCTGCGGCGGACCCTGTCCCGGGGTCGCGCCGTACACGTGAGTGCCGCTGAACCGACAGCGGCGGGACTTGCGACGGCTGCGTCACCAGGCCGTCGAAGCCGCGGAGTTCATCCGCTCATCTGAGGTTAACCGACGAGTAACGAGCGCGCCAGGGGTGGGCGGGTGCCCGGTCACTGTGTGGTGCGTCACCGTCACCGGAGTCGATACGCTGACCCGTATGGATGAGGACTTCCGCTCACTCGCGGACCGGGTGCGAGGCGAGTCCGGCGGCTCCGCCACGTGCGAACGGCTGCTCGCCACGGAGGACACGGAAGAACTGGCCGAGGTCCTCACCGCGCCCCAACAGCCCCTGTGGGCACGGGAGACGGCCGCCTTCCGGCTCGGCTGCGCCGGGGACCGCCGGTCCTTCGAGGCGTTGGTGCTGCTCCTCAACCACCGCGACCCCGAGCGCTGCGTCAGCGCCTCGTACGCCCTGGCCAGGCTCGGCGACGCGCGCACGCCCCGGGCCGCCGCCGCGCTCGCGACCAACGCGCTGCGGACGGCCTACGCGCTGCACCCCGTACGGCTGCTCACCGAACTGCGCGCCCCCGAGTCCGTACCGGCGCTGACCGCCACGCTGAAACGCCTGCTGGCCCCCGACGACCCGCACTGGCGGGTGGCGCTCGCCTGCGTGGAGGGCTTGGGCCGGCTCGGGGACGACCGGGCCCGCGCCGTGCTGGAGGCCGCCCGCACTCACCCGAGGCTGGGCGCGGCGGCCGAGGAGGCGCTCAGCCGTCTCGCGTAACGCAGCTCGCGCACCGCGACTCCCGCTATCTCGAACGACGCCTCCGCGCCGTCCGGCCGGAGCCCGTCCCGCGCGTAGAAGGCTCTCGCGCGCGCGTTGCCCGCGAGCACCCAGAGCAGCAGCACCCGGCTTCCCCGTGCCTCGGCGCGGGCCGTCAACGCGGCCATCAGCGCCCGGCCGACCCCGGTGGACAGGTACGCGGGCAGCACGTAGAGCGTGTACAACTCGGCCGCTCCGGCCGGCGCGTCCTCGTCGCGCCCCGGGCCCAGACACCCCCACCCGACCACCCGTCCGTCGCGCTCCGCCACGAGATTCACGGCCCGTCCCGCGCCTTCGCCGAACTGCTCGCGGCGTACCGCCGTCTCCTCCTCGACGCTCATCGCGTCCAGATACGTCCGCGGCACGACCCCGGCATACGCGTGCTGCCAGCCGCGCACCCGCACCTCGGCGACCGCCGGACAGTCGTCGGCGGTCATCTCCCGGATGTGCGGACGCGTGGGTTCGGTCATGCGGGCATCCTCCCCGACGCCCCTGGCGACGGGCCAAGGGATTTCGCCGCCCGCCTCACAGCAGCGTGAGCTGGGTGGCCCCTGGTGGCTGCTCCGGGGTCGGGGCCAGGGCCGGGGGCGGTGGGATGCGGCGGGCCGCGCCTCGGCCCGCGGGGCCTATTCCGTACTCGTCGGCCAGTTCGTGCACCTGCCGGGTGATCCGGCGCTGGTAGGAGGTCGGCGCGTACGCCCCGTCCGCGTACAGCCGCTCGTACCGGTCCACCAGGCCCGGATGGTGCCGGTTCAGCCAGGTCATGAACCACTCGCGCGCGCCGGGCCGCAGGTGGAGTGCCAGCGGGGTGACGGAGGTGGCGCCGGCGGCCGCGATCGCCCGTACCGTGGCGCGCAGTTGGTCGGGGCTGTCGCCGAGGAACGGGATGACCGGTGCCATCAGTACCGCGCAGTCGATGCCGTTGGCCGTCATGGCGCGTACGACGTCGAGGCGGCGCTCGGGGGAGGGCGTGCCCGGCTCGACCGTGCGCCACAGCTCCCGGTCGGTGAAGCCGACCGACACCGAGACGCCCACCTCGGTGACGTCGGCGGCCTGGCGCAGCAGTTCCAGGTCGCGCAGGATCAGCGTGCCCTTGGTCAGGATGGAGAAGGGGTTGGCCCGGTCGCGCAGCGCCGAGATGATGCCCGGCATCAGCCGGTAGCGGCCCTCGGCCCGCTGGTAGCAGTCGACGTTCGTGCCCATGGCGATGTGCGCCCCCTGCCACTGCGGGGAGGCCAGCCGGTCGCGCAGCAGCTCCGGGGCGTTGATCTTGACGACGATCTGCGAGTCGAAGTCCAGCCCGGTGTCGAGGTCCAGATAGCTGTGCGTCCTGCGGGCGAAGCAGTAGACGCAGGCGTGGGTGCAGCCCCGGTACGGGTTCACCGTCCATTCGAACGGCATGCGGGACGCGCCCGGCACCCGGTTCACGATCGAACGGGCGCGGACCTCGTGGAAGGTGATGCCGCGGAATTCGGGTGTGTCGAAGGTGCGGGTGGTCACCGCGTCCGTACGGAAGAGCGCGATGTCCCCGGTCGGCCCGTTCGTCGAGGCGTTCTCGACCAGATTGTCCCAGCGCATGGGGGCCTCCTCTGTAGCACTGGCCACAGAATAGAACATTTGTTCCCTTGATCGCCGGGACCCGGATTTGGGCGGGCGTGCCGGAGGGTGGTTGGGTGGCCGCACCCCACCGAAATACCGAGTGCTGGAGGAAGATCCATGGCGCAGGTCGAGGCCACGACGGAGCGAATCATCGCGGCGGACCCGGAGACGGTGTTCGATGCTCTGGCCGACTACGAGAACACCCGCGCGAAGCTTCTGCCGGGCCAGTTCAGCGAGTACGAGGTGCGGGAGGGCGGCGACGGTGAGGGCACCCTCGTCCACTGGAAGCTCCAGGCCACCAGCAAGCGCGTCCGGGACTGCCTGCTGGAGGTGACCGAGCCGACCGACGGTCAGCTGGTCGAGAAGGACCGCAACTCCTCGATGGTGACCACCTGGATCGTCACTCCGGCCGGTGAGGGCCGTTCGAAGGCCGTCGTCACCACGGTCTGGGACGGCGCGAGCGGCATCGGCGGCTTCTTCGAGCGGACCTTCGCCCCCAAGGGTCTTGGCCGCATCTACGACGAGGTGCTCGGGAAGCTCGCCACCGAGACCGAAGGCAAGGCCGGGACCGGGGCCGAGGCCGCCGGGACCGAGCCCGGGACCAGGCCCGAGACGCCCGAGGCATAGCCACCCGCTCCGGCAGATCGTTGCCGGAGTCACCGATTCGAGTGGTCTTCCCCGCGGCGTCGTGACCGTGCCGTCGCGCGTCGCCCGTGCGACACGCCGCGGGAAAGCCGCTGATGAGCGCCTCGGCGCCGCCGGTCCCCGGCCAACTTCCCCTCGTCACAGCCCCCTTCGGGGCGGATAATCCCGCTTGCTCCCGCTCGGCGCGCGATGTGAACAATGACGCCGCGCAGGTGTGACGAGGGGAGCAGTACGTGGGCGGGACCACTCTGGTGAAGGGCGTCGAGCGGGACGCGGGCGGGGGCGCCGGGCCGGCCGCCGGGCCGTTCCCCGCCGTCGCGGCCGAGGACGGGCCGCCGCCACCGCTCACGGACGGCGCCGTCGCCGCCGCGCCCCTCAGCCCCCGCCGGGTGCGGCTGGTCTTCGTCGGGCTGATGCTCGCCATGCTGCTCGCCGCGCTGGAGCAGATGATCGTGGCGACCGCGCTGCCCAAGATCGTCGGGGAACTCCAGGGCCTGGACCGGATGTCCTGGGCGATCACCGCGTATCTGCTCACCTCCACGGTCGGGCTGCCGGTCTACGGCAAGCTCGGGGACCTGCTCGGCCGCAAGGGCGTCTTCCAGTTCGCCATCGTCGTCTTCGTCATCGGATCCGCGCTGGCGGGCTGGTCGCGTTCGATGGACCAGCTGATCGCCTTCCGGGCCCTCCAGGGCGTCGGCGCGGGCGGTCTGATGATCGGCGTCCAGGCGATCATCGCGGACATCGTGCCGCCCCGGCAGCGCGGCCGGTACATGGGGCTGATCGGCGGGTCCTTCGGGGTGGCCTCGGTGGCCGGGCCGCTGCTCGGCGGCTTCTTCACCGACCACGTCTCCTGGCGCTGGTGCTTCTACTTCAACGTGCCCTTCGGGCTGCTCACGCTCGCCGTCGTCAGTGTGGTGCTCAAACTTCCCCGGCCCCCGGCGCGCGCCCGCTTCGACGTCCTCGGCGCCCTGCTGCTCGCCGCCGCCTCCACCTGTCTGGTCCTGCTGACCAGCTGGGGCGGTACGGAGTACGCGTGGGGCTCCCGCGTCATCCTGGGGCTCGCGGCGGGCGCGCTGGGCAGCGCCCTGCTCTTCGTGGCCGTCGAGTACCGCGTGGCCGAACCGATCATTCCGCCGCGGCTGTTCCGCGATCCGGTCTTCGCCGTGTGCGGCATGATCGGCATGGTCGTCGGGGTGGCGCTGTTCGGCGCGGCCAGCTATCTGCCGACCTTCCTCCAGATGGTCGACGGGGCCAGCGCCACCGAGTCGGGGCTGCTGATGCTCCCGATGATGGGCGGCATCGTCGTCGCCTCGGTCTCCTCCGGCCAGCTGATCAGCCGTACCGGCCGCTACAAGCGCTTCCCGGTGCTCGGCGGCTTCCTGTCGGTGCTCGGGATGTGGCTGCTGTCGCGGCTGGAGGCCGGCACCTCCCGGCTGGAGGTCGGCCTCGCGCAGGCGGTGCTCGGCCTCGGGATCGGCCTGGTGATGCCGGTGATCGTCCTCGCCGTGCAGAACGCCGTCCCGCCGTCCGACATCGGCGCCGCCACCAGCGCCAACAACTACTTCCGGCAGATCGGCGGCAGCGTGGGAGCGGCCGTCTTCGGCACGCTCTTCGCCGGCCGCCTCGCCGACGCGCTGGCCGACCGTGTGCCCGCCGGGACCGGACCGCTGAGCGCCGACTCCATCACCCCGCAGTCGGTCCGCGCCCTGCCGCCCGCCGTGCGCGACGGCTACGTCCAGGCGTACGCGGACGCGATGCCGCGGATCTTCCTCTATCTCGTGCCGGTGCTCGCCCTCGGCCTGTTGATCACCTTCTTCCTCAAGGAGAAACCGCTGGTGTCCCAGAACGCCCCCGCCACCGAGTCCGGCGCGGTCCCCGCCGCCCCCTCCGTCCTGCCGGAGCCGCGGACCCCGTCCGCCGCCGCCCCGCACATCCCGGGGGTCGCCGTCTGTGGCACCGTCCAGCACCACGACGGCACCGTCGTGCCCCGGGCCGCGCTCACCCTCATCGACGTCCAGGGCCAGCAGATCGGGCGCGGGGCGAGCGGCGGGGACGGGCGGTACGCGCTGAGCGTGCCCGGCTCCGGGTCGTACGTGATGATCGCGGCGGCGGGCGGGCACCAGCCCCAGGCCGTCACCGTGACCGTCGGCGAACGGCCCGTCGAACTGGACGTCGTCCTCGGCGGCGCGGGACGCCTCGCCGGGTCCGTACGCACCGCCGACGGCACCCCGGTGCGCGACGCCGCCGTGACGCTCACCGACGTACGCGGAGACGTCGTGGCGTCCACCCGCAGCGGCCGGGAGGGCAGTTACGTGATCTCCGAGCTGGTGGCGGGGGAGTACACCCTCGCGGCCAGCGCGCCCGCCTTCCGGCCCGCCGCGCTGCCCGTCAGCGTGCAGGCGTCGCGGGAGACCCGGCAGGACATCGAACTGGCGGGCGGGGCCGTGCTGCGCGGCACCGTGCGCGCCGGGGGCGGCCGTCCGGTCGAGGACGCGCGCGTCACTCTTCTCGACGCGGCGGGCAATGTGGTGGACACCCTCACCACCGGTCTCGACGGCACCTTCCGCTTCGTCGACCTGTCGTCCGGCGAGTACACGGTGATCGCCGCGGGCTATCCGCCGGTCGCCACGGTGCTCCGGATGGCGGGCGGCGGACGGACCGAACGGGATCTCCAGCTGGGCCACGAGGACTGACTGAATTTCAGTCAGTCAGCGGTTGTGCGCGGGCGCACAACCTATTGGTTCAATGCCCGGCGCACAGCACGCCGAGGGCCGTACCGTGGAGGGTGGAGCCGCGGATTCTGGCGGCAGGGAAGGAGCCTCCCACCCATGGACAGTGGCATTCCGCCGGGGCCGCCGCAGCGGTTCGCCGCGGCCGGAAGGATTCCGCTCGCCGTGGTCGTCGTGGACGGGGACGGCCTGGTCTCGCACTGGTCCTCCGGCGCGCGACGGCTGTTCGGACCCGCGAGGGAGGAAGCCGTCGGCCGCTCCGCCGCCGACCTGATGCCGGTCGCCGGCGCGCTGGCCGAGGAGGAACGGGGCGTCGCCCACGGCTGGTACGACCCCGAGGACGAACTGGGCCCCGGGCTGCACGCCCGGGGTTCCTACCCCACCGCCGGCCGCGCGAAGGTCTCCGACCCGGAGCGGGGCCGTACGGATGTGCTCTGGTGGGCCTATCCGCTGATCGGTCCCGGCCCCGGACGCCATCTCGTCCTGGCGGCGGACGCGGGCCAGTTCGCCGCCGGGGACGACGCCGGGCAGGGCGCGCACCTGCGGATGACCCCGGGCTTCGCCCTGCACACGGAGTTCCAGCACGCGGACACGCTGGCCGGGCGGCTGCCGGACATCCTGCCGAACATGGGCCCCGCCGAGTCCACCCGGATCGTCGCGCAGGTCCTCGACATGGGCTACCCGGTACTGGAGTTCAGCCGGCACGACCGGGTGCCCGTCACCCCCGACTGGGGCGTGCCGCGCCGCTCGCCCGAGCGGTACGAGACCGATGACGTCCGCCCCGACGCCGGAGGACTTCGGCGGCGGGCGGCGCCCCGGCCCCAACTCGACCTGGAATACGCCGCCGTGCGCGAGCGGCTGGAGTTCCTGAACGAGGTCAGCGGCCGGATCGGCTCCTCCCTCGATCTGGCCAGCACCATCCGCGAGGTCACCAGCGCCGCCGTCCCGCGCTTCAGCGACTTCGCCGGCACCCATCTGCGCGCCGCCGTCCTGGCCGGTGAGGGGTTCCCCGACGGTGTGCCGGACGTGACCACCGTCTGGCACCGGGTCTGGGTCGAACACAACGACGAGCCGGGGCGCTGGGACGACACGGTGCCGGTCGGTGAAGCCATCGCCTTCCCGGAACACACGCCGTTCTTCCAGTGCATGGTCACCGGTGAGCCCGTGCTGATCCCGCGCATCAGCGAGGAGGACGGCAACCGGATCTCCGGGCAGTTCGAGAAGCGCGACCTGCGCCCGCTCATCAACCACCGCTCGATGCTGCTCGTACCGCTGAAGGCGCGCGACGTGGTGCTCGGCTTCATGGTGCTGATGCGCAGGGCCGAACGCGAGCCGTTCGACGACATGGACCGCACGACCGGCGCCGAACTCGCCGCCCGCGCCGGGCTCGTGCTCGACAACGCCCGCATGTACACGTACCAGGAGAACGTCGCCGAGACCCTCCAGGACAGCATGCTGCCGCAGGTCGCGCCGCGCATGGCGGGCTGCGACATCGCCACCCGCTATCTGCCGGGCGCCCTGCTCGGCCGGATCGGCGGCGACTGGTTCGACGCGGTGAAACTCCCCGGCTCGCGCACCGCGCTCGTCGTCGGCGACGTCATGGGGCACGGCCTCAACTCGGCCGCGATGATGGGTCAGTTGCGTACCGCCGTGCAGACCATGGCGACCATGGAGATGCCACCGGCCCAGCTGCTGCGCAACCTCGACGACCTCGCGCAGCGCCTCGGCGAGCTGTACCTCGCCACCTGTCTCTACGCGGTCTACGACCCGATCAGATCCGAGATCCAGATCGCCAACGCCGGACACATCCCGCCCGTGCTCGTCCGCGCCGAGGACGGCAGCAGCGAGGTGCTCGACGTACCGACCGGCGCTCCGATCGGGGTCGGTCAAGTGGCCTTCGAGACGGCCGCCTTCACGGTCCGGCCCGGCGACCGGCTGGTGCTGTGCACCGACGGCCTGGTAGAGGTGCGCGGCGCGGACATCGGCGACGGACTCGCCGCGCTCTGCGCCTCCGCCGCCCACCCCGCCGCCTCGATGGACGACGCCTGCGACACCATCATCCGCGCCCTCAACACCCGCGAGGGGCGCAAGGACGACGTGGCGCTGCTGATGGCCAGGCTCAACGGGATCGAGGACGACGACGTCGCGGAGTACGAACTCGCCCTGGACCCGGAAGAGGTCGGCCGGGCCCGCCGGCTGGTGCGCCGGCAACTGCTGGACTGGGGGCTGCCCGGCGCGGTGGACTCGGCGCAGCTCATGGTCAGCGAGCTGGTCACCAACGCCGTGAACCACGCGCGCTCCCACCCGGTGGGGCTGCGCCTGGTCCGTACGGACGCCCTGCTGTGCGAGGTCCGCGACGACGAACCGGCCCCCGCGGCGCTGCTGGACGCGGGACCCGACGACGAGTCCGGCCGCGGGCTGCGGGTCGTGAGCAGTCTCGCGCGCGAGTGGGGCACCAGCAGTTCGGCGCACGGCAAGACGGTCTGGTTCGAACAGGCGCTCACCCCGAAGCGGGGGGCCGGTGCGAACGGACGGTGAAGGACGGTGAAGAAGCGCGCGACACGCTTGCCCTCCCCACCACCGCGAACGTAGTCCGGTCTCTGCAACTCGCCGTGGGCGAGCCCGAGTTGGGAGACAATATGGATGTATCACCACGCTATCGCGCGTCATGGGAAGGCTACTGGCGGGAGACCTCGGACGCCCCGGGCGAGGCCATCTGGGACGCCGACCCCTCCTTCTCCGCCGAGCCCCACAGTGAGCTGCTGCTCCCGTACGCCGACACCTCGCTCCCGCTGGTCGACCTCGGCTGCGGCAGCGGCACCCAGACCCGGTATCTCGCCACGCGCTTCGCCCGCGCGATCGGGGTGGACCTCTCGCAGGCGGCGGTCGAGCACGCGCGCCGCGCCGACCCGGCGGGCGTGGCGGAGTTCGAGCAGCTCGATCTCGTCGACCACGACGCGGTGCGGGCCCTGAGCGAGCGGATCGGCGACACGAACGTCTACATGCGGGCGGTCATCCACCAGAGCGAGCCCCAGGACCGGGCCGCGGTGGCGGCCGCGGTCACCACGCTGCTCGGCTCGCGCGGCCGGGCCTTCGTCACGGAGCTGACCAGCGCCTCCAGAGACGTCCTCCAGCAGGCGGCGCAGGGTCCCGGCGGCCCGCCCGAGAAGCTGCGGCGGGTCTTCGCGCACGGCCTCAAGCCGGCCGACGCCGAGGACGAGGAGGTGCCGGGACTGCTGCGCGCGGCGGGGCTGACCGTACTGGCCTCCGGCGACGCCCCGCTGCCCCAGACGGAGTATCTGCCGGACGGCGCGCGGATCGAACTGCCGGCGCGCTGGTACGTCCTCGCGGGGCGGTGAGCGGCCCCGACCCGACGCCGCGGTGAGCGGCCCCGACCCGCCCCGCGACCCACCTCGGCGCGGGGCGGGCCGGAGTGATCTACTGGGGCGCCGGTGAAACCGAAGTCACTGATCCACGCCGGCGGCCCCCGCCGGCCGCCCGAACCGGGAGGATGGCGCCACCATGAAGATTCTCATCAGCGCCGACATGGAAGGCGCCACGGGGGTGACCTGGCCGGCCGATGTGCTGCCGGGCACGCCGCAGTGGGAGCGCTGCCGTGCCCTCTTCACCTCCGATGTCAACGCCGCCGTCCTCGGCTTCCTCGACGGCGGCGCCGACGAGGTGCTCATCAACGAGGCGCACTGGACCATGCGCAATCTGCTGCTGGAGCGGCTGGACGAGCGCGCGCAGCTGCTCACCGGGCGGCACAAAGCGCTCTCCATGGTGGAGGGCGTGCAGCACGGCGACGTCGACGGCATCGCGTTCGTCGGCTACCACACCGGCGCCGGCGCCGAGGGCGTCCTCGCGCACACCTACCTCGCCAACTCCCTCACCGGCGTCTGGCTCAATGGCGAGCGGGCCAGCGAGGGGCTGCTGAACGCGCGGGTCGTCGCGGAGTACGGCGTCCCCGTGATCCTGGTCACGGGCGACGACCTGACCTGCGAGGACGCGATCGGATACGCGCCCGAGGCGCACAAGGTGGCGGTGAAGGACCATGTGTCGCGGTACGCGGCGGTGTGCCGGACCCCGGCCCGTACCGCCGCGGACATCCGCGCCGCCGCGCAGCTCGCGACGGGGCTCGCGCACCGGCACGAGCCGGTCGACGGCGGGCCGTTCACGGTGGAGATGGAGTTCGACGCGGCGCACCTGTCCGACGTCGCCACGGTGGTGCCGGGCGTCGCGCCCAGCGGCGAGCGCCGGGCCGCCTATACGAGTACGACGATGTACGAGGCCATCCGTACCTTCAAGGCGGTCACCACGATCGTCTCGGCCTCGGTGGAGGAGCAGTATGGCTGACATGACGCACGACGACACGAGGGAAGCCCTCGACGGGACGGCGCTGGACGAGGTGGTCGCCTTCACCTCCGATCTCATCCGTATCGACACCACTAACCGGGGCGGCGGCGACTGCCGCGAGCGGCCCGCCGCCGAGTACGTCGCCGAGCGGCTCGCGGACGCCGGGATCGAGCCCGTCCTGCTGGAGCGGACCCCCGGCCGCACCAACGTGGTGGCCAGGATCGAGGGCACCGACCCGTCCGCCGACGCGCTCCTGGTCCACGGCCACCTCGACGTGGTGCCCGCCGAGGCCGCCGACTGGAGCGTCGACCCCTTCTCCGGAGAGATCAAGGACGGGGTGGTGTGGGGGCGCGGCGCCGTCGACATGAAGAACATGGACGCGATGATCCTGTCCGCCGTCCGCGCCTGGTCCAGGACCGGCGTCCGGCCGCGCCGGGACATCGTGATCGCCTACACGGCGGACGAGGAGGCCAGCGCCGAGGACGGCTCGGGCTTCCTCGCCGACCAGCACCCCGAACTGTTCGAGGGGTGTACGGAGGGCATCAGCGAGTCCGGCGCCTTCACCTTCCACGCGGGCCCCGGCATGACCCTCTACCCGATCGGCGCCGGAGAGCGCGGCACCGGCTGGCTCAAGCTCACCGCTCACGGCCGGGCCGGCCACGGCTCCAAGGTGAACCGCGCCAACGCGGTCAGCAGGCTCGCCGCCGCCATCGCCAGGATCGGTGACCACCTCTGGCCGGTCCGGCTGACCCCGACCGTTCGGGCCGCCCTGGCCGAACTCGCCGTGCTGTACGGCATCGACACCGACGTGTACGCGGCGGACTTCGACCCGGACGATCTGCTGGGCAAGCTCGGCCCGGCCGCCGCGCTGGTCGAGGCGACCATAAGGAACAGCGCCAACCCGACGGTCCTGGAGGCCGGTTACAAGGTCAACGTGATCCCGGGGCAGGCCACGGCCTATGTGGACGGACGGATGGTGCCGGGCGGCGAGCTGGAGTTCCGCACCACCATGGACCAGCTCACCGGCCCCGACGTCGACTGGGAGTTCCACCACCGCGAGGTCGCGCTCCAGGCGCCGGTCGACTCACCCACCTTCGCCAAGCTGCGCGCCGCCGTCGAGCGCTTCGACCCGGACGGCCACGTCGTGCCGTACTGCATGTCGGGCGGCACGGACGCCAAGCAGTTCTCCCGGCTGGGCATCACCGGCTACGGCTTCTCCCCGCTCAAGCTGCCCCCGGACTTCGACTACCAGGCGCTCTTCCACGGCGTGGACGAGCGGGTGCCCGTCTCGGCACTGCACTTCGGCGTCCGGGTCCTCGACCACTATCTGAAGACCGCCTAGGAGCGTTCGTGGAGACAGCGCAGAGCGCGGAGAACACCGGGCGCGGCGCGGTGCGCGTCGGACCGTACGGGACCTGGCCGTCCCCGGTCGACGCGGCACTGGCCGCCTCGCACGACGGCCGGCCCGAGTACGTGGGCGCGGTCGGCGACGAGGTGTGGTGGACCGAGCCGCGCCCGGCCGAGGCGGGCCGCCGCGCGCTGGTGCGGCGGCGGGCCGACGGCCGCGAGGAGCCGGTGCTGCCGGCCCCCTGGAACGTCCGCAGCCGGGTCATCGAGTACGGCGGGATGCCGTGGGCCGGGGCCGTGCGCGCCGACGGCGGGCCGCTCGTCGTCTTCGTCCACTTCCCCGACCAGCGGCTGTACGCGTACGAGCCGGACGGCGCGGGCGGCCCGAGGCCGCTCACGCCGGTGTCCGCGACCGGCGGCGGGCTGCGCTGGGCCGACCCGGTGCTCCACCTCGACCGGGGTGAACTCTGGTGCGTGCTGGAGGAGTTCACCGGTGAGGGCCCCACCGACGTACGGCGGGTGATCGCGGCGGTCCCGCTGGACGGCTCGGCCGCCGAGGACCGTACGGCCGTACGGGAGCTGTCCGACGACCGGCACCGCTTCGTCACCGGCCCCCGGCTCTCCCCGGACGGACTCCACGCCGCGTGGATCGCCTGGGACCATCCGCGGATGCCCTGGGACGGCACCGTGGTGATGCTCGGAGAGGTGGCCGACACCGGGCCCTTCGGCGCGGTCAGGCCGGTCGTCGGCGACACCGACGAGTCCGTCGCCCAGGTCGACTGGGCCCCCGACGGCTCACTCCTCTTCGTCTCCGACAGCGGAGGCTGGTGGGAGCTGCACCGCGCCCGGGTGGACCGGGGCGTGCCGGGCGTGGTCGCGAGCACCGTCCTGTGCCCGGGACGGAACGAGGAGTTCGGCGGGCCGCTCTGGAAGATCGGCCTCCAGTGGTTCCACCCGCTGGCCAACGGACTGATCGCTGTCGTCCACGGCCGGGGTACGACGGCCCTCGGCGTCCTCGACCCGGCGACCGGCGACCTGGTGGACGCGGCCGGACCCTGGACCGAGTGGGCCCCGACCCTCGCCGTCCGGGGCGACCGGGTGATCGGCGTCGCCGCCGGACCCCGCAGCGCCTACGAGGTCGTGGAGCTGGACACCGGCACGGGACACACCCGGGTGATCGGCGCGGCCCACCACGACGCGGTGGACCCCGCCCACTACCCCGAACCCGTGCTCCGTACCTTCACCGGACCCGGCGGCCGGGAGATCCACGCCCAGATCTATCCGCCGCACCACCCCGGACACACCGCGCCCGAGGGCGAGCTGCCGCCGTACGTGGTGTGGGCGCACGGCGGACCCACCGGGCACGCCCCGCTCGTACTGGACCTGGAGATCGCCTACTTCACCTCCCGGGGCATCGGCGTCGCCGAGGTCAACTACGGCGGCTCCACCGGCTACGGGCGCGAGTACCGCGACCGGCTGCGCGAGCAGTGGGGCGTGGTCGACGTCGAGGACTGCGCGGCGGTCGCCGGGGCGCTGGCGGCGGAGGGGACCGCCGACGCCGCCAGGCTCGCCGTGCGCGGCGGCAGTGCGGGCGGCTGGACGACGGCGGCCTCGCTGACCTCCACCGACGTCTACGCCTGCGGCACCATCAGCTACCCGATCCTGGACCTGCTCGGCTGGGCCACCGACGAGACCCACGACTTCGAGTCCCAGTACCTGGAATCGCTCGTCGGACCGCTCGCCGAGGTCCCGGAGCGCTACCACGAGCGTTCGCCGCTGCACCACGTGGACCGGATCACCGCGCCGTTCCTGCTGCTCCAGGGGCTCGACGACGTGATCTGCCCGCCCGCGCAGTGCGAGCGCTTCCTCGGCGCGGTGGCCGGACGCGGCATCCCGCACGCGTACCTCACCTTCGAGGGCGAGGGGCACGGCTTCCGCAGGGCCGACACCATGATCCGCGCCCTGGAGGCCGAACTGTCCCTGTACGCGCAGACCTTCGGCATCGTCCGCGACGACGTGCCGCGGCTGGAACTGAAGCGATGACCACCGGGACCAGGGCCCTCGCGCCGCTGACCCGGCCCGCGCGGCTGCGCCCCGGGGCCAGGGTCGCCGTCGTGGCGCCCAGCGGGCCCGTGCCCGAGGAGCGCCTCGAATCGGGGCTGGACATCCTGCGCGGCTGGGACCTCGACCCGGTGGTGGCTCCCCATGTCCTCGACCGCCACCCCCGGTTCGACTATCTCGCGGGCACCGACGAGGCCCGCGCCCGCGACCTCCAGGAAGCCTGGTGCGATCCGTCGGTGAGCGCGGTGCTGTGCGCCAGGGGCGGGTACGGAGCCCAGCGCATGGCGGATCTGCTGGACTGGACCGCGATGCGCGCGGCGGGCCCCAAGGTCTTCGTCGGCTACAGCGACATCACCGCCCTGCACGAGGCGTTCGCCGTACGGATGGGGCTGGCCACCCTGCACGGCCCCATGACCGCCGCCGTCACCTTCCTCAAGGACGCCGGGACCCAGGAGTCGCTGCGCGCCACGCTCTTCGAGCCCGAATCGGTACGCACCCTCGCGCTGGACACCGCCCGCACCCTGGTCCCCGGCCGGGCGGCCGGGGTCACGCTCGGCGGCTGCGTCAGCCTGCTCGCCGCCGAGCTGGGCACCCCGCACGCGCGGCCCTCGGCGGCGGGCGGGCTGCTGCTGATCGAGGACGTCGGGGAGGAGCCGTACCGGCTCGACCGGATCCTCACCCAGCTGCTGCGCTCCGGATGGCTCGACGGCGTCGCCGGGATCGCACTCGGCTCCTGGGAGCGGTGCGGCCCGTACGAGGAGGTGCGCGCGGTGCTGCTGGATCGGCTGGGGACACTGGGCGTGCCGGTGGTGGAGGAGCTGGGCTTCGGCCACGCGGACACCGCGCCGACCATGCCCCTCGGCGTACCGGCGGTGCTGGAGGCGGCGCCGGGGGAGGGGCGCGCGACACTCATTCTGGACGTACCGGCGTTGACCTGACGGCCCCGTGCGGGAGCACTACGCTGGTCCGATGTCCGACCGTGCACCGCAGCTCCAGTCCCCGCCCGCGCCTCCGACGCCGCTCGGCGAGGGCCCCCGTACCTTCGTACGCGCCTTCCGTCAGGCCGACGCCGAAGAGTTCACCGCCCGCGCCCGCGAGAGCGCGGACCTGCACGCGCCCTGGCTCCCCCTGCCGAGGGACGCGGAGGCGTACGCCGTGTACGCGGGCCGGCTCATCGAGGACCCCGCCAGGGCGGGCCATCTCGTCTGCGCCGCCGACGACGGCGCGATCGCCGGGTTCATCAACATCAACAACATCGTCCACGGCGCCTTCCGGTGCGGTGCGCTCGGCTACGGCGCGTTCGCGCACGCCGCCGGGCGCGGACTGATGGGGGAGGGGCTCGGCCTGGTCCTGGCCCACGCCTTCGGCCCGCTCGGGCTGCACCGGCTGGAGGCCAACATCCAGCCGGGCAACACCCGCTCGCTCTGTCTCGTACGGCGCGCCGGATTCCGGCGGGAGGGGTACTCGCCGGAGTTCCTGCACATCGACGGGGCCTGGCGCGGCCACGAGCGCTGGGCGATCACCTCGGAGATGGTGTCCGAGGCGATGGCGGGCGACGCGCCGGCGGCCGACGCGTGGTGAGGCGCCTCAGCGGCCCTTGCGATTGACCTTCATGGTGTCCATGTCGGTGACCGTGGAGCGCAGCTCGCCCCACGCGCCGCCCAGCGCCCGCAGCGCGGTCTCGGCGCGCTCCTCGGCGAGCGCGCCCGCCATCTCCTCGCCGTCCGCCGCGTCGGAGACCACCACGTGGCGGAAGCTGAAGTGCTTGAGCGTGCGGTCGTAGGTCAGCGATCCCTCCGGGGTGAACCGCATCTGTGTCAGCCCGTGGTCCGCCACCTCCGCGAGCAGCCGGGCCCGTACCTCGTCACTCAGCCCCTGCCAGCTTCCGCGCACGATCACCCGGTACGTGTGCTGCGTGGTCATTGCGTGGCCCGCTCTCTGCTCGCCCAAACCGTTCGACCGGTAAGGGTACGGAAGCGGGAAGGGCGCGACCACGGAATTTCGTGGCGGCCGACGCGCCGTCCGGCCCGGGGGCGCGGCGGGCTCAACGTGCCGGTGGACGGCCCGGATCCGCGGGTGGCACGGTCGTCACCGCAGCACCCCGGCCGCGCGTGCGGCGGCCAGCCACTCCGGGAACTCCTCCATCAGCTGGTCGTACAGCACTCCGTCGGGGATGTCGGCCGGGCGCAGGCCGGCCGGGAAGAACCCCGCGTTGTCGACGACGCGCTTCGCCGGCACCGCCAGGTCGTCGAGCTTCCGCAGGAACGTGAACTCGTCGTCGCCGAACCCGATGAACTGCCAGAACAGCGGCAGCCGAGCGGCCTTGCACAGGGTCTGTTCGGCGGCGCGGCGGGAGTTGGGCGACCCGTCGGTCTGGAACACCACGAACGCGGGGTCGTCCGTCCCGGTGCCGAGGTAGTGGTCGATGACCTCGTCCATCGCCGCCGCGTAGTTCGTGGAGCCCATCCGGCCGTACCGCCGGTGCAGCTCATCGATACGGCCCCGGTAGGCGTCGAGGCCGATCTCGGCGGGCTCGTACGCGTCGCTGTCGAAGAACACCGTGGGCACGACACCGTCGTCGTCGAGGTTGGCGGACAGCGCGAGGATCTGCTCGGCGAGGTGCTGGACACTGCCGTCACGGTAGTAGGGGCCCATACTCCGGGAGCGGTCGAGGACGAGGTACACGGCGGCCCGCTGCCCGGCCAGCCCGGCCTTCCTGAGGCTGACGGCAGCGCTCTTGGTGAGGTCGACGAGCCCGGCGGGGATCTTGTCGAGGCTGATCGGCATGTCTGTCTCTTCCTTTCGTCCGGCGCGTCCGGCGCGTCCGGCACGCGGGGTCCTTGGCGCGGCGGCACACCGAAGGCGCCGGGCGCGTCAGCCCGCCTCGGCGGCCTTGCGGTCGACGTACTCGAAGATCGAGCCGTCGGGGTGGACGGCGATCAGGTTGCGGCCCACCGGAGTCGTCACCGGACCGACGATGACCTGCGCGCCGACCCCGGTGAGGACGGTGTGCGCCTCCTCGACGTCCTTGACGGCGATGGTGGCCGTCACCTTGCGCAGGACGTCGATCTCCGATGCCGGCCCGCTCATCAGCAGGAAGCAGCCGACGGCGGCGACCGAGACCCCGCCGCGCTCGAAGCGGAGCGCGGCGCTGCCGGTGAGACGTTCGTAGAACGCCACCGAGGTCTCCAGGTCGTCGACGCAGATGCGCAGCGTGGTTCCCAGGATTTCCATGCCGCACAGGGTAGTTGGTGGAGCCGCCGCCGTGGGGCGCGGGAGCCCGGCCGGTCGCGTGGCGGGGGAGCCGCTCAGGCCCGGCAGAGGATCTCGCCGTGCGGGACCAGGAACCAGGCGTCCTCGGCGGCGCCCCACTCCCGCCACCCCCGCGCCAGCTCCGCCAGCCGCTCGGCCGTGGCGTGGCCGCCGCCGACGGCCAGCCCCGCGTACTCCGACGCGGTCGTCCGGTCCGCCCACAGCCCGCTCCACCAGGCGCGCTCCTCCGGGGTGGCGAAGCACCAGGCGCTCGCCGTCGCGGTGACGGCGTCGTCGTCGAAGCCGGCCTGCCGCGCCCACGACACCAGCCGGCGCCCGGCGTCCGGTTCGCCGCCGTTGGCACGGGCCACCCGGCGGTACAGTTCCTGCCAGTCGTCCAGCACCGGTACGGCGGGGAACCAGGCGAAGGCGGCGTAGTCCGCGTCGCGCACCGCGACCACCCCGCCCGGCCGGCACACCCGGCGCAGCTCGCGCAGCGCCCGTACCGGGTCCCCGACGTGCTGGAGGACCTGATGGGCGTGGACGACGTCGAAGGAGTCGTCGGGGAAGTCCAGCGCGTGGACATCGGCGACCGCGAAGCGGACGTTGTCCACCCCGGCCGAGGCCGCCGCCTCCCGCGCCTTGTCCAGTACGTCACCGGCCGCGTCCACGGCCGTCACCGTCCCCGGGGCCACCCGCGCCGCCAGATCGGCGGTGATGGTCCCCGGTCCGCACCCCACGTCCAGCACGTCCTGGCCGGGGCGCAGTTCGGGGAGGAGGTAGGCGGCCGAGTTGGCGGCGGTGCGCCAGCGGTGCGAGCGCAGCACCGACTCGTGGTGCCCGTGGGTGTAGACAGCGGTCTCTTTCGGCATGGCCGGACTCCCTCTCCGCTCCTGCAAGTGGTCCTGCCACGCTACGCCCGCATGTCGGATGGTGAGACCTGCGTCTTGCCATGTGGTCACCGGCTCTGGGGTGCGCGCCGCCGGACCCGCCCTACAGCAGCGCCTTCGGCCGGTAGACCCGCAGCGCCTCCGCCGCCTTGTCGAGGGTCAACTCCCTCGGTGCCTCGGCGACTTCGCCGTCGAAGGCCAGCGGGGTGCCCGGCGCGATGCCCGCGACGCGCACCCGGCGCATCCGCTCGGCCGCGTGGAAGGGGGAGCGGCTCAGCGGGCCCGCCAGGGCGGCGCCGAGGAGCCGCAGCCCCGGGGTCCGACCGCCGTGGACGATCCGTACGTCCAGCAGCCCGTCGGCCAGATCGCGGCGGTGGCCCGGGGTGGGGCCCATCTGCCCGTAGATGCCGTTCCCGGCGAACAGCAGCCACAGCGAGCGCCGCCGGCCCTCGAACTCGGCGTCCAGCAGATGCCGGCCGCGCAGCACCTTCAGCGCCGCCAGCACCCCGGCGGGCCAGCCGCCGATCCGCGGCGACCAGTGCTCGCGCACCCGTACCAGCTCCGGGTAGACGCCCAGGCTGAAGGTGTTGAGGAAGTGGCCCGGCGTCTTCCCGTCCGGGCCGGGGGTGAAGCGCCCCAGGTCGACCCGGACGGCGTCCCCCTCGGTCACCGCCCTGACCGTGTCGTGGACGTGCTCTATGCCCAGGTCGTACGCGAAGTGGTTCAGCGTGCCGCCGGGGAAGACGGCCAGCGGCAGCCCGTGCCGCACGGCGATCACGGCGGCCCGGTTGACCGTACCGTCGCCGCCGAGGACCCCGAGCGCGCGGCAGTGGGCCGCCGCCTTCTCCAGCTCGCCCTCGACCTCCTCGGGGGCGCACTCCACGACCTCCGCCTCCGGCAGCGCGTCGTGCACCAGGCTCGCCGTGTCCGAGGAACCGGACGCGCGGTTGACCACCACGACCAGATCCCGGCCGCCGGGCAGCGCGGGCGCCTCGGCGTACGGGCGGCCCGGCGAGGGCAGCTGGGCGCGCGTCGGCACCAGCCCGCGCACCGCGAAGGCCGCGCCCACCCCCAGCGCCGCGCCCACCACCACATCGCTCGGATAGTGCACGCCGGTGTAGACGCGGGAGAGCGCCACGGCGGCGGCCACCGGCGCCACCGCCGCGCCCCAGCCCTTCGACTCCAGCGCGACCCCGGTCGCGAAGGCGGCGGCCGAGGCCGCGTGCCCGGACGGGAAGGAGGTGGTGAACGGCTGCCGCTTCAGCTGCCGGATGACCGGGACGACATCGAGCGTCGGCCGCCGCCGCCGTACCGCGTGCTTGCCCACCGTGTTGATGGCCGCCGAGGCGAGCCCCAGCGACACCGCGCCCCGCAGGGCCGCCCGGCGCGACCGCGCGCTCCGGCCGAGCACGGCGATCCCCGCCGCCGCGCCGAACCACAGCAGCCCGTGGTTGGCGCCGCGGCTCAGCCGGGGCAGCACCGGGTCGGCGCCCGGCCAGTGCCGGCCGGCGACGGAGCGGAAGACGCGCTGGTCCCAGGAGTCGAGCAGTGTCGCGAAGGTGTCAGCCATGGCACCCGGCTACCCCGGGGGCGCGAGGTCAAGCGGCGCGGTCCGGGGAGCACGGAGCGGCGAACTTCCGTATAAAGGGCACAAAGGATGGCGAACATCCCCCAAGCCCGATGTGCTCACTGGCTCACGACGGCTCCGGCGCTCCCGCCGGTCCCGCCGGTCCCGACGGGAGGTGTCGCGGTGCGGCCAACGGCAGCCGAGGGCCGCGGCCCCGTACGGTACGGTCCGCCCGCGCCCGGCACCGGACTGCCCGTGCTCCCCGAACTGGCCGAGGTGTGCGCGGCCGCCGCCCGGCACGGCGCGCCCCAGCCGCCCGGCGGCGGCGCGGCCCTGCGGGAGGCGGCCTGCGGCTACTGGTGGCGGCGCGGCCTGCACGGCGGCCCCGACGACATGGTGGCCGCCCCCGGCGCGCAGCCGCTGCTGTTCGCGCTGCTCGCCGCGTACGACGGGGACGTCCTGATGTCCCGGCCCTGCCCCGCCTGGTGGACCCCGCAGGTCCGGCTGCTGGGCCGCCGCGCCTACCACGTGCCCGCCCCGGCGGACGCGGGCGGCGTGCCCGATCCGTTCGCGCTCCTGGAGACGGTGCGCCGGGTACGGGCCGAGGGCGGCGCCCCCGGCGTGCTGCTGCTCTCCCCGGCCGACGACCCGACCGCCACCGTCGCCCCGCCCGAACTGGTCCGCGAGGTGTGCGAGGCGGCCGTCGGGGAGGGGCTGCGCATCGTCAGCGACGAGACCTGGCGCGACACCGTGCACCGGCCGCACGAGACCGTCCTGTTCAGCCCGGCGGAGATGTGGCCCGACGAGGTCGTGGTCGTCGCGGACGCGGCGGGCTCCCTGCTGCCCGCCGGCTGGCCGATGGCCGTCGCCCGCTGTCCCGCCACCCCGGCGGGCGCCGCCCTGCGGGCCAGGACGCTCGATCTGCTCACCGCGCTGGGCGCGACGGTCGCGGGACCGGTCGCGGCGGCCGCCGCGTACGCGCTCGCCGGGCCCGACGCGGTCACGGCCAGGGCTCGGGCCGCCGCCGGGCTGCACGCGCGCGTGGCCGCGGCCGTCCACCGCGCGGTGCTCCTCTCGGGCGCGCTCGCCAGGACCCCGCAGGCCGGCCGCCATCTCTACGCCGACCTCGGGCCGCTGCGCGAGCGGCTGGCGGGCGTGGGGGTCACCGACTCGATGGAGCTGGAGAACCATCTGAGCGGGCGGCTGTCCATGTCCGTACCTGGCGGTCACCGGTTCGGCGACGAACCGGGCGCGCTGCGCGTACGGCTCTCCACCGGGCCGCTGCTCGGCGCGACCCGCGCGCAGCGCCTGGAGTCCCTCACGGCGGCGCGGCCCCTGGAACTGCCGCATGTCGCACGGGCGTTGGACACGCTCGCGGCGGCCTTCGGCGAGCTGAGCTGAAGCCTGCCGAGCTGAAGCCGACTGAGCTGAAGCCGGCCGAGCTGAGGCCGACTGAGCTGAAGCCGGCCGAGCTGAGGCCGCCGGCCCCGCGAGGAGTCACCTCGTACGCGCGGACCGGCGGACGCCCTACGTCCGCTGCTCCTCCGAGCCCGGCCCGCGCAGCCTGCGCCAGAGCGCCGGGGCCGCGCTGAGCACCACCGTCAGGACCACCGCGGCGAGCACCCCCTCCCACGGCTCGGGGAAGAGCGAACCGCCCGCGACCCCGATCAGCATGTACGTCGCCGACCAGGCCAGACACGCCGGCACATCGCCCCGCGCGAACCGGCGCAGCGGCCAGTCCCCGAGCAGACACGCCAGCATCACCGGAATGCGCCCGGCCGGCACCAGCCGGGACAGCACCAGCACCGTCACCCCGTTCTCCCGCAGCTTCGACTGCGCCTGCTCCAGCCGGTCCCGGGGCGCGTGCGCGCGCAGCGCGGTCAGCCAGCGCGAGCCGTTCTTCGAGCCGACCCCGCGCCGGCCCAGCCAGTAGAGGGCCACGTCACCGACGAACGACGCGAACGACGCGACGAGGAATACGTAGAGCATCGAGAGCGGATCGGTCTGGTGGAAGGCGACCACGGCCGCCGAACTCACCACCGCCCCCGTCGGCACCACAGGCACCAGCGCGCCCAGTGCCACCAGCAGGAACACCGACGGATAGGCGACGGCCTGCTGGGTCGACTCCGGCGGCAGCTCCGCCAGCCGCGTGATCAGCCGGTCGATCACGGAGCGGCCTCCGGCGCCACGCTCTCGCCGTGGCCCAGCGGATGGACGGACACCTTGGGCGCGAGCCCGGCCGCCTTCCGCGCGAACTCGTCGCCCGGCCCGTAGAACTCGTGCGGCCTGACCCCGTCCAGACCGATCGGCCAGTACGTGCCGTAGTGCACCGGCACCGCCACGCTCGGCGCCAGCCGGGCCAGCGCCTCGGCCGCGCGCTCCGCGTTCAGATGCCCGGGCCCCAGGTGCGGCCCCCAGCCGCCGACCGGCAGCAGCGCCACATCGACCGGTCCCACGGCCTCCGCCATCCCGTCGAAGAGCCCGGTGTCCCCGGCGAAGTACGTCCGCGACTCGCCGCTGATCACAAAGCCGAGCGCGGGCGAGCGGTGCGGCCCCACCGGCAGCCGCCGGCCGTCGTGGTGGGCGGGCACGGCCCGCACCCGCACCGCCCCGACCTCCACCTCGTCACCGGCCTCGACCTCGGTGATCCGCAGCCCGCCCGGATTCCGGCGCGAGTCGAGCCTCCTGAGCCCCGGGACCGACCACGCGGCGCCGCGCGGCACGAGCAGCCGGGTGCCCGGCGCGAGCCGCGTCAGCGACCGCGGATGGAGATGGTCGGAGTGCAGATGCGAGACGAGCACGACATCGGCGACCGCAGCCTCGGGCGGCGGCAGGGGACCGAGCCGGCGCCGCAGATGCGCCAGCCGGCGCACGAACAGCGGATCGGTCAGCACCCGGACACCGGAGTCCTCGACCGTGCAGGTGGCATGACCCCACCAGGTGATGACAGTTCCCAACCCGACCTCAGCTCCGTCCCGCCCGGGGGCACGCCGCGCACACCCGGGGCTCGATCTCCGCCTTCAGCGTACGGGGGTGTCCATGGGGGCGTGCGAGATGTGGCTCAGGCGGGCGCGATGCGCCCGGGCGCGCCCCCGTGCCCACCTCCCGCGCGCCTGCCCGCCGGGTCCGGGAGCGGGTTAGGGTCGCCCGGACGGGACGGACGGGGGCGTCGGGACCGTGGGATCGGGGAGTCGTGGGGGACCGGCATGGGTGAGGTACGTGTGGCCGTGATCGCCAGTCATACCCCGCTGGAGGAACTCGACAGCGACCCCTTCCTCGTCGACACCCGGGGCCAGCACGACATGTGCGCGCGCTGGGCCGAGGCCCAGGGGTACGCCGTCACCCGGCAGCTGCTGCTCTACGGGCTGCGCCCCGACCACCGGGGGCTGTGGCTCGATGTCGAGGCGGGGCTGGTGGACGTCTTCGTCGCGGCCGGGGACCGGGTGCTGGAGCGGGCGTTCACCTCGGCGTCCGACTTCGCGGCGGAGTGCGAGCGCAGGGGCGTACGGCTGGAGACCGTCGGCCTGGACGAGCCGCGCTACGACGCCGCGATGAAGGCCGAGGTCCACCGCCGCCTCTCGATCCCGATGGCCGGCTACCGGGGCCGCTGAGCGGCATCGAGGACCGGTACGCGTCTTTATCACGGCCGCCGGTCCCGCACCACCCCCCGGGGTCCGTCCGCCGCGCTGTGCGAGGCTGGGGCGGAGCCCGTGAACGGTACGGGCGCGGACATGAGGTGAGGGGAACGTGCTCAAGGGGCGATGGCGTACGACAGGCAGCGCCCTGCTGCGGATCATCACCGTGTGGGCGGTCTCCACGCTCACCATGCTGCTGCTCGCCGCGGTCCTGCCCGACTTCCACCTCCAGTCGGAGGACGGGGACAGCGTCACCAGGACCGCCCTGACCGCCGCCTGGGGCGCGGGGGCGTTCGGTCTGCTGAGCGCGCTGGTCTGGCCCGTGCTCGTCCGGGCGCTGCTGCTGGTGCCCGCGCTCGTCCTCGGCCTGCTGGTGTTCTTCCTCAACGGCTCACTGCTGCTGATAGCGCTGCGGCTGATCCCCGACGGCCGGGGCGCGGCCGATCCGCAGACCGCGGTGGTGGTCGCGGCCGTGATGTCCGCCGTCGCCTCGGCGACCTCCACGGCGCTCGCGGTCGGTGACGACGGCGCCTACCGGCGCAGGCTCTCGCGCCTCGCCGTCCGGCGGCGCCGCCGGACCGGCGAGGACGGCCGGCACGGCGGGCTGCCCGGCACGGTCTTCCTCCAGCTCGACGGGGTCGGGCACCGGGTGCTCCAGGACGCCGTCGCCGACGGGCTGATGCCCCGTCTCGCGAGCTGGCTCGGCGAGAGCCCCACCGGGAAGAACTCCACCGGGAAGAACTCCACCGGGAAGAGCCCCGCCGGGAAGAGCCGCGGGACGTGCGCCGACGACCCGGAGCCCGGCCCGCCGCCGACCCACCGGCTGGTGCCCTGGCGCACCGACTGGTCCAGCCAGACCGGCGCCAGCCAGCTGGGCATCCTGCACGGCTCCAACCACGACGTGCCCGCGTTCCGCTGGTACGAGAAGGACACCGGCCGGATCATGGTCAGCAACCGGCCCGCCAGCGCCGCCCGGCTCCAGCGCCGGGCCATCGAGCGCACCGGCGACGGCGGTCTGCTCACCTTCGACGGCGCCAGCCGCGGCAACCTCTTCACCGGCGGCGCCGACCAGCTCGCCCTGGTGCTCTCCATCGCCGCCCGGCGCGGCAGGGCCAACCGCTCGCGCGCCGGGTACTTCGCCTACTTCTCCGACCCGGCCAACGCCGTCCGTACGGTCGTCTCCTTCGTCGCCGACGTCGGCCGCGAGATCGGCCAGTCCGTCCGGGCCCGGCTGCGCGGCGACCGGCCGCGGGTCGGCCGGGGCGGGCTCTACCCGTTCATCCGGGCCTTCGCGACCGTCGTCGAGCGGGACGTGGTGGTCACGGCGGTCATCGGGGACATGCTCGCCGGACGCACCGCCGTCTACGCCGACCTCGTCGCCTACGACGAGGTGGCCCACCACTCGGGACCGCACAGCCGCGACGCGGCGCAGGTCCTGGCGCGTCTGGACCGCTCGGTCGGCCTGATCGCCAAGGCCGCCGAACACGCCCCGCGCGGCTACCGGATCGTGCTGCTCTCCGACCACGGCCAGAGCCCCGGCGAGACCTTCGAGGCCGCCTACGGACTCACCCTCAAGGACCTCGTCAGAGCGGGCTGCGGACTGCCCGTGCCACGCCGGGCCCAGCGCACCAGGAGCGGCGCCGAGGCCCGCGACGCCGCCCGCCACGCCGTACTGAGCGCCCTGCACCGGCCGGAGCCGGAGGGCGCGGAGGAGGAGCCGGCGCCCTCCGGCTCCGACCCGGTCGTGCTCGCCTCAGGGAACCTCGCCCTGATCTCGTTCCCCGACGTACCGGAGCGGATGAGCCGCGAGCACATCGACCGGCGCCACCCGGCGCTGCTGCGCACCCTCGCCAGCCATCCTGGCATCGGCTTCCTGCTGGTGCGCAGCGAGGAGCACGGCTCGGTGGTGCTCGGTCCCGGCGGGGCCGAGGTGCCGGTCTCCGAACTGACCGACGACGGGCCGCTGGCCGGTATGGGGCCCGGCGCTGCCGACGCCGTACGGCGCACCGACGGCTTCCCGCACGTCGCGGACATCATGGTCAACTCGATGTACGACCCGCAGACGGGCCGGGTGCACGCCTTCGAGGAGCAGATCGGTTCGCACGGCGGGCTCGGCGGCGAACAGGCGTTGCCGTTCCTGATGTCACCGCTGACGCTCTCCGCGCCGGTGCCGGACGGCGCGGAACTGGTCGGCGCCGAGCAGGTGCACCAGGTGCTCGGACGCTGGCTACGCGAGGCCGGCGGCCCCCAAGTACCGCTGGACGGACCCGAAGCGCGGTCCGTGCCGGGGGCCGGATGCGGGTCGCATATGCGCACTACGGTGGCACGAACCGCCGAGGACGAGCTGGACACGGCGTGATCCCCGTCCCCCGTGCGGGCTGTTTCCGCCGGTAGCAGGTCGGGGCGGGGTGCATACCTGGGCAGGTCAGGCATGTCCAGGAGGTCGTGCCCATGCGCCGTACCGTGCTCGCTGTTCCCCGTGGCGCCGCCGCGGCAGCCGCTCACGCCGCCGCGACGCGCCGGGGCGTGCTGATCCTCCTGCTGGTGCTGGCCGCCTTCCTGGGCATGGCGCTCGAACCCTGCGCGGCTGCGGTACGGGGCACGCCGCCGCCTCCGCCCCTTGCGGGATCCCGTGATCCCGCGGGCGAGGTGCAGCAGGACACGGCCGAGACGGAACAGGCCACGCCCGCCAGGATCCAGCGGGCGGGCAGGGCCAAGGTGGAGCCCCCGGCGCCGCTCGGCTCCCGTGCCATGGAACCCGCCCCGTACACCGTGCGCTGCGGCTCCGCGCTGACCCCGCGCGTGCCCGCTTCCTCGCGCTGCGACGTGCTGCGCTGCTGACAGGTCCGACGCACCGTCAGCAGTCCCTTCAGCACCGCATCGACGCACCGTGAGGACACCGCCATGCCCGTTGATCTCTTCGCCGCGCTCAGCGCCATGATCCGTGCCGAGGCCGCACGTGCCGACGAGTCGGCCTCCCGTCTCCGGGCCGTGGGCCCGGGGGGCTCGGGACCGGACGGCAAACCCGTCGCCGCCGCCGCCTCGACCGCCTCTTCCGGGAGCGCGGAACCGGAGCGCGCCGAGCGCCCCGGCCGCGAGGACCGGAGGTAACCGCACCCCGCTGAGAGCCGGTCGCGCCCGCGCGGACGCGACCGGCTCTCTCAGGAGCTGTTGTCCCACTCCCGCGCCGGGGCCGTGCTCTCCCGCTCGATCAGCCGGGGGAGCGGCACTTGTACGGTGCGGGCCCCGCCGCCGTCGAGCAGCGCGGCCAGTTCCCCGGCGGCGAGCCTGCCGAAGGCCACCGGGTCCCGGGAGAGCGCCGTCAGCCACGGGCGCACCAGCCGGCACAGCGCCGAGTCCTCCCAGGAGACGATCGAGACATCGGCGGGCACCGAGAGCCCCAGCCCCGTCGTGACCGCCGCCCCGGCCGCCGCCATCACATCGTTGTCGTAGATCAGCGCGGTCGGCGGGCGGGGCCCCTCCAGCACCCGGCGGGTGACCTCGCCGCCCTGGGTGTCGGAGTAGTCGGTGGTCAGTGAACGCACTTCGGAGAGCCCGTACCGGCCGGCCTCGCTCCGCAGCGACCTGATGCGCCGTTCGGTGTGGGCGAGCGAGGGCAGCCCCGCGATGTGCGCGATCCGGCGGTGGCCCAGCTCGTGCAGCCGGCCGACGACGGCGGCCATGGCGCCCGCGTCGTCGGCCCGTACCTGCGACAGACCGCGATGCGGCTCGCCCGCCCCGTCGTCGTCCCCGGTCCCGTCGCCCTCCCGGCCGGGCAGCGCGCCGATGACGACGGCGGGAAGTCCCAGCTCATCGAGGAGGCCGGGCCGCGGGTCGTCGGTCCTGGGGTCCACCACGAGGACCCCGTCGACCCGGTGCTCGGCCCACCACCGGCGGTAGACCGCGCATTCGGCCTCCACGTCCTCCACCACCTGGAAGAGCAGCCCGAGTTGGCGATCTGACAGGATCTCCTGGATGCCGGAGATCAGTTGGAGAAAGAACGAGTCCACCCCGAGGGTCGCCGCGGGCCTGGCCAGTACCAGGCCGACCGTGGCGGAGCCCTCGCCGGAGAGCGCGCGGGCCGCCGTGCTGGGCCGCCAGCCCAGCTGTTCGGCGACCCGGCGCACCCGGTCGCGGGTCACCTCGGAGACGCCGGGACGGTCGTTGAGCGCGAAGGACACGGCGCTCTCCGAGACCCCGGCGCGCTGGGCGATGTCCTTCATCGTCGGGCGGCGCGCGGGGGTGCGCCTGGCCGCCGGAGCGTTCTTGGCCGACGGTCGGTTCGCTGCCACCCGTGTACCTCTCCACAGGGGTGCCGCGGGCTCCTCCGGTCCGGCCGGACGAGCCAGGTGGACCCCGGACTAATGCGCTTGAGCACAAGCATCCTAAAGCGCATTAGTCCCCACTGCAAGAAAGGCAATTTTGAGGCTCTGACCTGCTGAGTTGTCGGTCAGATCCAACTTTGCCGCAAAGATTCTGTTGACTTTCCGACCACTACATTGCAAGGTCTGCTGGACATCAGTGACCGGAGGCTCGCTCCCCCGGCCCGCAGTCCGCACGCCTGGTCCGAGCGAAGGAGCCGTTTCACCGTGCGTATCTCCCGCAGAGCAGTAGCCATCGCCGCTGTTCTCGCCACTGTTCTGCCTCTCAGCGCCTGCGGAGGATCCGACAGCGAGTCCTCCGACGCCTCCGGCGCGGTCAAGGGCAAGATCACCTTCCAGACCTGGAACCTCCAGGCGAACTTCAAGGACTACTTCAACGGAGTCATCAAGGACTTCGAGAAGAAGTACCCCGACACCGAGGTGAAGTGGGTCGACAGACCGGCCGAGGGCTACGCGGACAAGCTCAGCGCGGACGCCGCCGGCGGCACGCTGCCCGACGTCGTCAATGTCTCCCCCGACCTGGTGACCCCGCTGGCGAAGGCCGGACTCGCGCTCGACCTGGACAAGGACAAGACCTCGTCCGCGTTCAGCGAGGAGTATCTGCCGGGCGCCTGGAAGAGCCACCAGATACCGGGCATGGAAGGCACGTACGGCTTCCCCTGGTACCTGAACACCGGTCCGACCTTCTACAACAAGCGTCTCTTCAGCGAGGCCGGCCTCGACCCCGAGAAGCCGCCGACGACCTACGACCAGCTCTTCACGGACGGTCTCAAGCTCGCCAAGCAGACCGACGGCAAGGTCGCCACCCTCGCCCAGGTGCCCACCATCGAGGACTTCGGCCGCTACGGCGTCCAGTTGATGAACAAGGAAGGCACCGGATTCGCCTTCAACGACGCCAAGGGCGTCGAACTGCTCACCAACTACAAGAAGATGTTCGACAGCAAGGCGCTCGACCCGCAGGCCCTCACCGCGACGCCCGAGAGCGCCGGCACCAAGTTCCTCACCGAGTCCGTCGCCATGAACCCGGGCAGCGCGTTCGACCTGGACAACTTCAAGAAGAACGCCCCGAACCTCTACAAGAACATCGGGATCACGGACCAGATCAGCAGCACCGGCAAGGTCAACATGTACGTCATGGGCGTCATGGTCAACGCGAAGACCAAGCAGAAGCCCGCCGCGGTGGCCTTCGCCCACTTCGTCACCGACGCGACCCGCCAGATGTCCTTCGCCAAGCAGGTCGCCATCTTCCCGAGCACCAAGGGATCCCTGGACGACCCGTACTTCACCAAGGAGGACGGCACGGACGAGACCCGGGTCCGGATCGCCGCCGCCAAGTCCCTGAAGAAGGCCGAGAACTACACGCCTGTCCTGTTCAGCGAGCAGATGAAGACCGAGCTGCGCAACCAGGTGGCGAAGGCGCTCCAGGGTAAGCAGAGCCCCCAGGAGGCGCTCGACCAGGCCGTGAAGGCCTGCGACCGCCTCCTCCAGCAGAGCTGAGAGCCGAGCCCCGCACCATGACAAGCTCCACCGCCCCCAGGGCACTTCCCCCGGACCCCGCGGTGGCGGGGCCCACGCTCCGGAGCTCCGGCTCCGGGCGTGGGCCCCGCGGCGGGACCCTCCGCGGGATCAGGCGCCAACTGCCCATCAGTCCCTGGCTGTTCGCAGCCCCCGGACTGCTGGTGATCGGCGCCTTCAGTCTCTACCCCTTCTTCAGTACCCTCATCAACTCCTTCACCGACAAGCGGACCCTGATACCCGGGAAGTACGTCGGCCTCGCCAACTTCCGTGAGCTGCTGCACGACGAGATGTTCTGGATCGGGCTGCGCAACAGCACGCTCTACATCATCGGCGTCGTCCCCGCCCTGGTCCTGCTGCCGCTCCTGCTGGCCATGCTCGTCCAGCGGCACATCCCCGGCATCTCCTTCTTCCGCTCCGCCTTCTACACCCCGGTGGTCGCCTCGATCGTCGTGGTCGGGCTGATCTGGGTGTGGCTGCTGGACGACCGGGGCCTGGTCAACTCGCTGCTGGAGGCGGTGGGGATCGGCCGGATCGGCTTCCTCAGCGACCAGTGGCTGCTGCTGTTCAGCGCGATGGCCGTCACGGTCTGGAAGGGCCTCGGCTACTACATGATCATCTATCTGGCCGCGCTGGCGAACGTACCGCGCGAGCTGCACGAGGCCGCCGCGGTGGACGGCGCCGGAGCGATCCGGCGGTTCGTCACCGTCACCGTACCCGCCGTCCGTTCCACGATGGTGCTGGTCGGCGCGCTCTCCTCGGTCGCCGCCTTCAAGGTGTTCTCCGAGGTCTATCTGATGGCCGGCCCCAGCGGTGGCCCGGCCGGCGAGGACACCACCCTGGTGATGCTCGTCCAGCGGGTCGGCACCGGGCTGAGCGGCCGGGTCGGCTACGCCTCCGCCATCTCCGTGGTCGTCTTCTGCGTCACGGTCGCCCTGATGCTGCTGGTGCTGCGCGCCGACCGCAAGGAGGACGCGTGAGCATCCTGAAGGTCACCGACGCCGAGGGCCGCCGTGTCGCGCCCTGGCAACTGGTGCTGCGCTACGCCCTGCTGCTCGCCGTACTGGCCCTGATGATCGGTCCGTTCCTCTGGCAGCTGTCCACCTCGCTCAAGGGCCAGACGGAGGACATCTACAGCTCCCCGCCGTCGTTCTTCCCGAGCGATCCGACGCTGCACAGCTACACCCGGATCGCTGAGGTCATCCCGGTCTGGGAGTACGCGTTCAACTCGGTCAAGGTGGCCACTGCCAACGTTGTCACCAACTGTGTGGGCGCGGCGCTGGCCGGGTACGCGCTGGCCCGGCTGCGCTACCGGGGGCGCCGGGCGGCGACGCTCGCGTTCATCCTCGCGATGCTCGTCCCCGTCGAGGGCATCATCATCGCCCAGTTCACCACCATGCGGGACCTCGGTCTCAACAACACCCTCCTCGGGGTGCTGCTGCCCGGGTCCATCGGCGCCATGAACGTCCTGCTGATGCGCAACGCCTTCCTCAACCTGCCGCAGGAGATCGAGGAAGCGGCCTTCGTGGACGGTGCCAATGTCTGGCAGCGGTTCCTGCGGATCGCGCTGCCCGCCGTCAAGGGGACCATCGCGGTGGTCGCGATCTTCTCCTTCATGGGCGCCTGGGACGACTTCCTCTGGCCGCTGATCGTCCTGAGCGATCCGGAGAACTTCACCCTGACCATCGGGCTGAACTATCTGCACGGCACCTTCGCGCAGAACCCCCGGCTCGTCGCCGCCGGCACCATCATCGCCGTGGCGCCGCTCATCGTGCTCTTCGCCTGCCTCCAGAAGTACTTCTTCCGGGGCGTCGGCGAGGGCGCTGTCAAGGGCTGACCCACCGCACACCCACACCCCCCGCACGTCAGCCGCAAGAAACAGGAACGCTGCCCGTATGAGCTTCTCCGCACCGCGCTTCGGCGTGAACTACACGCCCAGCCAGGGCTGGTTCCACCACTGGCTGGACTTCGACCTGGACGACGTGCGCGCCGATCTGGACTCCATCGCCGGGCTCGGTCTCGACCACATCCGGGTCTTCCCGCTCTGGCCGCTCTTCCAGCCCAACCGCACCCTGATCAGGCCCCGCGCCGTCGAACAGCTGGTCCAGCTCGCGGACGCCGCCGCCGAACGCGGACTGGACGTCAATGTCGACGGGCTCCAGGGCCATCTGTCCAGCTTCGACTTCCTGCCCGCGTGGACGCAGACATGGCACCGGCGCAACCTCTTCACTGACAACGATGTCGTCGCCGGGCAGGCCGAGTACCTCCGTACGCTCGCCGCCGCGCTCGCCGACCGGCCGAACTTCATCGGCATGACCATCGGCAACGAGATCAACCAGTTCTCCGGGCCGCCGCACCCCGACCCCGACCGCATCACCCCCGCGCAGGCGGACGCGTGGCTGCGGCGGCTGCTGGACGCGTGCGAGGAGGGGGCGCCCGGCAAGCTCCATCTGCACGCCGAGTACGACGCCGCCTGGTACCTGGACGACCACCCCTTCACCCCGGCGCAGGCGGCCCGGCTCGGCGGGGTCACCGCCGTGCACTCCTGGGTGTTCAACGGCACCGCCCAGCGGCACGGCCCCACCGGCACGGCCACCGAACACCACGCCGCGTACATGATCGAGCTGGCCAAGGCGTGGGCGCGCGAACCGCACCGCCCGGTCTGGCTCCAGGAGGTCGGCGCCCCGGCGCCGCTGATCGCGCCCGAGCACGCCGCCGCGTTCACCGAGGCGACCGTCGCGAACGCGCTGGACTGCGCGGACGTCTGGGGCGTCACCTGGTGGTGCTCGCACGACGTGTCGCGCACACTCGCCGACTTCCCCGAGCTGGAGTACAGCCTCGGACTGCTCACCAACGACCGCAAGGTCAAACCGGCCGGAGAGGCCATCGCCCGGATCGTCGAGGACTGGCGCGGCGGGCAGTACGCGCCCGCGCCCCGTACCACCGCGCTCGCCGTCGACATCGGCGACGACGCGACCGGGCCCGCCCGGTCCACCTGCGCCCCCGGCGGGGCGTTCTTCGAGGCGTTCGCCCGGCTCACCGAGGCGGGCGTACGGCCCGCGGCGGTCCTGGCGAGCAGGGCCGGGGACCAGGACCATCTCGCCGCCCGTGGTATCACCGAAGTGGTCCACCCGGACCAGGTTCCGTAACCCGACGGCCGTCGGCCCGTACCCCCGTACCCGTACACCGCACCCATACGTACCTCCGCACTTCAGGAGCACCCGCATGCACGATGACCGCAGCCTCGTCGAAGGCCGTCTCAAGCGTGTCCTCGACGAGCGCGTCCGGCCCGCCGTCTACCCCGAATCCATCCCGCTGGACGTCGCCGTCTGGAACGCGCCCGGCGAACCCGTACCCGTGGCGGAGGGGCTCGCCGGACCGGTCGAACCGGTCGCGGTCGGCGACCGGTGGGGCGCTCCCTGGGGCACCTGCTGGTTCCGGGTCTCCGGCACCGTCCCCGAGACGTGGGCGGGCCGTACCGTCGAGGCGATCCTCGACCTCGGCTTCGACGAGAACATGCCGGGATTCCAGTGCGAGGGCCTGGTCTACCGGCCCGACGGCACCCCGGTGAAGGGCCTCAACCCGCGCAACCAGTGGGTGCGGATCGGCGAGCCCGTCGCAGGCGGCGAAGAGGTCCTGCTGCACATCGAGGCCGCTTCCAACCCCGTCATCCTGGACTACCACCCCTTCCTGCCCACGCGGCTCGGGGACAAGGAGACGGCGGGCAGCGAGCCGCAGTACACCCTGGCCCGGATGGACCTCGCGGTCTTCGACCGGACCGTCTGGGAGCTGATCCAGGACTTCGAGGTGCTCGGCGAGCTGATGGCCGAACTGCCCGTCGAGGGCGCCCGCCGCTGGGAGATCCTGCGCGCCATCAGCCGCGCGCTGGACGTCATCGACCTCCAGGATGTGGGCGGCACCGCCGCCGCGGCCCGCGAGCAGCTCGCCGGGGCGCTCGCCAGCCCCGCGCCCGCCACCTCCCACCGCATCAGCGCGGTCGGCCACGCGCACATCGACTCCGCCTGGCTGTGGCCCCTGCGCGAGACGGTCCGCAAGGTCGCCCGGACGACGGCCAACATGACGGCGCTGCTGGAGGACGAGCCCGAGTTCGTCTTCGCGATGTCGCAGGCGCAGCAGTTCGCCTGGATCAAGGAGCACCGGCCCGAGGTCTACGCCAAGGTCAAGAAGGCCGTGGCGGAGGGCCGCTTCGTGCCGGCCGGCGGGATGTGGGTCGAGTCCGACACCAACATGCCGGGCTCCGAGGCGATGGCCCGCCAGTTCGTGCACGGCAAGCGGTTCTTCCTCGACGAGTTCGGCATCGAGAACGACGAGGCGTGGCTGCCGGACACCTTCGGCTTCGCCGCCGGACTGCCGCAGATCATCAAGGCCGCCGGGTCCAAGTGGCTGCTCACCCAGAAGATCTCCTGGTCCACGATCAACAAGTTCCCGCACCACACGTTCAACTGGGAAGGCATCGACGGCACCCGGATCTTCACGCACTTCCCGCCCGTCGACACCTACAACTGCTCCATGACGGGCGAGCAGATGGCCCACGCGGCCAAGAACTTCAAGGAGAAGGGCGTCGCCCGCCACTCCCTCGCGCCGACCGGCTGGGGCGACGGCGGCGGCGGTACGACCCGCGAGATGATCGCCAAGTCGGCGCGGCTGAAGGACCTCGAAGGCTCCGCCACCGTCGAGTGGGAGGCGCCCGGCGCGTTCTTCGCGAAGGCCGAGGCGGAGTACCCGAACCCGCCGGTCTGGGTCGGCGAGCTGTACCTGGAGCTGCACCGCGCCACGCTCACCAGCCAGGCGAAGACCAAGCAGGGCAACCGCCGCAGCGAACACCTGCTGCGCGAGGCCGAGTTGTGGGCCGCCACCGCCGCCGTACGGACCGGCGCGGCCTACCCGTACGAGGACCTCGACCGGATCTGGAAGACGGTGCTGCTGCACCAGTTCCACGACATCCTGCCCGGCTCCTCGATCGCCTGGGTGCACCGCGAGGCCGCGAAGACCTACGAGGGCCTCGCCACCGAGCTGAACGGCATCATCGACTCCGCCCAGCGCGCCCTGGCCGGTGACGCCGCCGGCTCCACCGACCTGGTCTTCAACTCCGCCCCGCACACCCGCGGCGGCGTCCCGGCCGGCGCCGCCGGACCGGCCGGCGCGGCCGCCGGCGTGGAGCTGTCGCCGCGCGAGGGCGGCGGGTACGTGCTGAGCAACGGGCTGCTGGAGGTCGAGATCGACGGCCGCGGCCTGGTGGTCTCGGCGTACGACATCAGCGCGGAGCGCGAGACGGTCGCACCGGGCGAGGCCGCCAACCTGCTCCAGATCCACCCCGACTTCCCCAACCAGTGGGACGCCTGGGACGTGGACGAGTTCTACCGCAACACCGTCACCGACCTCACGGACCTCGACGAACTCACCCCGGTGGAGGGCGGCGTCCGTGTCGTCCGCTCCTTCGGCGACTCGCGCGTCACCCAGCTGCTGACGCTCACGCCCGGAGCCAAGCGGCTCGACATCGACACCGAGGTCGACTGGCACGAGACCGAGAAGTTCCTCAAGGCGGCCTTCCCGCTCGACGTCCACGCCGAGCGGTACGCCTCGGAGACCCAGTTCGGCCACGTGTACCGCGCCACCCACACCAACACCAGCTGGGAGGCGGCCAAGTTCGAGGCGTGCAACCACCGCTTCGTCCACCTGGAGGAGCCCGGCTGGGGCGTCGCGCTGGTCAACGACTCGACGTACGGACACGACGTGACCCGTACGGTCCGCGCCGCCGACGGCGGCACGACCACCACCGTACGCGTCTCCCTGCTGCGCGCCCCGCGCTTCCCCGACCCGGAGACCGACCAGGGCGTCCACCGCTTCCGGCACGCCCTGGCCCCCGGCGCCGCGATCGGGGACGCGGTCCGCGAGGGCTACCGGGTCAACCTGCCCGAGCGCCGGATCACCGGAGCGGCCGCCGAGGTGGCCCCGCTGGTGAGCGTCGACAACGACGCCGTCGTGATCAGCGCGGTCAAGCTCGCCGACGACGGCAGCGGGGATCTGGTCGTCCGGTTCTACGAGTCGACCGGCGGCCGGGCGAAGGCCCGCGTCGACCTCGGCTTCGAGGCCACCGGGCTGGCCGTGACCGACCTGCTGGAGCGCCCGCTGGCGGACACGGAGCCCCCGGTGCTCGACGGCGGGACGGTCGGGCTCTCGCTGCGCCCGTTCGAGCTGATCACCCTGCGGCTGCCGCGCGGCTGACGGTCCGCCGCCGAGGGACAGGAGGCGGGCGCCCCGGATCCGGGGCGCCCGCCTCCCGGCGTGCGACCGCCCTCACTTGCTCAGCACGTTCGCCCCGATGATGAACAGCCCGAGCAGCATGTCCACCCCGCCGACCCGGCACGCCGCCGCCCGGCCGCGTCCCGCCACGCGCGCGGCCCAGAAGCCCCAGCCGAACAGGGCGAGCGTGTTGAGGGCCAGCGCGACATCGATCGCCGCCCCCTCGCCCCACCACCCGGCGTGCGACCCGAGCAGCGCGGCCACCGTCGGCAGGACCGCGGCCAGCAGCGGCCACTCGGCGAGCACGGACCGTACGGTACCGGCGGTGACCGCCGTCTTCTCCGTCGTCTGACGGGCGATCGTATGGGCGTAGCCGTGGGCGGCCGCCGACGCCAGGGCCGCCAGCAGCACCCACACCGCGTCGTAACCGGGGGCGTCCGGGCCGGCTTCGTGGTCCAGGGCCGCCGCCAGCGCGCTGGCCAGGACCGTGCCGTAGACACCGCCGAACAGCAGCCGTTGCAGGTGTGCGGCGCGCTCGGCACGCCCGTCGTGATCGCGCAAGGTACGCCTCCCGAGGCGAACGAATCATTCCGCTTCGAGAGATGTAACAGCACACACGGCGGATCCCCGGGCAACGACGCCGTACGCGCCGTCCCCGGGGATCCGCCCTCCTGACAGAACTTCCGGACTTCCGGACCGGGCGGTCCGCTCACTCCTCGACGAGCATCCCCGAGCGCAGCCGCGCGATGATGCGGTTCAGCAGCCGCGACACATGCATCTGCGAGACGCCCAGCTCGGCGCCGATCTGCGACTGGGTCATCTCCCGGCCGAAGCGCATCTCCACGATGCCGCGCTCGCGCTCGTCCAGCTGCTCCAGCAGCGGGGCCAGCGCGTGCAGGTTCTCGACCTTCTCCATGGCGGGGTCCGCCTCGCCCAGCACATCGGCGAAGGTGCGGCCGCCGCCGCTCGTCGCGCCCTCGTCACCGGTGGGCATGTCCAGGGAGCCCGCCGTGTAGCCGTTGGTGGCGACCAGGCCCTCGACGACCTCTTCCTCCGTGATGCCGAGCAGCTCGGCGAGCTCCTTGACGGTCGGATCCCGGTCCAGGCTCGTGGCCAGGTGCTCCTTGGCCTTCGCCAGCTCGACGCGCAGCTCCTGAAGGCGGCGCGGAACATGGACGGCCCAGCTGGTGTCGCGGAAGAAACGCTTGATCTCACCGACGATGTAGGGGATCGCGAAGGAGGTGAACTCGACTTCGCGGGAGAGGTCGAAGCGGTCGATGGCCTTGATCAGACCGATCGTGCCGACCTGGAGGATGTCCTCCATGTCGCCGCCGCCCCGGTTGCGGAACCGGCCCGCGGCGAACCGGACGAGCGACTGGTTCATCTCGATGAGCGTGTTGCGCGCGTACTGGTAGTCGTGCGTGCCCTCTTCGAGCACCTGGAGCTGGTCGAAGAACAGCTTCGAGAGTGCTCGCGCGTCCTTCGGCGCGATGTTGCCCGGGTCCTCGATATACGGCAGTTCGTCGACACGTGTTGTCGAACCACAGGTCAGGACGCCCTCCGCCTGCTCCACTTGGGCAGCACGCACAGTTGTGGTCGTCATGACTTCACTCCTCCATCGCGGTGGACCGTTCAAGGTGAGCTTCTGCCCCCCTTTCGCCGTCCCATGCGCGATGCACGCGTCGGATTCCGAAATTCCGGTCTCCGCGCCCACCCCCCCGCCCGGCACGGCGGCCCGTCGCCGCGCGGGGGACACCGTATCGTCGGCCGCGTCGCTGCCCGTACCCGGAAGGAGCCCCGGCCATGGTCGCCGAACCGCTGTCGCAGAACGAGGCCGAGGAGCGGCTGCGGCCGTTGTCCGGCTGGTCGCTCCAGGACGGGCGCGTCACCCGCACCTACCGTCTGGGCACGCACTTCGCCGCCGTCGCCATGGTCGTGCACATCGGCCAGATCCAGGAGGAGCTGAACCATCACTCCGAGCTGACCCTCGGCTACAGCACCGTCTCCCTCGCCGTCTCCACCCATGACGCGGGCGGCGCCGTCACCGGGCTGGACATCGCGCTGGCCGAGCGCGTCGAGTCGATCGCCGGGGCGCACGGCGCGCGTTGACCCGGCGCCGGGCGGCGCCGGGTCGGTGCGGCGGACGGATCAGTGCGGCGCCCGGATCAGTTGACGTCCGCCGGGTGGGAGCCGATGCGCCGGCCCTCGTCGAGCGCGGCGAACGCCGCCAGGTCGTCGGCGTCCAGCTCGAAGCCGAAGACGTCGATGTTCTCCTGGATCCGCGACGGCGTCACGGACTTGGGAATCACCACGTTCCCCAGCTGGAGGTGCCAGCGCAGCACCACCTGCGCGGGGGTGCGCTCGTGCTTGCGGGCGATCGCCACGACGGTCGGGACCTCCAGCAGGCCCTTGCCCTGGCCCAGCGGCGACCAGGCCTCGGTGAGGATGGAGCGCTCCGCGTGGAAGGCGCGCGACTCGGCCTGCTGGAGCTGCGGGTGCAGCTCGATCTGGTTGACGGCGGGGACCACGGAGGTCTCGCCGAGCAGCCGCTCCAGGTGCTCGGGCAGGAAGTTCGAGACGCCGATGGCCTTGGCGCGGCCGTCGGCGAGGATCTTCTCGAACGCCTTGTACGTGTCGACGTACGTGTCCGCGGCCGGCTTCGGCCAGTGGATGAGATACAGGTCGACGTAGTCGAGGCCGAGCTTCTCCAGCGACACGTCGAAGGCGCGCAGCGTCGAGTCGTACCCCTGATCGCCGTTCCACAGCTTCGTGGTGACGAAGAGGTCCTCCCGCGCTATCGCGGACTGCGCGAGGGCCTTGCCCGTGCCCTCTTCGTTGCCGTAGATGGCGGCGGTGTCGATGCTGCGGTACCCGGCCTCCAGCGCGGTGGCGACCGCCTTCGTCGCCTCGTCGTCGGGCACCTGCCAGACGCCGAAGCCGAGCTGGGGCATCGTGGTGCCGTTGTTGAGAGTGAGGGTGGGGACCTTGCTCACGAGCGGTCGATCCTAACGTCGTCGGTTGCTTCTCGGTGGTCCAACGATCTCAGGGGCGGACGGATTCCCCGTCACCCCCACCGTCATCGTTTCCCCCGGGGCCCCAGGACAATGCGTCCGCACCACGCGTCATCGGTAGAGCGCGTCGACCTCGACGCTGTACGCCTCCTCTATCGCCCGGCGCTTCAGCTTCAAGGACGGTGTCAGCAGCCCGTGTTCCTCGCTGAACGGATGGGCCAGGATCCGGAAGGTACGGATCGACTCGGCCTGGGACACCGCCGTGTTCGCGGCCACCACCGCGCGTCTGATCTCCTTCTCCAGCTCCCGGTCCCGCACCAGCTCCATGGGGGAGAGCGGCGGCTTGCCCCGGATGGCGAGCCAGTGCTCCACGGCCTCCGGGTCCACGGTGACCAGCGCCGCGATGTACGGCCGGTCGTTGCCGACGACGATGCACTGGGCCACCAGCGGATGCGTCCGCACCCGCTCCTCCAGCGCCATGGGCGCCACGCTCTTGCCGCCCGAGGTCACCAGGATCTCCTTCTTCCGCCCGGTGAGCGTGAGATAGCCGTCCTCGTCCAGCACCCCGAGATCGCCGGTGGCCAGCCAGCCGTCGCGCAGCACCGCGCGGGTGGCCCCCGGGTCGTTGAGATAGCCGGAGAACACCTGGCCGCCGCGCAGCCACACCTCGCCGTCGGCCGCGATACGCACCGAGGTGCCCGGGATCGGCTGCCCGACCGTGCCGTACCGGGCGAGCCCGGGGGGATTGGCGGTGGCCGCCGCGCTGGTCTCGGTCAGCCCGTACCCCTCGTACACGGTGACGCCGGCGCCGGCGAAGAACAGCCCGAGCCGCCGGTCCATCGCGCTGCCGCCGGACATGGCGTGCCGGACCCTGCCTCCCAGCGCGTCGCGCACCTTGCCGTAGACGGCCTTCTCGAAGAACTGATGGCGCATCCGCAGCCCGGCCGAGGGGCCGGGACCGAGGCCGAACACGCGCTGCTCCACGGCCTCCGCGTAGCGCACCGCGACCTCCACCGCCTTGTCGAAGGCCGGTGCCCTGCCGTCCGTCTCGGCCTTGCGCCGCGCCGCGTGGTAGACCTTCTCGAATACGTACGGCACGGCCAGCACGAAGCTCGGCCGGAACGCCGCCAGATCGGGCAGCAGCGCGCTCGCCCGCAGGACGGGCTGGTGGCCCAGCTTGACCCGGCCCCGGATCGCCGCGATCTCGATCATCCGCCCGAAGACGTGCGAGAGCGGCAGGAAGAGCAGCGTGGACGCCTCGGCGCCGAGGTCGCCCCGGAAGACCGGCTCCCAGCGCTCCAGGACCGTATCGGCCTCGAACATGAAGTGGGAGTGGGTGATCACGCAGCCCTTGGGACGGCCGGTGGTGCCCGAGGTGTAGATCACCGTGGCGACGGAGTCCGGTGTGACGGCCCTGCGGTGCCGGTGCACCGTCTCGTCGTCCAGCCCCGCGCCCGCGGCGAACAGCTCGTCCAGGGCGCCGACGTCCAGCTGCCAGAGGCGTTTGAGCCGGGGCAGCCGGTCTATCACCGAGCCGACGGTCATCGCGTGGTCCCCGTGCTCGACCAGACAGGCCGAGACCTCCGCGTCGTGCAGGATCCAGTGGACCTGCTCGGCCGAGGACGTCGGATAGACCGGTACGGGCTGGGCGCCGACGGTCCACAGCGCGAAATCGAAGAGCGTCCACTCGTAGCGGGTACGGGACATGATCGCGACCCGGTCGCCGAACCGCACGCCGTGCGCCAGCAGCCCCTTGGCCAGCGCGAGGACCTCGTCACGGAATCCGGCCGAGGTCACGTCGTGCCAGCGGCCGGCCTCGTCCTTGCGGCCGAGCGCGACCCTGCCGGGATCGGAGCGGGCATGATCGAAGACCGCGTCAGCGAGCCCGCCCACGTGGGGGGCGGCCGGCAGAGGGGGGACGGTGAACTCGCGCAATGACTCGCTCCTTGTGGCGCTCCGCACAGCGCCGGTGACGGTACCCCACTGCCCGATCCGGTGGGAGTGCGTCCGTATAACTGGTACGAAATTCGTATCACCCCAGGTCAGCGCGGGATCGACGACAGGTGCCCGGGGGGTCGGCGAGGGTCGGGGAGACCATCAGACCCCGGAGTAACCGCACCTGGCGGGAATCTCCACCGAATCCGTGCACATCGGTCACCGACGTTCTACGGCGACGCGCGCTCGGGTGTGCGGCGCCGCGCTTACGCGTCCGCCCGGCGGTGCAGCCGGTCGCCGCCGGCCAGGATCGCGGCGGCCAGCGCGTCCGCCGCCGCCCGGGTCGCCTCGCGGCCGGGCCGCGCGCCGCCGGTGGCCGGAGCGCCGTGCTCCCGGTCGGCGTGCAGCAGGACGAAGTCCACCGCGCCCAGCTCCGGCAGGTGCTTCGCCCGCAGCGGCACCAGCCCCGGCGGGATCAGCCCCCGGGTGTGGGCCATCACGCCGAGCCCCGCGCGGGCCGCCGCGATCAGCCCGCTCAGGCTGCCGCTCGTGCACGCGACGCGCCAGGGCCTGCCGTGCGCCTCCAGCACCTCCAGCGCGCGGGCCCGGGTGAGCGCGGGCGGCGGGAAGGCGATCAGCGGAACCGGCCGGTCGGGGTCCAGCCGCAGGTGCGGGGCTCCGATCCAGGCCAGGGTGGACTGCCAGACCAGCCGGCCGTGGGTGTCGCCGGGACGGCGCTTGGCCAGCACCAGATCGAGCAGCCCCGTCGCCAGCCGCTCGTGCAGGATGCCCGACAGCTCCACGGTCAGTTCGAGATCGATCTCCGGGTGGTCGTGCCGGAAGGACTCCAGGATCTCCGGCAGCCGGGTCAGGACGAAGTCCTCGGAGGCGCCGAACCGCAGCCGGCCGCGCAGCCGGGTACCGCCGAAGAACGCCGCCGCCCGGTCGTGCGCCGCCAGGATCGACCGGGCGAAACCGAGCATGGCCTCGCCGTCCTCGGTCAGCTCCACGCTGTGCGTGTCCCGGGTGAACAGCGGCCGTCCCGTCGCGTCCTCAAGACGCCGCACGTGCTGGCTCACCGTGGACTGGCGCAGCCCGAGCCGGCGGGCCGCCTGCGTGAAGCTGAGCGTCTGGGCCACGGCGAGGAAGGTGCGCAACTGTCCCGGGTCGTACATCCCACCAGGCTACGGCGTTATCGCGGAACGCGATGACAGTGAGAGCGGTATACGGGATTCCCGATCAAGTCGAACAGGTGGACCATGGGGAGGCGCGATCCGCGGCCACCGCGCGATCCGCACTCCAGAGCCGTAACGACCGCCCGGCCCGCACCGCCGGACAGCAGCCAGTAGTGGAGCACATGAACCGCCGCACGACTTCCGCACCGCCCGAGCCCTCCGCCGCGCCCGGGCCCTCCTCGCCGCCACCGCGGCCGCCGCGCCGGCTCCGCCTGCCGTCCTGGCTGCCCGTCGACCCGTACGTACTGGCGCTCCTCGCGACCGTCGGCCTCGCCTCGCTCCTGCCGGTCTCCGGCGGCGCGGCGGAGGTCGCGAGCGGCGCGTCGACCGGCGCGGTGGGGCTGCTGTTCTTCCTGTACGGCGCGCGGCTGTCCACCGGCGAGGTGGTCGAGGGGCTCAAGCACTGGCGACTCCATGTCACCGTCCTCGCCTGCACGTTCGTGGTCTTCCCGCTGCTGGGGCTGGCCACGGCCGGCCTCGTGCCGTACGTCCTGACCCCGCAGCTCCAGGCCGGGGTCCTCTTCCTGTGCCTGGTGCCCTCGACGGTCCAGTCCTCCATCGCCTTCACCTCGATCGCCCGGGGCAATGTGCCCGCAGCGATCTGCGCGGGCTCCTTCTCCAGCCTCATCGGCATCGTGATCACCCCGCTGCTCGCGGCGCTGCTCATCGGCGGCGGGACCGTCGGCGTCTCGGTGGACTCGCTCCTGCGGATCGTGGCCCAGCTGCTGCTGCCCTTCCTCGCGGGCCAGTTGCTGCGGCGCTGGATCGTCGGGTTCCTCGCCCGGCATAAGCGGGTCCTCGGCCTGGTCGACCGGGGGTCGGTGCTGCTGGTCGTCTACACCGCCTTCAGTGAAGGTGTGGTCACGGGCATCTGGCACCAGGTGACCCCCGTCCGGCTCGCGGGACTGCTGGCCGTGGAGGCCGTCCTGCTCGCGGCGATGCTCGCCGCCACCTGGTACGGCGGCAAGCGGCTCGGCTTCGACCGGGGCGACCGGATCGCCATCCAGTTCGCCGGGTCGAAGAAGAGCCTGGCGGCGGGGCTGCCGATGGCGACCGTCCTGTTCGGGGCGGGCGCGAGCCTCGCGGTGCTGCCGCTGATGCTCTTCCATCAGATGCAGCTGATGGTGTGCGCGGTGATCGCCAAGCGCCGGTCGCGCGACGAGGAGCCGGACGCCGCCGAGCGGGCCGGGAGCCCGGACGCGGTGGCCGCCGGGGCGGCGGCCCGTACGGCCTGAGTGCGGCGGCCGGTACGGCCCGGGTCGGTCAGGCGCCGCCCCCGCCCTCGGCCGCGACCGGCGCCCAGTCCGCGCCGATCATGGTCCGGACCGCCGAATCGACCAGCGCGTCGGCCGCCTCGCGGGTGGGTTCCCCCAGGCGGCCGTCGAGCAGCAGCGAAGTGAGCCCGTGTACGAGGGCCCATACGCCGATCTTGAGCGTCTCGCGGTCCCGGGGAGCCGCGAAGCCGGCGATCCGTGTGGTCACGACGGCCTGCGCCGCGTCGGAGGCCGCGATCACTTCGGGCAGGCTCACGCAGACATGCCCGAACATCAGGCGGAACAGGCCGGGATGGTCGAGCGCGTAGTGCACCGTGGCGCGGGCCATCGGCGCCACCGCGTCCGCCAGGGCCGCCGACGGGGAGGCCGCCCGCGATGACCCGGCCGCGCCGCCCTCCGTGCCCACGGACGACGCGGCCTCAAGGCGCGCGGTGAGTTCGGCGAACCCGTGCGAGGCCAGCGCGGCGAGCAGCGCCTCCTTGTCCCGGTAGTGGCGGTAGGGCGCGTTGGCGGACACTCCGGCGTCCCTGGCCACCGCCCGCAGGGACAGCGCGTCCACTCCGCCGGCGTCCAGCAGGCGCAGGGCGGACCGCAGCAGGGCACCCCGCAGATCGCCGTGGTGGTAGCTCTGCCGATCAGATGTTGACACTGCGCACTTCCTTGGGTGATTGTTGACGCCGTACACATTCTGCGCCGGACTGGCCGAGCGCGGCGCGCGACTCGCCCGCTCTCTCATCCGGCCTCCCGCCGTCGTTCGAAGGAATCCCTCGTATGTACGACTATCGCGGCACCACCACGCTCGTCACCGGAGCGTCCAGAGGGATCGGCAGGGCCTGTGCGCGCGACCTCGCCCGTCGCGGCTCGAACCTGGTCCTGGTGGCCCGTTCGGCCCCGGCGCTCGACCGGCTCGCCGGCGAGATCCGCGCCGAGCACCGGGTGGACACCCTGGTGCTCGGCGCGGATCTCGCCGACCCGGCCGGGCCCGGGACCGTCGCCGACGCGCTGCGCGAGCGGCACGTGAGCGTCGATCTCCTGGTCAACAACGCGGGAACGGGCTCCATCGGCCCCTTCTTCGGCCGTCCCTTCGAGCAGAGTCTGCGGTCGGTCGACGTCAATGTCACCGGCCTGATGCGGATGACCCGGCTGATCGGGGCTGACATGCTCGAACGCGGCTCGGGCGGGATCATCAACGTCGGTTCCACCGCTGCGTTCCAGCCCATGCCGTACCAGGCGAGCTACTCCGCGACGAAGGCGTTCGTCCTGTACTTCACCGAGGCACTCGCGCACGAGCTGCGCGGCACCGGAGTACGGGTCATGGGCGCCCACCCCGGCGCGACCGAAACCGGCTTCTTCGACAGCACCACCGCCGTCATGGACCCCAGGGTCACCGACAGCCCCGAGTCGGTCGCCGCGCGGACCCTGGACGACTTCGCGCGCGGCAGGGCGGCCTCGTACCCCGGCCGGGCGCTCCATCGCTGGACCACCTGGGCGCCGCGGCTGCTGCCCCGCACGGCCGTCACGCGCGCCGTCGCGGCGGTCAACCGCAAGGCGGGTTTCCACGATGTCCAGGACGTCATGAGCGGCCCGGCGTCCTGACGTCCCCGCCGTACGGCGGGGACGTCAGGACGCCGGGCCGCTCACACCTCGCTGTGCAGGGCGATCCGATGGTCGCCCGCGTACACGTTCATGGACGGGCCGCGCAGGAAGCCGACCAGCGTCAGACCGCTCTCCGCGGCCAGGTCGACGGCGAGCGACGACGGCGCCGACACCGCCGCCAGCACCGGAATGCCCGCCATCACGGCCTTCTGCGCCAGCTCGAACGAGGCGCGGCCCGAGACCAGCAGGATCGCCCGGGACAGCGGCAGCAGATCCTCCCGCAGCGCCCGGCCGACCAGCTTGTCCACGGCGTTGTGCCGCCCGACGTCCTCGCGGATGTCCAGCAGCTCGCCGTCCTCGGAGAACAGCGCCGCCGCGTGCAGCCCACCGGTCCGGTCGAAGACCCGCTGCGCCGCCCGCAGCCGGTCGGGGAGGCCGGCGAGCAGAGCGGGCTCGACCAGGACCGGGGGAGTGTCGGCGATCGGGAAGCGGGCCGTGGTCCGCACGGCGTCCAGGCTGGCCTTGCCGCACAGTCCGCACGACGAGGTCGTGTAGACGTTGCGCTCCAGCGTGATGTCGGGGACCGGCACTCCGGGCGCGAGCTGTACGTCGACCACGTTGTACGTGTTCGAGCCGTCCTCCTTCGCCCCGGCGCAGTACACGATGGACCGCACGTCCGCGCCCGCCGCGAGTACGCCCTCGCTCACCAGGAAGCCGGCGGCCAGCGCGAAGTCGTCGCCGGGGGTGCGCATCGTGATGGCGAGCGGTTTGCCGTTCAGCCGGATCTCCAGCGGCTCCTCGGCCACCAGGGTGTCGGGCCGCGCGGAGACGACACCGTCCCTGATCCGGATGGTGCGGCGGCGCTCGGTGACCCGTCCCATGGTGATCAGTCCTCCTCGTCGACGTGATGCTGCGTGTGTCACTCATTGTCCGGCACCACGGGGATCCCGCCCCGGCCGGTTCACGATCCGCCATGTTGAAGATCTTCCCAAGGCCGGATCCGGTTCCTAGAGTTCGCGACCATGACCCCACCTCTCGCCCCCGCAGGATGGAGCCGCTGGCTGGTACCGCCCGCCGCGCTGTCGGTCCATCTCTCGATCGGCCAGGCCTACGCCTGGAGTGTCTTCAAGCCACCGCTCGAATCCGCGCTGAATCTCTCCGGCACCCAGAGCGCCCTGCCCTTCCAGCTCGGCATCGTGATGCTCGGGCTGTCCGCCGCGTTCGGCGGCACCCTCGTGGAGCGCAACGGGCCGCGCTGGGCCATGACGGTCGCCCTGTGCTGTTTCTCCTCGGGCTTCCTGCTCGCCGCGCTCGGCGCCTACACCGAGCAGTACTGGCTGATCGTGTTCGGCTACGGGTTCGTCGGCGGGATCGGCCTCGGCATCGGCTACATCTCCCCGGTCTCCACCCTGATCAAGTGGTTCCCCGACCGGCCAGGCATGGCCACCGGCATCGCCATCATGGGTTTCGGCGGCGGCGCGCTCATCGCGTCGCCGTGGTCCGCGCAGATGCTGGCGTCCTACGGCTCCGACAGCCGGGGCATCGCGTTCGCCTTCCTGACGCACGGGCTGGTGTACGCGGTCTTCATGTCCCTCGGCGTGCTGCTGGTGCGCGTTCCCCCGCCCGGCTACCGGCAGCGCGAGCCGGACGTCCCCGCGCAGCGGGCCGCGCCCGACGCCGGGCCCCGGGTGTCGGCGCGGTCGGCCGTGCGCACCCCGCAGTTCTGGTGCCTGTGGGTCGTCCTGTGCATGAACGTCACCGCGGGCATCGGGATCCTGGAGAAGGCCGCCCCGATGATCACGGACTTCTTCGCCAGTACGGCCACGCCGGTCTCGGTCTCCGCCGCGGCGGGCTTCGTCGCCCTGCTCTCGGCCGCCAACATGGCGGGTCGTATCGGCTGGTCCTCCACCTCGGACCTGATCGGCCGCAAGAACGTCTACCGGCTCTATCTGGGCGCCGGCTCGGTGATGTATCTGCTGATAGCCCTGTTCGGCGATGCCTCGAAGCCGCTGTTCGTCATCTGCGCGCTGGTGATCCTCTCCTTCTACGGAGGCGGCTTCGCCACCATCCCCGCCTATCTCAAGGACCTCTTCGGCACCTATCAGGTCGGCGCGATCCACGGCCGGCTGCTCACCGCCTGGTCCACCGCCGGAGTGCTCGGCCCGCTCATCGTCAACAAGGTGGCGGACAGCCAGGAGGCGGCGGGAAAGAGCGGCGCGGGGCTGTACGGTCTCTCGTTCGCCATCATGATCGGCCTGCTGGTCGTCGGCTTCGTCGCCAATGAACTGGTCCGTCCCGTACACCCCCGCCACCATGTGCAAGAGCCGAAGGAGACAGCCGATGACCAGGTCAGCAGCGACACCGGCCGCACCGTCTGAGCCCCGCCGTACCGGTCTGATCGTCTTCGCCTGGCTTTGGGTGGGGATCCCGCTCGCGTACGGTGTGTACGAGTTGGTCCTCAAGGCGGCTCAGCTTTTCACCCGATGATGTGGAGTCTCCAAACCGAACGGGAGAATCCTGTTGGTTCACCTGCACCCGTACCGGTGAGTCGCTGACAAGACTGGAGCATTCCTGACGTCGAAACAGAGGGGGTCCCGGGCATGACCGGCACTCGTATCGCCGCGCTCGGGCACTATCAGCCCGCCAAGGTGCTCACGAACCACGATCTGGCGGCGATGGTCGACACCAGCGACGAATGGATCAGCAGCCGAGTCGGTATCAAGACCCGGCACGTGGCGGGCCCGGACGAGCCGGTGGACGAGCTGGCCGCGCACGCCGGTGCCAAGGCGCTGGCCGCGGCCGGGCTGACCCCCGGGGACATCGACATGGTCCTGGTCGCCACCTCCACCGCCATCGACCGCTCGCCCAACACGGCGGCCCGGGTGGCGGCCCGGCTCGCCATGGGCTCGCCCGCGGTGATGGACATCAACGTCGTGTGCGCGGGCTTCACTCACGCCCTCGCCACGGCCGATCACGCCGTACGGGCCGGCTCCGCGACCCGCGTCCTGGTCATCGGCGCGGACAAGATGGCCGCGATCGCCGACTGGACGGACCGGACGACCTGCGTACTGCTCGGTGACGGCGCGGGCGCGGCCGTCGTCGTCGCGACCGAGCCCGACGAGGAGCCGGGCATCGGACCGGTGCTCTGGGGCTCCGTGCCCGAGATGGGGCACGCCGTACGGATCGAGGGCACTCCGCCGGTGTTCGCGCAGGAGGGCCAGTCGGTCTACCGCTGGGCGACCACCCAGCTGCCGCCCATCGCCCGCAAGGTCTGCGAGCGGGCCGGGTTCGCCCCCGAGGAGCTGGGCGGGGTCGTGCTGCACCAGGCGAATCTGCGGATCATCGAGCCCGTCGCGCAGAAGATCGGCGCGGTCAACGCCGTGATCGCCCGGGACGTCGTGGAGTCCGGCAACACCTCGGCCGCCTCGATCCCGATGGCGCTGTCCAAACTCGTGGAGCGCCGGGAGATCCCGTCGGGCGCGCCGGTGCTGCTGTTCGGTTTCGGCGGCAATCTCTCGTACGGCGGTCAGGTCGTCCGCTGCCCCTGACGCCGCTCACGCCGCTGGCGCCCGCCTCCGGCGCCCACGGGTGACCGTTCGCATCCGAACGCGACTCGAACACCGTCCGTAACCCCTCGCCGGTCGGTAGACTGTAGACGATAACCAATGTCTGGATGTCGTCACGCGACACGGCGTCACCACCGTCGTGTCCACGGCCGGCCAGGAGGGGGACCGCGATGCTGTCCGCGAAGTTGGCACAGGGCGCCCTGCCCAAGCTCGAACGCCCGGGTCCACTGCGTGAGCGCGTCTACGAGGCGCTGCTCGAACTGATAACGACCCGGGCGCTCCAGCCGGGCCAGCACCTGGTCGAGAGCGAACTCGCGGGCCATCTCGGGGTGTCGCGGCAGCCGGTGCGGGAGGCGCTCCAGCGGCTCAACACCGAGGGCTGGGTCGATCTGCGCCCGGCCCAGGGCGCGTTCGTCCACGAACCGACCGAGGACGAGGCGGACCAGCTGCTCACGGTCCGTACGCTCCTGGAGGCGGAGGCCGCCCGGCTCGCCGCGGCCAACTCCGGTACGGCGGGCATCGCCGCGCTGGAGGAGCTGTGCGCGAGGGGGGAGCGGGCGGTGGCGGACGACGAGGTGGACCAGGCGGTCGCGGCCAACGCCGCCTTCCACGCCAAGGTCATGGAGCTGGCGGGCAATGTCGTGCTGGCGGAGCTGGCGGGGCAGGTCGACCGCAGGGTCCGCTGGTACTACACACCGGTCGCCCGGCAGCGCGGCAAGGATTCCTGGATCGAGCACCGGCAGTTGATCGCCGCGATCGCCGCGCGGGACGAACGGCGCGCTACCGAGATCATGAAGGCCCACACCGAACACACCAGAACCAGCTACCACCAGCGCGAACGCACCTGATCGCGCCCGGTGCCGGCCGCTGCCCCGGGCAGCGCCCGCCGCCGGTGAACCCCTGGGCCGCCATGCGTGGGACGCGTGGCGGCCCTCCCTTTGTCCTCGGTGTGGAGAAAGTTGGGATGGATTCACGCTCAACTTCTTCCCCCTGCGAGCAAGCGCTGCTACGTTCCCTCAAAAGCCCGGGACACACCTCCGGGTGTCGATCCACGAGGGACGGCCGGCCGAGAAGGCGGGGAGGGGCGCGTGAGACGCATGACGGCACGACCTGCCAACGCGCACCAGGCGCGACTGCTCCGGCTGTTGCGCGACGGTGGTCCCAACTCCCGTGCACAGCTCGGTGATCAGGTGGACCTCTCCCGCTCGAAGCTCGCCGTCGAGGTGGACCGGCTGCTGGAGACCGGCCTGGTGGTCGCGGACGGACTCGCCGCATCGCGCGGCGGCCGGCGCTCCCACAACATCCGGCTCGCGCCCGCCCTGCGCTTTCTCGGCGTCGACATAGGCGCCACCTCCATCGACGTGGCCGTGACCAACGCGGAGCTGGAGGTGCTGGGACATCTCAACCACCCCATGGATGTCCGCGAAGGACCGGTCGCCGTCTTCGAGCAGGTGCTCGCGCTGGCGGCCAAGCTCAAGGTCTCCGGTCTCGCCGAGGGGTTCGACGGAGCGGGCATCGGGGTCCCGGGCCCGGTCCGCTTCCCCGAGGGCATCCCGGTCGCCCCGCCGATCATGCCGGGCTGGGACGGTTTTCCGGTCCGGGAGGCGCTCAGCCAGGAGCTGGGCTGCCCGGTCATGGTCGACAACGACGTGAACCTGATGGCGATGGGGGAGCAGCACGCGGGCGTCGCCCGCTCCGTGGACGACTTCCTCTGCGTCAAGATCGGTACCGGTATCGGCTGCGGCATCGTCGTCGGCGGCGATGTCTACCGGGGCACGACCGGCAGCGCCGGCGACATCGGCCATATCCAGGTCGAGGCCGACGGCCGTGCCTGTGCCTGCGGCAACAAGGGCTGCCTGGAGGCGTACTTCAGCGGCGCCGCGCTCGCCCGCGACGCCGAGGCGGCGGCCCGCGAGGGCCGTTCGCCCGAACTGGCCGCGCTGCTGGAGTCCGCGGGCCGGCTCACGGCCGTGGACGTCTCGGCCGCCGCGGCGGCCGGTGACCCCGCCGCCCTCGACCTCATCCGGGCGGGCGGGAACCGCGTCGGCCAGGTCATCGCCGGACTCGTCAGCTTCTTCAACCCGGGGCTCGTGGTGATCGGCGGCGGGGTGACCGGCCTCGGCCACACCCTGCTGGCGAGCGTCAGGACCCAGGTCTACCGGCAGTCGCTGCCGCTGGCCACCGGCAATCTCCCCATCGTCCTGGGGGAGTTGGGCCCGACCGCCGGAGTCACCGGCGCGGCCCGGCTCATCAGCGACCACCTCTTCTCGCCGGCCTGACGGCCGGTGGCGCTCCACCAGTTCGACCCGTACCGCCTGTAGCACGTGCGCCACCCGCACCACCCGCAGCACCTGTACGAGCCGCACCACCCGCAGCACCTGTACGAGCCGCAGTACCGCACGAGCCGCACCAGCCGCATTCGCACGAGCCGCATCCACCCGACAGCTCCGCACCGCCGCACCTGGCTCCGCCCCGTTCCTCACCACACCCAGCTCTTCTTCAGCCCTGCCCGCTCACCGGCCGCATCCGCCGAGGGGATACGCCATGGCACCCACACCACCCACGACCCCGCTGCTCACCATGTCCGGCATCACCAAGACCTTCCCCGGTGTCCGCGCCCTCGACGGTGTGGACCTGGAGGTCGAGGCGGGAGAGGTCCACTGTCTGCTCGGCCAGAACGGCGCCGGGAAGTCCACACTCATCAAGGTGCTCGCCGGGGCCCACCAGCCCGACGACGGTGTGATCAACTGGCGCGGCGACGAGGTCACACTGAAGTCGCCCATCGCCGCGATGCGGCTCGGCATCGCCACCATCTATCAGGAACTCGACCTGGTCGAGGGCCTGTCGGTGGCCGAGAACGTCTTCCTCGGACACGAACCGACCACCGCCGGATTCGTCGTACGGGGCCGGGAGGCGAGGAGCGCGGCGACCGGGCTGCTGGCGCGCCTCGGCCACCCGGAGATCCTGGCCCACCAGCTCGTCGGCTCGCTCTCCGCCGCGCAGCAGCAGATCGTCTCGATGGCCCGCGCGCTCTCCCACGACGTAAGGCTCATCGTGATGGACGAGCCGTCCGCGGCCCTCGACCCCGACGAGGTCGACAATCTCTTCCGTACGGTCGCCACCCTCACCGCCGACGGTGTGGCCGTCATCTACATCTCCCACCGGCTGGAGGAGATCCGGCGCATCGGTGACCGGGTGACCGTCATCAAGGACGGCCGGACCGTCGCCGTCGCGCTCCCCGCGAAGCAGACCCCGACCCGTGACGTCGTCGCGCTGATGACCGGCAGGAACGTCGAGTACGTCTTCCCCGAGCGGCCCGCCGCGCCCGCCGAGGGGGCGCCGCGGCCCGAACCCGTACTGCGGGTCGAAGGGCTCTCCAGGGAAGGGGAGTTCGCCCCCCTCGACCTCGAACTGCGGCCCGGCGAGATCGTCGGCCTGGCCGGGCTCGTCGGGTCGGGGCGCTCCGAGATCCTGGAGACGGTGTACGGCGCGCGCAAGGCCACCTCGGGCCGCGTCCTGGTCAACGGCGCCCCGCTGCGGCCCGGCAGCGTCCGCGCCGCCGTGCGCGCCGGACTCGGGCTCGCGCCCGAGGAGCGCAAGGCCCAGGGGCTGCTGATGCTCGAATCGGTCACCCGCAACGTGTCGGTGTCCTCGCTGCCCCGTTTCGCCCGGGCCGGCTGGGTCGACCGCGCGGCCGAGCGCACCGCGGCCCGCGAGGCGACCAGGGAACTCTCGCTGCGCCCCGACAACCCGGACGCCCGGATCCGTACCCTCTCCGGCGGCAACCAGCAGAAGGCGGTGCTCGCGCGCTGGCTGCTGCGCGGCTGCCGGGTACTGCTGCTCGACGAACCGACGCGCGGTGTCGACGTGGGCGCCCGTGCCGAGCTGTACGCCGTGATCCGGCGGCTGGCCGACGAGGGGCTCGCCGTACTGCTCGTCTCCAGCGAGGTCCCCGAAGTGCTGGGCCTCGCCGACCGGGTGCTGGTCCTGCGCGAAGGGCGGGTCGTCCACCGGGCGCCGGCGCGGGAGCTGGACGAGCACCGAGTCCTCGATCTTGTGATGGAAGGGAGCCCGACACCATGAAACAGCCTGCCTCCGAGGCGCGGCAGGGCGGGCCCGACGCCGCGGCCACGCCCGATCCGGCCCCGTCGTCCGCCGCCTCCGACGTGTCCGTCAAGTCCACTGAACCGAAGGGGGGGTGGCGGGCGCTCGGGCTGCGGCTCGATGTCCGTAACCTCTCCCTGCTCGGGGTGCTGGCCGCTCTGATCGTGGTCGGCGGCATCACCAAGCCCGACCAGTTCCTGGACACCAACAACCTCCAGCTGGTGCTGACCCAGGCGTCGGTCATCGGTGTGGTCACGGTGGGCATGACCTTCGTCATCACCAGCGGGGGCATCGACCTCTCGGTCGGGGCCATCGTGGCCCTCTCCTCGGTGTGGGCCACGACGCTGGCCACCCAGGAGTTCGGGTTCGCCGGCATCCTCTTCACCGCGGTCCTGGTGGGGGTCGGCTGCGGGCTGGTGAACGGTGTGCTGATCGCGTACGGCGGGATGGTGCCGTTCATCGCGACACTCGCGATGCTCGCCTCCGCCCGCGGTCTCGCCCTCATGATCACCGACGGGAAGACCCAGATCGTCACCGTGACCTCGGTGCTCGACCTCGGTGTCCCCGACTCCTACGTCCTGGGCATTCCGCCGCTCGTGCTGGTCTTCGCGGCCGTCACGGTCGTCGGCTGGCTGATCCTCAACCGTACGACCTTCGGCCGCCGCACGGTCGCCGTCGGCGGCAATCCGGAGGCCGCCAGGCTGGCCGGTATCGACGTCCGCAGGCAGCGGCTGTACCTCTACCTGTTCTCCGGGCTCTGCTGCGGCATCGCCGCCTTCCTGCTGATCATCCTGGCCGGCTCGGGACAGAACACCAACGGGAACCTGTACGAGCTGGACGCCATCGCGGCGGCGATCATCGGCGGCACCCTGCTCAGCGGTGGCCGCGGCACGATCGTCGGCTCCGTCCTCGGCGTTCTCGTCTTCACCACCATCACCAACATCTTCGCTCTGAACAATCTCCAGAGCGACGTTCAGCAGATCGCCAAGGGCGCCATCATCGTCGCCGCCGTACTGGTCCAGCGCCGCACACTGCGCAACGGCGAGTCCTGACACTCCGTCAGCACTCGCACCCGCACCCCCCGCCCTACCCGAAGGGTTGAACCGCCATGCCAGAAACCAGTCGCAGAAGACTTCTTTTCGGCACCGCCGCCGTCTCCGCCGGCGCCTTGCTCACCGCCTGCACCAGCAACGAACCCACGAAGCAGGAGCCCGCCTCGAACAGCGGGCCGGCCGCCTCCGGCGGCAAGCCCGGCAAGGCCGTCACCATCGGCTTCGCCGGCCCCCAGGCCGACCACGGCTGGCTGAACGCGATCAACGAGCAGGCCAAGTCGCGGGCGAAGACGTACTCGGACGTGACGCTGGACATCACCGAGGGCTCCAACGACATCGCCGCGCAGATCGGCCAGGTCGAGACGCTGATCAACAAGAAGGTCGACGTCCTGGTGATCCTGCCCGCCGACGGCAAGGCGCTCACCCAGGTCGGGCTGAAGGCCATGCGCGCCGGAATCCCGGTCATCAACCTGGACCGGATCTTCTCCAACCCGCAGGCGTTCCGCGCCTACATCGGCGGCGACAACTACGGCATGGGCGTCAGCGCCGGCAACTACATCGGCGAGCTGCTCAAGGACAAGAAGGACGCCAAGGTCGTCGAGCTGGCCGGGATCGACGGGCTGGAGCTGACCCAGCAGCGCTCCAAGGGCTTCGACGACGCCCTGAAGAACTACCCGAACATCAAGAAGGTCGCCCGCCAGGCCGCCGACTTCACCGTCGAGTCGGGCCAGGCCAAGATGGCCCAGCTGCTCCAGGCACAGCGCTCCTTCGACGCCCTGTGGAACCACGACGACGACCAGGGCGTGGGCGCGCTGCGTGCCATCCAGCAGGCGGGCCGCGACGACTTCCTGATGGTCGGCGGCGCCGGGGCCAAGGCGGCGATGGACGCCATCAAGGCCGACAACAGTGTGCTCAAGGCGACCGTCCTCTATCCGCCGACCATGGCCGCGTCCGCCATCGACCTGGCCCGCACCCTCGGCCAGTCCAAGGGCATCAGCGGCCTCGCGGAGCTGGAGATCCCCGCCCAGGTCACGCTCTACTCGGCCGTGGTGGACAAGGACAACGTCGACCAGTACCTCCCCACGGGCTTCCGCTGACCGGCCCCGGCCGGACCAGCGGCCGAGGGGCTCTCGTTTCCCCACGAAAGACCCTGGCTGTCCCCACTGTGCGAGATGACGAGGAGTTATCCGGATGACCCCCAGTCCCACGGAAGCGTCGGAGCAGGAAGCCGGTCCACCGCCCGCACTCGGCATCGGCATGGTCGGATACGCGTTCATGGGTGCCGCCCACTCACAGGGCTGGCGCACCGCAGGACACGTCTTCGACCTGCCGTTGCGGCCCGTACTCGCCGCGGTCTGCGGCCGTGACGAGACCTCCGTCAGGGCTGCCGCGGCGAAACACGGCTGGGCCGCCGCCGAGACCGACTGGCGGCGGCTGATCGCACGCGACGATGTGCAGGTGGTCGACATCTGCACCCCGGGGGACAGCCACGCGGAGATCGCCATCGCCGCGCTGGAGGCGGGCAAGCACGTCCTGTGCGAGAAGCCGCTCGCCAACTCGGTGGCCGAGGCCGAGGCGATGGTCAGGGCGGCGGAGGCGGGCCGGGCCCGGGGGCAGCTGTCCATGGTGGGCTTCAACTACCGCCGGGTGCCGGCCGTCTCGTACGCCAGGAAGCTGATCGAGGACGGCCGGCTCGGCACCCTGCGCCATGTCCGGGTCACCTATCTCCAGGACTGGCTGGCCGATCCGCTGGCCCCGCTCACCTGGCGGCTCGACCGGGAGCGCGCCGGGTCGGGCGCGCTGGGTGACCTGGGGGCGCACATCGTCGACCTCGCGCAGTTCCTGACGGGAGAGCCGCTGGCCGGGGTCTCGGCGCTCTCGGAGACCTTCGTACGTGAACGGCCGGTCCTCGGCGGGCCGAGCGCCGGGCTGTCGGGAGCCGCCGGCAGCGCGTACGGACCGGTGACCGTGGACGACGCGGCGGTGTTCACCGGCCGGCTCGCCTCGGGCGCGCTGGCCTCCTTCGAGGCCACCCGGATGGCCTCGGGGCGCAAGAACGCGCTGACCCTGGAGATCAACGGTGAGCGCGGCTCGCTCTCCTTCGACCTGGAGCGGCTCAACGAGCTGTCGTTCCACGATCACGCCGAACCGGCGGCCTCGGCCGGCTTCCGCCGCATCCTGGTCACCGAGCCGGAGCATCCCTACCTGGAGGCGTGGTGGCCGCCGGGGCACGGGCTCGGCTACGAGCACACCTTCGTCCACCAGGCGCGCGATCTGGTGACGGCGATCGCGGCGGGGACCGACCCGGCGCCGTCCTTCGCCGACGGGCTCCAGGTGCAGCGGGTACTCGCCGCCGTGGAGGAGAGCGCGGCGAAGAACGCCGTGTACACCCCCGTACCGCCCCCGTCGGGAAACCCTGCCTAGGAGGAGAACCGTATGCCCCGTCCCTTCACTCTCTTCACCGGCCAGTGGGCCGATCTTCCCCTGGAGGAGGTGTGCCGGCTCGCCCGTGACTTCGGTTACGACGGGCTGGAACTCGCCTGCTGGGGCGACCACTTCGAGGTCGACAAGGCGCTCGCCGACCCGTCCTACCTGGAGGGCCGGCACCAGCTGCTCGACAAGTACGGGCTCAAGTGCTGGGCGATCTCCAACCATCTGGTGGGCCAGGCGGTCTGCGACAACCCCATCGACGAGCGCCACCAGGGCATCCTGCCCGCCGGGATCTGGGGCGACGGCGAGGCGGAGGGGGTCAGACAGCGCGCCGCGGCCAGGATCAAGGACACCGCGCGGGCCGCCGCCGCCTTCGGCGTCGACACCGTCATCGGCTTCACCGGCTCGTCGATCTGGCATCTGGTCGCGATGTTCCCGCCGGTGCCGCCCGGCATGATCGACCGGGGGTACGAGGACTTCGCGGAGCGCTGGAACCCGATCCTGGACGTCTTCGACGCCGAGGGGGTGCGCTTCGCCCATGAGGTCCATCCGAGCGAGATCGCCTACGACTACTGGACCACGCACCGCGCCCTGGAGGCGGTCGGCCACCGGCCCGCGTTCGGGCTGAACTTCGACCCGAGCCACTTCGTCTGGCAGGACCTCGACCCGGTGGGCTTCCTCTACGACTTCCGGGACCGGATCTACCACGTCGACTGCAAGGAGGCCCGCAAGCGTCTCGACGGCCGCAACGGGCGGCTCGGCTCCCATCTGCCCTGGGGCGACCCGAGGCGCGGCTGGGACTTCGTCTCCGCCGGGCACGGCGACGTGCCCTGGGAGGACGTGTTCCGGATGCTGCGGTCCATCGGCTACGAGGGTCCCGTCTCGGTCGAGTGGGAGGACGCGGGCATGGACCGGCTGGTCGGCGCCCCGGAGGCCCTCGCCGACCTCAAGCGCTTCGACTTCGACCCGCCGTCGGCGTCCTTCGACGCGGCGTTCGGCGGCGACCGGTAGTACCCGGTGCTGATCGGAACACCGGACGGGTGCGCGAGGGCGGGCCGTCCGGCGTTCCGGCGACTGTCTTTGTCCTGCGCCTGGGGAAAGTTCAACTTAACCCCTGCGCAAGGTCTTTCGGTCCGGGACGAACCCGGCTACGGTCCATTGAGGTGTACAGGACACGGCCGGTCGCGGGACACGACCGGCCGGCACCACAACAGAGTCGCTCTCCGATGTGACGGCGCACGTCGGTGACACAGCCACCCGGAGGCCGGGCGCGGGGACGCGCACCCACTCCTCCGGCACGGCAACCCGCACGTACGAACAGCCCACTGTGGAGGACTTTCGTGCCCAGAAAACGCCCCAGAGCCAGATCCCTCCTCGCACTCCTGACGGGCGCCGTGCTCGTGGGATCGAGTCTCGGAGCCGTACCCGCCACCGCCCACGACCCGGGGCCCGTGCCCTCGGAGGAGAGCTTCCAGCAGGTCACCCTCGCCAAGGGCGCCGACGAGGTGGGCGAGCCGATGTCGCTCGCGATCCTCCCGGACCGCCGGGTGCTGCACACCTCGCGCGACGGCACACTGCGCATCACCGACGCGGGCGGTGACACCACCGTGGCCGGCCGGCTCGACGTCTACAGCCACGACGAGGAGGGCCTCCAGGGCGTCGGCGTCGACCCGGACTTCGCCGAGAACCGGGCCATCTACCTCTTCTACGCCCCCGAACTCGACACCCCGCCCGGTGACGCCCCCGAGAACGGGACCGCCGCCGACTTCGCCCCCTTCGACGGATACAACCGGCTCTCGCGCTTCACCCTGAACGAGGACGGCACCCTCGACAAGGCGAGCGAGAAGAAGGTCCTCGACGTCGCCACGTCGCGCGGCACCTGCTGCCACGTCGGCGGCGACATCGCCTTCGACGCGGACGGCAACCTCTATCTGTCGACCGGCGACGACACCAACCCGTTCGCCTCCGACGGATACACCCCGATCGACGAACGGGCCGACCGCAACCCCGCGTTCGACGCCCAGCGCAGCTCCGGCAACACCAACGACCTGCGCGGCAAGGTGCTGCGCATCAAGGTCGCCGAGGACGGCTCGTACACCGTCCCCGAGGGCAACCTCTTCGCCCCGGGCACCGACAAGGCCCGGCCCGAGATCTACGCGATGGGGTTCCGCAACCCGTTCCGCATCTCCGTCGACCAGCAGACCGGTGTCGTCTACGTCGGTGACTACGGCCCCGACGCCGGCGCCGCCTCCCCGACCAGGGGCCCGGCCGGCATGGTGGAGTTCGCCCGGGTCACCGAGGCCGGGAACTTCGGCTGGCCGTACTGCGTCGGCAAGAACGAGCCGTTCATCGACTACGACTTCGCCACCAAGGCGTCCGGCGCCGCCTTCGACTGCGCGGCACCCAGGAACACCTCGCCGAACAACACCGGACTCACCGATCTGCCGCCCGCCCAGCCCGCCTGGATCGACTACGACGGCGGCAGCGTGCCCGAGTTCGGCACCGGATCCGAGTCCCCGATGGCCGGCCCGGTCTACCGCTACGACGCCGACCTGGACTCCCCGGTGAAGTTCCCCGAGGCGTACGACGGCGACTTCTTCGCGGGCGAGTTCGGCCGCCAGTGGATCAAGCGGATCGAGCAGTCCGACGACGGCACGGTGGGATCCATCAACCCGTTCCCGTGGTCCGGCACCCAGGTCATGGACATGGAGTTCGGCCCGGACGGCGCGCTCTACGTGCTCGACTACGGACTGTCCTGGTTCGGCGGCGACGAGCACTCCGCGCTCTACCGCATCGAGAACGCCACCGGCGGCAAGTCACCCATCGCGGTGGCCGCAGCGAACAAGACCTCCGGTACGGCCCCGCTGAAGGTGAACTTCTCCTCGGCCGGCACCTCGGACCCGGACGGCGACCCGCTCGACTACGCCTGGGACTTCGGCGACGGCGGTACCTCGACCGAGGCCAACCCCGCGTACAAGTACAAGAAGAACGGCACCTACACGGCCCGGCTCACGGTCACCGACCCCACCGAACGCACCGGTACGGCCTCGGTCCGCGTGGTCGTCGGCAACACCGCGCCCACCGTGACCCTCGAACTGCCCGCCGACGGGACGCTGTTCAACTTCGGCGACAAGGTCCCCTTCAAGGTGAAGGTCACCGACCCGGAGGACGGCACGATCGACTGCTCCAAGGTCGTCGTCCGCTACATCCTCGGCCATGACAACCACGGCCACCCGATCACCTCCACCAACGGCTGCGAGGGCACGATCACCGCGCCCGCCGACACCGAGCACGACCCCAACGCCAATATCTTCGGGGTCATCGACGCCGAGTACACCGACGGCGGAGGCGGCGGCCAGGCCCCGATCACCAGCCACGGCCAGGCACAGCTCCAGCCGCGCCACCGGCAGGCCGAGCACTTCAACAACTCCTCCGGCATCACCGTCTTCGAGAAGGCGGCGGCCAACGGCGGCAAGACCGTCGGTGACATCGACAACGGCGACTGGATCTCCTTCAAGCCGTACAACCTGACCGGGTCCAAGACCCTCACCGCCCGGATCTCCTCCGGCGGCGCGGGCGGATTCCTGGAGGTGCGCACCGGCTCCGCCGACGGCAAGCTGCTGGGATCCTCGCCGGTCCCGGTGACCGGCTCGTGGGAGACCTTCCAGGACATCGACGTACCGCTGCGCTCCGTACCGACGAAGACCACCGAACTGTTCCTGGTCTTCAAGGGCGGCTCCGGCGCGCTCTTCGACGTGGACGACTTCAAGATCTCCGCGAACGCGCCCGGCAAGACCGAGAAGCGGGTCCTGGTCTTCTCGAAGACCGCGGGCTTCCGGCACGACTCGATCCCGGAGGGCGTGGCCGCGCTCAAGGAGCTGGGGAAGACCACCGGCATCACCGTCGACTCCACCGAGGAGGCCGGCCAGTTCACCACCAACAACCTGGCCAGGTACGACGCGGTGGTGTTCCTCTCCACCACCGGTGACGTCCTCAACTCCGACCAGCAGAAGGCGTTCGAGAACTATGTGACCACCGGCGGCGGCTACATGGGCGTGCACGCCGCGGCGGACACCGAGTACGAATGGCCCTTCTACGGGGGCCTGGTGGGCGCCTACTTCGACTCCCACCCGGCGATCCAGGACGCGACCGTACGGGTCGAGGACAAGAGCCACCCGGCGACCGAGCACCTGGACGACGCGTGGCAGCGCACCGACGAGTGGTACAACTACCGCACCAACCCGCGTGATCAGGCCCGGGTCCTCGCCACCCTGGACGAGACCACCTACGAGGGCGGCAACATGAAGGGCGATCACCCGATCGCCTGGTGCCAGACCTACGAGGGCGGCCGGTCGTTCTACACCGGTGGCGGACACACCAAGGAGTCCTACGCGGACCAGCCCTTCCGGCAGCACCTGCTGGGCGGACTGCGCTACGCGGCCGGCCAGGTCAAGGCCGACTGCAAGCCGCGGACCGGCTACCGCTCCCTCTTCAACGGCAAGACCCTGGAGGGCTGGAAGCAGGCGGGACCCGGCAAGTTCGACGTCGTCGACGGTGAACTGCGCTCCGAGGGCGGCATGGGGCTGCTCTGGTACCAGGCCAAGGAGCTGAAGTCGTACTCGCTGAAGCTCGACTGGAAGATGCGGGGCGACGACAACTCCGGTGTGTTCGTGGGCTTCCCGCCCTCCGAGGACCCCTGGTCGGCGGTGAACAACGGGTACGAGGTGCAGATCGACGCCACCGACACCCCCGACCGCACCACCGGCGCGATCTACGGCTTCAAGTCCGCCGACATCAAGGCCAGGGACCGGGTCCTGCGCCCGCCGGGCCAGTGGAACAGCTACGAGATCAAGGTCCAGGGTGAGCGGCTGAGGGTCTTCCTCAACGGTGTGAAGATCAACGACTTCACCAACACCGACCCGGCCCGCAGCCTCACCAGCGGACACATCGGCCTGCAGAACCACGGTGCCGACGACAAGGTGTCGTTCCGCGACATCCAGCTCAAGGAGCTGCCCTCCTAGGGGCTTCGACGAAAGCCCCGGGGCGGCCCGTCAGCCGGCGGCGGGCGGGGAGGCGCCGTACTCCCCGCCCGCCGTCCCCCACCGATCCACCTCCGCCTGCACATCGACCTCGACATCCAGCTCCAGATCCGCATCCCCTCATGTCCCTACATACACTGGCAGGGAGGCAGCCCGTGACGACGACCGGTCCCAGGACGACGACCAGAAGTGAACCCCACGCTGTACGCACCGGAGTCTGGTTCGTCGGAGCGCGCGGCTCCGTCGCCACGACGGCCGTCGCGGGATGCGCGGCGGTCACCGCCGGGCTCCACCCCCCGACGGGCATGGTCACCGAGACCCCGCCCTTCGCCCGGGCCGCACTCCCCGCGCTCTCCTCGCTCGTCTTCGGCGGCCACGACACCGCGAGCTGCCCGCTGCCCAAGCGCGCCGAGGCGCTGACCGCCGCCGGTGTGCTGCCGTACGGTCTGACCGCCGCGATCCACACCGAACTCGACGCGGCCGACCGGGAGATCAGGGCCGGCGGACCGCACCCCGGCGACACCAGGAGCGACGAGGAGATCATCGCCTCCTTCGCCGACGACCTCACCGACTTCGCCCGGCGCACCGGCGTCGCCCGGACGGTCGTCGTCAATCTGTCCTCCACGGAACCCACCCCGGCACCGGACGACCCACGGCTGCCCGCCAGCTCGCTGTACGCGGCCGCCGCCGTCCGGGCCGGCTGCCCGTACGTCAACTTCACCCCCTCCACCGGGCTGCGCACCGGCCCCCTCATGGCCGCCGCCGAGGCCCGCGGACTTCCCCACGCGGGCCGCGACGGCAAGACAGGCCAGACGCTGCTCCGTTCCGTACTCGCCCCCATGTTCGTCCAGCGCGCCCTGTCCGTACGGGCCTGGTCGGGCACGAACCTGCTGGGCGGCGGGGACGGGGCGGCGCTGGCCGACCCGGCCGCCGCGGCGGCCAAGAACGCGGGCAAGGAGCGCGTCCTCGCCGACACCCTGGGCGCGGCGCCCGAGGGCGAGGTCCACATCGACGACGTTCCGGCCCTCGGCGACTGGAAGACCGCCTGGGACCACATCGCCTTCGACGGGTTCCTCGGCTCGCGCATGATCCTCCAGACCATCTGGCAGGGGTGCGACTCGGCGCTCGCCGCGCCGCTCGTACTCGATCTGGCCCGGCTGGTGGCCCGCGCCCACGAGGCCGGGCTGAGCGGGCCGCTGCCCGAGCTGGGCTTCTACTTCAAGGACCCGGACGGCGGACCGGCCGCGCTCGCCGAGCAGTTCGAAGCGCTGCTGTCCTTCGCCGGGCGGCTGGGGCCGGTGGCACAGGCCCCGGAGGAGACCGGGTGAGCGCGCGCGCCTGGGCCGAACTCCTGCGGGTGTCGGCCCTGTTCACGGTCCCGGGCGACGCCCTGGCGGGGGCGGCGGCCGCGGGGCTGCGGCCCGGCCGCGGCACCGCGCTCGCCGTGGGGGCCTCGCTCTGCCTGTACGAGGCGGGCATGGCGCTCAACGACTGGGCGGACCGCGCGGAGGACGCGCGCGAGCGCCCGCACCGCCCGATCCCCTCGGGCCGGATCTCCCCGCCGGCCGCCCTCGCGGCGGCGGGCGGTCTGACGGCGGCGGGCCTCGCCCTCGCCGCCCGCGCCGGCCGCCCCGCCCTGGTGGTGGGCTCGGCCCTCGCGGCCACGGTCTGGTCGTACGACCTGTGGCTCAAACACACCCCGGCGGGCCCGGCGGCGATGGGCGCGGCCAGGGCGCTGGACCTGCTGCTGGGCGCGACGGCGACGGCGACGGCTGACGCGGCGACGCGGGCAACTGTCGCGGGCGCCGCGACGGGGGCTGCCGTTACGGGCGCGGCACGGCTCCGCTCCGCCCTGCCGTCCGCCGCGCTGCTCGGCGCGCACACCGTCGCCGTCACCACCGTCTCGCGCCGCGAGACACAGGGCGGATCGACGGCCGCGCCGCTCGCCGCGCTCGCGGTCACGGGGGCGCTGGGCGCGTCCGTGGCACGGTGGCGCCCCTCGGCACCCGGCCCGGCCCGGGGCGGCACACCGGCACCCGGATCCGTACCCGTACCCGGACGCGTGCCCGTACCAGGACCCGTGCCCGGGGCCGCCGCCGGCACCGCCCTCGCCACCGCCCTGGCGGCCGTCTACGCGGGCACCGCCGGGCGGCCCCTGCTGCACGCGGCGCTCAATCCGTCCCCGCCCCTCACCCAGCGCGCCGTCGGTGGGGGCATCCGGGCGATGATCCCGCTCCAGGCCGCGCTGGCCGCGCGCGGCGGCGCGGCCGGGGTCGCGCTCGGCGTCATGGGGCTGGTGCCACTGGCCCGTACCCTCGCACGGAGAGTGAGTCCGACATGAGTCCGCGTTTCGGTTACGGCACCAACGGGCTCACGGACCTGCGGCTGGACGACGCCCTCGCACTGCTCGCCGACCTCGGCTACGACGGGGTCGGGCTGACCCTCGACCACATGCACCTCGACCCGCTCGGCCCCGACCTGCCCGACCGCACCCGGCGGGTCGCCCGGCGCCTCGCGGAGCTGGGACTCGACGTCACCGTCGAGACCGGCGCCCGCTATGTCCTCGACCCCCGCCGCAAACACGGCCCCACCCTGCTGGACCCGGACCCCGACGGCCGCGCCGCCCGTACCGCGCTGCTGGTCACCGCCGTACGGGTGGCCGCCGACCTCGGCGCGCACGCCGTGCACTGCTTCAGCGGCATCACCCCGCGAGGCACGGACCCCGACACCGCGTGGAAGCGCCTCGAAGAGGCCATGGGACCCGTACTCGACGCGGCGGACGCCGCCGACATCCCGCTCGCCGTCGAGCCGGAACCCGGCCATCTCGTCTCCTGCCTCGCCGACTTCCACCGGCTCAGACACCTCCTCGGCGACCCCGACCCGCTCGGCCTCACCCTCGACATCGGCCACTGCCAGTGCCTGGAGCCCGCGTCGCCCGCCGACTGCGTGCGGGAGGCGGCGCCCTGGCTGCGCCACGTACAGATCGAGGACATGCGGCGCGGAGTCCACGAGCACCTTCCGTTCGGGGACGGCGAGATCGACTTCCCGCCGGTCCTCGACGCGCTCGCGGCCACCGGATACCAGGGCCTGACCGTCGTCGAGCTGCCCCGCCACTCGCACGCGGGACCCGAAATGGCCCGCCGGTCGCTCGACTTCCTCCGCACGGCAGGGGTGAGGGCATGACACCGCAGGGCGTGACACCGCAGGGCGTCACACCGACGGACGGCGGGGACCTCGGCCCCACACCGGCCCGCGACGACCTGGCCGCCCCGCTCCCCCCGGACGCCGCGTCCTGGCTCGAAGCGGCCCTGGCCGAGGCGGCGGCCGTCCGCGGTGCGGACGAGGACCACGCCGCCGCCTGGGAGCTGCGCTTCGCCGCCGCCGGACGGCACTGCGGTCCGGATCTGGCCGGCTCCGTACGCGCCCGGCTGCTGGCGGCGGCCGGCGCCGGGCCCGTCACCCTCACCCGGCTCTACCGGAGCGGCACCGCCACCGAGCGCCTGGCCGTCCTGTCCGCCCTGCCCGACCGGATCCCGGGGCCCGAGGCGCTGCCGCTGGTCGAGGACGCCCTGCGGACCAACGACACCCGGCTGATCGCCGCCGCCGTCGGCCCGTACGCCGCCGCCCATCTCGACGCCCACGCCTGGCGCCACGCCATCCTCAAATGCCTCTTCACCGGGGTACCCCTCGGCGCCGTCGCCGGCCTGGCGCGACGCGCCCGGGCCGACGCCGAACTGGCCCGGATGCTCGCCGACTTCGCGGCCGAGCGCACCGCCGCCGGGCGTCCCGTACCCGCCGACCTGCACCACGCGTCGCATCTCACCGGCGAGGAGTCCTGATGCGCATCTTCGACCCCCACATCCACATGACCTCCCGCACCACCGACGACTACCGGGCGATGTACGCCTCCGGAGTCCGCGCCCTGGTCGAACCGTCCTTCTGGCTCGGCCAGCCGCGCACCTCGCCCGCCAGCTTCTTCGACTACTTCGACGCGCTGCTCGGCTGGGAGCCCTTCCGCGCCGCCCAGTACGGCATCGCCCACCACTGCACACTCGCCCTCAACCCCAAGGAGGCGAACGACCCGCGCTGTCTGCCGGTCCTGGACGAACTGCCCCGCTATCTGGTCAAGGACGGCGTCGTCGCCGTCGGCGAGATCGGCTACGACTCGATGACCCCAGCCGAGGACACCGCCCTGGCCACCCAGCTCCAGCTCGCCGCCGACCACGGCCTGCCCGCACTCGTCCACACCCCGCACCGCGACAAGCTCGCCGGGCTGCGCCGCACCATCGACGCCGTACGGGAGTCCGCCCTGCCGCCCGAGCGGGTCCTGCTCGACCACCTCAACGAGACGACCGTCAAGGAAGCCGCCCAGAGCGGCAGTTGGCTCGGCTTCTCCATCTACCCGGACACCAAGATGGACGAGGACCGGATGGTCGCCGTCCTCAAGGAGCACGGCACCGAGAAGGTGCTCGTCAACTCCGCCGCCGACTGGGGCAACAGCGACCCGCTCAAGACCCGCAAGGTGGCCGACGCGATGCTCGCGGCCGGATTCGGCGAGGACGACGTCGAGACGGTCCTGTGGCACAACCCCGTCGCCTTCTACGGACTCAGCGGCCGGCTCCAGCTCGACGTTCCCGCCCCCGAGGCGCTCCACGAGGGCAACTCCGTGCTGCGCGGCGGGGAGTGAGCGCATGCGCTTCCGCCACCCCGACGGCTCCACCGTCCACCTCGCGTACTGCACCAACGTCCACCCCGCCGAGACCCTCGAAGGGGTCCTCGGCCAACTGCGCGACCACTGCGAACCGGTCCGCAGACGCCTCGGCCGCGACCGGCTCGGCATCGGCCTCTGGCTCGCCAAGGACGCCGCGAAGGCCCTGATCAACGATCCGGTGGCGCTGCGCGGGCTGCGGGCGGAGCTGGACCGGCGCGGCCTGGAGGTCGTCACACTCAACGGCTTCCCCTACGAGGGATTCGGCGCCGAAGAGGTCAAGTACCGCGTGTACAAGCCGGACTGGGCCGACCCCGAGCGGCTCGCGCACACCGGCGATCTCGCCCGGCTGCTGGCCGCGCTGCTGCCCGACGACGTCACCGAGGGCTCCGTCTCCACCCTCCCGCTCGGCTGGCGCACCGCCTGGGACTCCACCGCGGCCGACACCGCCCGCAAGGCGCTGACCACCCTCGCCGAACGGCTCGACGCGCTGGAGGAGCTGACCGGCAAGTCCATCAGCATCGCCCTGGAGCCCGAGCCCGGCTGCACCGTCGAGACCACCGCCGACGCCATCGGCCCGCTGACCGACCTCGCCGCGCGGCGCATCGGCGTCTGCGTCGACACCTGCCATCTCGCCACCTCCTTCGAGGACCCCGCCACCGCCCTGGACGCGCTGGCCGCCGCCCACCTCACCATCCCCAAGGCCCAGCTCTCCGCCGCGCTGCACGCCGAACAGCCCCACCTGCCCGAGGTGCGCGAGGCGCTGGCCGCCTTCGCCGAACCCCGCTTCCTGCACCAGACCCGGGCCCGCACGGCCGCCGGGCTGCTCGGCACCGACGACCTGGACGAGGCCCTCGCCGGCGGCGCGCTGCCCGACGACACACCCTGGCGCTCCCACTTCCACGTCCCGCTGCACGCGCCGCCCGCCCCGCCGCTCACCTCCACCCTCCCCGTACTCCGGGACGCGCTGACCCGGCTCGTCGGCGGGCCGGCCCCGCTGACCCGCCATCTGGAGGTCGAGACCTACACCTGGCAGGCGCTCCCCGCCGAACAGCGCCCCCGCTCGCGCGGCCGGCTCGCCGACGGGATCGCCGCCGAACTGACCCTGGCCCGCGATCTGCTGATCGACCTCGGCCTGAAGGAGCTGCCGTGACCGAGAGCCCGAGCCCCACGCCGCTGCTGGTCCTCGACGTGGTCGGCCTCACCCCCCAGCTGCTCCGCCACATGCCCCGTCTCAAGGAGCTGGCGGCCACCGGCTCCCGGGCCCCGCTGACCACGGTGCTGCCCGCCGTCACCTGTAGCGCCCAGTCCACCTTCCTCACCGGGACGCTCCCCGCCGAGCACGGCATCGTCGGCAACGGCTGGTACTTCCGTGAGCTGGGGGACGTACTGCTCTGGCGCCAGAACAACGGGCTGGTCGCGGGGGACAAGCTCTGGGACGCCGCCCGCCGCGTCCACCCCGGCTACACCGTCGCCAACGTCTGCTGGTGGTACGCGATGGGCGCGGACACCGACTACACCGTCACCCCGCGCCCCGTCTACTACGCGGACGGCCGCAAGGAACCCGACTGCTACACCCGGCCCCCCGAGCTGCACGACGAACTCACCGAGGAACTCGGCACCTTCCCCCTCTTCCACTTCTGGGGACCCGGCGCCGACCTCGTCTCCTCGCAGTGGATCGTGGACGCCACCCGGCACATCATCCGGACCCGGCAGCCCGATCTGGCCCTGTGCTACCTCCCGCATCTCGACTACGACCTCCAGCGCTTCGGCCCCGACGACCCGCGCTCCCACCGCGCGGCCGCCGACCTCGACGCCGTCGTCGCCCCGCTCCTCGACGACGCCGCCGCCGAGGGCCGTACCGTCGTCGCGCTCTCCGAGTACGGCATCACCCCGGTCTCCCGGCCCGTCGACATCAACCGCGCGCTGCGCAGGGCCGGGCTCCTGGAGGTGCACACCCAGGACTCCATGGAGTACCTCGACCCCATGGCCTCCCGTGCCTTCGCCGTCGCCGACCACCAGCTCGCGCACATCTACGTACGCCGCCCGGAGGATCTGGAGGCGACCCGCGAGGCGCTCGCGGGTCTCCCCGGGATCGACGAGATCCTGGACGACGAGGGCAAGAAGGCCCACGGACTCGACCACCCCCGCTCGGGCGAGCTGGTGGCCGTCGCCGAACCCGACGCGTGGTTCACGTACTACTACTGGCTGGACGACGACCGGGCGCCCGACTTCGCCCAACTGGTCGAGATCCACCGCAAACCCGGCTACGACCCCGTCGAGCTGTTCATGGACCCCCTCGACCCCTACGTACGGCTCAAGGCGGCCAAGGCCATCGCCCGCAAGAAGCTCGGCATGCGCTACCGCCTCGCCGTCGTCCCCCTGGACCCCTCGCCCATCCGGGGCAGCCACGGCCGCCTTCCGCGGAGCGACGACGAGGGTCCGCTCCTCATCTGTTCCACCCCCCGTGCCGTCGGTGACCGCGTGGCGGCCACCGATGTGAAGTCCCTGCTCCTCCAGCTCGCCGGACTGCGCTGACCACCGCTGCGCGACGGCGAGCACACGACACAAGGAGTTCCGTACATGAGCCGCAAGAAGTCAGCCGACCCCGAACTCGCGCACCAGCTCAGCAGGCGCGGCATGCTCGGTGTGGCCGCCGGTGTCTCCGCCGCCGCCCTGCTGGGCGCCTCGGCCGTCCCCGCGGCGGCCCAGGGCGCGCAGTCCGGCCACGGCCACGGACACGGCCCCGGCACCGGCACCGGTCCCGGCAAGGGACAGCCCGTCCTGACCCCGGGCCGGCTCGGGGTCCAGCTCTACTCCCTGCGCGACAAGGTCTCCACCCTCGGCTTCGCCAAGGTCTTCGACGAGCTGGAGCGCTTCGGCTACGACGAGATCGAGTACGCGGGCTACACCCAGGGCGAGGCCGGAGCGATCACACTGCCGCAGCTCAAGCGGCTGGCCAGGGACCACGGCCTCAAGGGCATCGGCAGCCACGTCAACTACTACGACGACAACAACCCCGGCGCCTACAGCTTCGCGCAGAACCTCACCAAGGTCCTGGACGACGCCCAGGCGCTCGGCCTCGAACACGTCGGCACGGCCTCCGGACCGTTCCGCTACGGATCGACCGTGGACGCCTGGAAGCGGGCCGCCGCGGACTTCAACACCTACGGCGCCGCGGCCAAGCGGCGCGGCATGAAGTTCTACCAGCACAACCACGCGGAGGAGTTCTCCTTCGCCACCGACAAGCCGAACGTCCGCCTCTACGACGTGCTGCTCGCCGAGACCGATCCGAACCTGGTCTATCTGGAGATGGACATCTACTGGGCGTTCGCCGGCCAGTTCCGCTTCAGCAGGACCGTCGAGGGCCGGCCCGCCCCCTTCGACCCGCTGAGCTACGTCCTGAAGCAGCCCCACCGCTACCCGCTCTTCCACGTGAAGGACGGGATCGAGGACATCGCCGCCCGCGACGGCTACCGGATGGTGGACGTCGGGGACGGCGACATCGACTACAAGCGCTTCATCTCGGCCGTGAACAAGACCCGCGACGGCCGCCGCGCACACCACTGGCAGGTCGAGCACGACCAGCCGGTGGACTCGCTCGCCTTCGCCCGGAAGTCGGCCGCGCATCTGCACTCCCTGCGCGAGAAGTGCTGACCCGCCTCCGGACCCGCCTCTGAACACCGCGGGTGTACGGTACGGCCCGCCGCGCGGCTGCTCACACGCCGTGCGGCGGGCCGCCCGGCTGCCGCAGCGTCAGCGAGATCCCGGCGGCGATCAGCGACACCACACCGGATGCCGTGTACGCCCCCGCGTACCCCCACGACGCCACCACCACCGCGCCGATCCCGCCGCCGAACAATCCGCTGACCAGCTTCGCGCTGTACACCATGCCGTAGTTCGAGGCGTTGTTGTTCTCACCGAAGTAGTCCGGTACGAGCGCGGCGAACAGCGGATAGAACGCGCCGCCGCCGAAGCCGGAGAGGAAGGCGAAGACCAGGAACAGCGTCTGGTTGCGCATCTCCCCGGCCCACAGCACACCGAACTGCGCCACGGCCAGCACCAGACAGACGTAGGTGAGAGTGGCGCGCCGGCCCAGCTTGTCCGAGAGCCAGCCCACCACCCCGCGCCCGGTGCCGTTGATCACCGACATCACACCCATCGACGAGGCCGCGATCAGCGGACCGAACCCCATCTCCTTCGCGAAGGGCACCTGGAACGAGATCCCGAAGATGGAGACGCCCGCGCAGCACAGCATGCACAGCCACATCAACGGGACGGTGCCGGTCCCTAACGCCTCCCTCGGGCTGAACTGCCGTACCGCCGGAGGGTTCTTGGCCAGTGCGGCGGCGGACTTGGTGTTGCCCGTACGGCTGACCGGATCGACGTGCGCGGGCCACCAGTTCTTCGGCGGGTCCTTGAAGAACAGCCCGGCTATCAGGGTCAGGGCCAGGACGTACACACCGACGAGGTCGAGCACCGCGTGGTAGTTCGAGGTGTCGAAGCCGTAGGTGAACAGAAAGATGAACGGAACCGCACCGTAGGCGAAGGCGCCGTTGACGAACCCGGTCTTGCCGCCTCTGCGCTCCGGATACCACTTGCCGACCATGTTCACACTGGTCGAGTAGATCAGCCCCGAGCCGACCCCGCCGAGCAGGCCGAAGCCGGCCAGGGCGAGCCAGAAGTTCGGCGCGTGACTCAGACTGAGGAAGCCGAGCAGTGAGCAGAACGAACCGATGATCATGGCGGATCTGCTGGTCAGGATGCCCTTCTCGCGCAGCCGGCCGGCGGGGAAGGAGACAGCGGCCTGGAAGAAGATCCAGACACTGAGCACCCAGAAGGTGTTGGTCGAGGTCCAGTGGTGCGCTCGGGAGAGCGTCTCCTCGGCGGCTCCGAAGGCGTACTCGAACACACTGATGGCGAGCATGGCGAGCCACGGCAGCGCCACCATCGTCCAGCGGGGGAGGCCGAGGATCTGCCGGTCGGACTCGCCGACCCGGTAGACCCGGCCGCGTTCGTCGGTGATCTCGCGGTAGTCCGCGCCGGGCCGAGCCGGCGCGGACGTACCTGAGAGAGGTTCCGCTGTCATGTCAGTCGATCTCCTCAACAGTCCGGTCGCCCAGCAGCCCAGCCGCCCGGGCCCACGCGTACTTGGCTCCCAGCACGGCGACGGGCCGCTCCGTGGTGTATGGATAGGCCACCACCCCGTGCTCGAACAGGTACCGGCACGCCTCCTCGACCTCCACATCGCCCGCGAGCGACGCCACGACCGGCTTGTGGATGCCGCGCTCCCGGAACTCCGCCACCACCCGGGCCGTCAGCTCGGCGAACACCATCGGCGGGGTGACGATGGTGTGCCAGTAGCCCAGCACCAGCGCGTGGATCCGCGGATCCTCCAGACCGAGCCGGATCGTCGCCTCGTACGTGGACGGCGGCTCGCCGCCGGTGATGTCCACCGGGTTGCCCGCCGCGCCGAAGGGCGGGATGAACGCGCGGAACGCCCGGTCCAGATCCGGCGGAATCTCCATCAGGGAGAGCCCGTTGTCGACGATGGCGTCCGAGAGCAGCACCCCGGAGCCACCCGCGCCCGTGATGATGACGACGTTGTCGCCCCGCGGCGTGGGGAGCACCGGCAGCGCCCGCGCGTACTCCAGCATCTCGTTCAGCCCCGGCGCCCGGATCACCCCGGCCTGGCGCAGGATGTCGTCGTACACCGCGTCGTCCCCGGCGAGCGCGCCCGTGTGCGAGCCGGCCGCCCTCGCACCCGCCTCCGTACGCCCGGCCTTGAGGACCACCACCGGCTTCTTCGGCACGGTGGCCCGCGCCGCCGCCACGAAGGCGCGGCCGTCCTTGAGGTCCTCCAGGTGCATGGCGACACACTCGGTGTGCGGGTCCTCGCCGAACCAGGTCAGCAGATCGTCCTCGTCCAGATCCGACTTGTTGCCGAGACCGACGATGGCGGACACCCCGGTCCCGGTCGACCGCGCGAAGCCGAGGATCGCCATCCCGATGCCACCGGACTGCGAGGTCAGCGCCACCCCGCCCCTGACGTCGTACGGGGTGCAGAAGGTGGCGCACAGGTCCTGCCAGGTGGAGTAGTAGCCGTAGATGTTCGGCCCGAGCAGCCGCACCCCGTACCGCTCCGCGATCTCCACGATCCTTTCCTGGAGGGCGTGTTCACCGGTCTCCGCGAAGCCGGACGGGATCAGCACGGCGTTCGGCACGCCCTTGCGGCCGACCTCCTCCAGCGCCGCGGGAACGAACTTCGCCGGGATCGCGAACACCGCCACATCGGGCTCGCCCGGAACGTCCAGCACGCTCTTGTACGCCTTGCGGCCGAGTATGTCGTCGGCCTTGGGGTTCACGGGATGGATCTCGCCGGGAAATCCGCCGTCGATCAGATTCCGCATGACCGAATTGCCGATCTTGCCCTGCTCGTTGGAGGCGCCGATCACCGCCACCGAGGCGGGCTTCATCAGCCGGTCCATCGAGACGAGGATCTCCTCGCGGGTGTACGTGCGCCGCTGGAGCGGCGGTCGCGTGGAGAGCAGGATCCGCACGTCGGCGGCCATCACCCCGCTCGCCGAGGCGAACACCGGATTGAGGTCGACCTCCGCGATCTCGGGGAAGTCCGCCGCGAGCCGCGACACCCGCACGATCAGCCCGGCGAGCGCGTCCCGGTCGACGCCGGGGGCGCCGCGCACCCCGCGCAGGATCTCCGCCGCGCGGATCCCGTCGAGCATCGACAGCGCCTCGTCCGCGGAGGCCGGGGCGAGCCGGAAGGTGACGTCCTTGAGGACCTCCACCAGCACCCCGCCGAGACCGAAGGCCACGATCTTGCCGAACGTCGGGTCCGTGACCGTGCCGATCAGCACCTCGGTGCCCTCGGGCACCATCTGCTGCACCTGTACGCCGAGGATCCGGGCGTCCGGCGCGTACGCGCGGGCGTTGGTGACGATCGCGGCGAAGGCCCCGCGCACCTCGGCGGCCGAGGTGAGGGAGATCCGCACACCGCCCGCGTCGGTCTTGTGCGTGATCTCCGGCGAGACGATCTTCATCGCGACCGGGAAGCCGATCCGCGCGGCGAGCGCCACCGCCTCGTCGGCGGTCTCGGCGAGCGCCTCGGCCGGAGTGGGGATGCCGTACGCGTCCGTGACGGCCTTGCCCTCGGGCGCGGTGAGGGAGGTGCGTCCCTCGGCGAGCGCGGCGTCGAGGACGGCGCGTACCGCGCGCGCGGCCTCGCGGTCCTGCCCGCTCTCCTGCCGACCGTCCTGCTGACTCTCCTGCTGATGGTCCTGCGTGGTGTTCACTGTCAGATGACTCCGTCCGTCTTGAGAAGCCGCAGATCCTCTTCGCTCAGGCCGAGTTCGCCGCCGTACACCTCCGCGTTGTGCTCGCCCAGCAGCGGCGAGGTGACCACCTCCACGGGGGAGTCGGAGAGTTTGAGCGGGGAGCCCACCGTGGTGAAGGAGCCGCGCTCGGGATGGGGGACCTCGACGACCATCCCGTTGGCGGCCAGCGAGGCGTCCTCGACGATCTCCCGGGTGGAGAGGATCGGACCGCACGGGATGTTGTGGGCGTTGAGCCGCTCCAGCACCTCCCACTTGGGCAGGGTGGCCGTCCACTCCTCGATGAGCTGGAACATCTTGCCCAGCTTCGGCAGCCGCGCCTCGGGCGTGGCCCACTCCGGGTCGTCCGCCAGCTCGGGACGGCCCATCAGCGCGGTGACCGGCCGCCAGCCCACCGGCTGCACGATCACGTACACATAGTCGTTGGGCCCGCCGGGCGCGCAGCGCACGGCCCACCCGGGCTGCCCGCCGCCGCTCGCGTTGCCACCGCGCGGCACCTCGTCGCCGAAGTCGTCGTTCGGGTACTCGGCGAGCGGTCCGTGGGCGAGTCGCTGCTGGTCACGGAGTTTCACCCGGCAGAGATTGAGCACGGCGTGCTGCATGGCGACATTGACCCGCTGGCCGCGCCCGGTGTGCTCCCGCTGGAAGAGCGCGGCGAGAATGCCGGCGACCGCGTGCACCCCGGTGCCCGAGTCACCGATCTGGGCGCCGGTCGCGAGCGGGGGACCGTCCTCGAAACCGGTCGTGGACATCGAGCCGCCCATGGCCTGGGCGACGACCTCGTACGCCTTGAAGTTGGTGTACGGGCCCTCCCCGAACCCCTTGATGGAGGCGTACACGATGCGCGGATTGATCTCCTGGATGCGCTCCCAGGTGAACCCCATCCGGTCCACGGCGCCGGGGCCGAAGTTCTCCACCAACACGTCGGAACGGCGGATGAGTTCCGTGAGGATCTCACTTCCGCGCTCCGTCTTGGTGTTGAGGGTGATGGACCGCTTGTTGCAGTTGAGCATCGTGAAGTAGAGCGAGTCGACATCGGGCAGGTCGCGCAGCTGCTTGCGGGTGATGTCGCCGGACGGCGACTCCAGCTTCACCACGTCGGCGCCGAGCCAGCCCAGCAACTGGGTCGCGGACGGGCCCGACTGAACGTGCGTCATGTCCAGGACGCGGACGCCGGAGAGCGCCTTCGGGCCCGCCGGGTCATCGAGAGCCGAGGTCATGGGGGAGGCTCCTTCGCTCACTTGTACATGGTCTGGTTCATGGTTCCGGGGGCGTACGCGTCGGGATCCACCCAGACGTTGATCAGCGACGGCAGCCCGGACTCGCGCGCCCGCCGCAGCGCGGGGGCGATCTCGGCGGGGTCGCGGACCTCCTCGCCGTAACCCCCCAGCATCTGGGCGAACTTGTCGTAGTGGACGTCGCCGAGGGTGTTCCCGACCCGCTCGCGCTCATCGCCGTACTTGGCCTTCTGGCCGTAACGGATCTGGTTCATCGAGGAGTTGTTGCCGACGATGCCGACGAAGGGCAGGTTGTAGCGCACCAGCGTCTCGAAGTCCCAGCCGGTCAGCGAGAAGGCGCCGTCACCGAAGAGGGCGACGACCTCCTCGTCGGGCCTGGCCTGCTTGGCGGCGAGGACGAACGGCACCCCGACACCGAGGGTGCCGAGCGGGCCCGGGTCCATCCAGTGGCCCGGTGATTTGGGCTGGACGACCTGCCCGGAGAAGGTGACGATGTCGCCGCCGTCCCCGATGTAGATCGAATCCTCGGTGAGAAACTCGTTGATCTCGCTGACCAGCCGGTACGGATGAATGGGCGAGGCGTCCGAACGCAGCTGCGGCAACCGCTTCTCGATCGCGGCCTGTTCGGCGGCACGCAGCTCGTCCAGCCACGCCTTGCGCTTGACCGCACCGCCGCCCAGCCGCCCGCTCGCGGCCTGGGTGACGGAGGCCAGGACGAGCCCGGCGTCACCGACGATGCCGAGGTCGATGTCCCGGTTCTTGCCGACCGTACGGTAGTCGAGGTCGATCTGGACGACGGTCGCGTCCGGCGAGAGCCGCTTGCCGTACCCCATCCGGAAGTCGAAGGGCGTACCGACGATGACGATGAGGTCGGCGTGGGAGAACGCGTAGCGCCGGGAGAGCTGGAAGTGGTGCGGATCGCCGGGCGGCAGGGTGCCGCGCCCCGCGCCGTTCATGTACGCGGGGATGTTGAGGGTGCGCACCAGCTCGACGGCGGCGTCCGTTCCCCGGGTCGTCCAGACCTGGCTGCCGAGCAGGATCGCCGGCTTCTCGGCCCGGACGAGCAGGTCGGCGAGAGTCTCGACGGCCTCGGGGTCGCCGGCCGAGCGGGTCGAGGCCCGGTAGCGGCCGGCCTCGGGGACCCGGGCCTTCGCCACCGGCACCTTGGCGTCGAGCACATCGCGCGGGATCTCCAGGAAGGACGGCCCCGGTGCGCCGTGGTAGCACTCGCGAAAGGCCATGGACACCATGTCGGCGGCGCGCGCCGTGTCCGGCACGGTGGCGGCGAACTTGGTGATCGGCGTCATCATGTCGACGTGCGGCAGGTCCTGCAGCGACCCCATCTTGTGCTGGGAGTGGGCCCCTTGGCCACCGATGAGCAGCATGGGGGACTCGGCGCGGAACGCGTTGGCGACACCGGTGACGGCGTCGGTCGTCCCGGGACCGGCGGTGACCACCGCGCAGCCCGGCTTGCCGGTGATCCGGGCATAGCCGTCGGCGGCGTGCGCGGCGACCTGCTCGTGGCGCACGTCGACGACTTCGATGCCCTCGTCGACGCAGCCGTCGTAGATGTCGATGATGTGGCCGCCGCAGAGTGTGTAAATGACCTCGACACCCTCAGCTTTGAGTGCCTTGGCGACCAGATGACCACCGGAGATGAGTTCCTGGCTGTCGTCGGGCATGAGGAGGTCCCTGTCCCTTCGTAGGGGAGGACGACCGCCCTCCCAGAACATTGCATACAGTCGACGAATACTGTATGAAGATTGTTATCCCGCATCCGGCGGACGGTGTCCAGAGGGCATGCGGCACTTTCGGGGAAGCGGCACTTTCGGGAAAAGGGGCCGGGCCCGGCCCGGCGGGTGCGTGCCGCGCCGCCGCCGCGCGATGGTCACGGCCCTCGGGGACGCCCGCCGGCCCGCTCCCCGCACGGCGCGTACCCGGCCCGCCGCGCCCCGTGCGCACGACGCCCGTCGCGCACCGCTGACCACCGGATATGGGGGTGAGAGCGCCCGTCGACCCCTGGTATTGTTGAGCCTGTCGCCGCGACCACGGGAAGCGGTTCGACCACTCGTCCGGGTGGCGGAATGGCAGACGCGCTAGCTTGAGGTGCTAGTGCCCTTTATCGGGCGTGGGGGTTCAAGTCCCCCCTCGGACACCAAGGTCATCCGACCAAATGAAGCCGGTCAAACCGACGTTATGTCGCTTTGGCCGGCTTCGTTGTTGTGGTGGCGGCCGCGATCAGCCCTGTTCGGGCGAGCCGGGCGGCGGCACGGATGCGGTGAGCGGCACGACTTTGAAGTACTCGTCGATGTGGTTGATGAGCCGCCGTCGAACCGGAAGTGCATCGCCGCGTGTACGTCACTGCGGGACCCGTCGGTCATGGTCAGGTGGAGTACTTGCTGCTGGAGCACTTCGTCGCCGTCCTGGAACTGCCGCGCGATGCCGTACCGAAGTGTCTCGACGCCGGGGCCGGCTCTTCGTGGCTGCTCAGATGCTCAGGCCGGGCATTCGGGCGACCTGGAGCTGCTGGAGCATGTGCGGGCCGTCCGTGTTGAGCCAGTAATCGACGAACCGGCCGTCCTGGATGAGGAGTGTGTCGGTCCCGGTGAAGGTGACCACGGTCCCGGCCGGGGCCTTGGCGCCGGGGAGGCCGCCCTCGTGCTAACGAGCGTAAGGCTACAGGTGTAATGTGAGTGCGGGCAAGTGGCTACGGTCGTAAGCTTTTGCATGTAAGGTTAAGCGGCGAAGGGGGCGACGGTTCACCCCGACAGCCCCGCCCGCGGCCTGCCTACCGGATCGCGACCAGTACGTAGCTGTCGCCGAACTGCCAGACGGGCGCCGCGTGTTCGAAGCCCGCGTGTCGCAGTAGTTCGGCATGGCGCTGCGGTGGCAGGTCCTCGCCCGCCTCGCTGATCGGGCCCCGGCGGCCGCGCTCCGCGAGCAGGTCCGTCAGCTCCGGGTCGTCCGCCACCGCCGCCCACCACGCGTCCCAGTCCTCGTGGGCGAAGGCCCGCTGCCGCTGTGCCCGGCACCGGCCGACGTGTTCCGCGATGCGGGAGTGCGCGGCGCCGCCGCGGCCGCCCCGGTCGCGCTGGGGGAGGTGGTCGGCGTTGATGAGGACACCGCCGGGGCGCAGCGCCGCCGCCAGTTGGGCGTAGGTCCGCCGCAGTGTGTTCTCGGAGAGGTAGTGCAGCGCGGTGGTCGACACCGCCGCGTCCAGCGGCCGGTCCAGTTCCAGGGCCGCCGTCCAGCCCTCCTCGCCGATCTCGACGTCCACGTACCGGGCCGCGTCCGGGTGGTGGGTTCTGGCCAGCTCCAGCAGCAGGGGGTCCATGTCGGCCGCCACGATCTCCGCCCGGGGCAGCCGCGCGGCCATCCGCGCGGCCAGCGACCCCGGTCCGCAGCCGAGGTCGACGACGTACGGCCGGGGCTGCTCCCGTGTCACGTACCCCACGACGTCGGCGATCACCGAGAAGCGTTCCTCGCGATCGACGGCGTACCGCGCCTGCTGCAACTCCCATCGCCGCACCCACGATTCAGCCGTCGCCATACTCAGCCCCATCTGGCCGTGCCACCTTCGCCCATCTCGTGCCCGACTGCCTGACACCCCCGAATCTACAGCTGGAAACGGTTCCCATTATCGCGCGATGGTGTGTCGCCGCCCCCGTCACTCCAGCGTGGTGAGGACTTCGAGCAGCCGGTCGATTTCCCCGGGCGAGTTGTAGACATGGACGCTGACCCGTACGGAGCTGGACTTCTCCCCGCCGTCGCCCTGGCAGTGGTCGTCCGTACGCACCATGAAGCCGTGGCTGAACAGGATGAAGCCCAGATCGCTCGCGCCGATGGCACGGTGCCGGAAGGTCACGATGCCGCACCGGTGCTGGACGTCCGAGTCCAGCGCCAGGCTCTGCCGGCATCCCAGGACGTCGTAGGCGCCCAACTGCCGCAGCCCGTCGGTCAACCGGAGGGCGAGCGCGGTCGTCCAGCGTTCGATACGGTCCTCTCCCGCCTCCCGCAGCCAGTCGAGGGCCGCCGTCAGACTCACGATCCCCGTGGTGTTGGGCGTACCGCTCCAGCCGCCCGGGACGAACCGGGGGCCGCGCCGCTGACGGGCCCACACGGCCCCCGAGCCGGGCAGGGCCAGGGCCTTGTGCCCGGAGAACGCGACGAAGTCGACGTCGAGTTCCGCGACCGAGACGGGCAGATGACCGACGCTCTGCGCCGCGTCCAGACAGATGACGGCATCGGGACCGACGGCCTCGCGGACGCGGTGCACGTTCATGTCCGCTCCGTAGACGTGGTGCACATGCGTCACCGCGACGAAGCGGGTCCGGGGGCCGGCCGACGCGGCGAGCGCGGCCGGGTCGTAGTCCCCGGAGGACGCCTGGTACGGCATCTCCCGTACCGTGATCCGCTTTCCCCGGGCCGCGAGCAGCTCCCGCGCCTCCAGCCAGGGCACCAGATTGGCCTGATGGTCGGCGAAGGGCACGACGATCTCGTCCCCGTCGTCGAGCAGTTCGGGCAGCCAGTCGCGCGCGACGGTCCGCAGCCCCTCGGTGGTGCCGCTCGTGAAGTGGACGGTGGACTCCAGCGGCGCGGGGTCCGAGAGGAAGGACCTGATCCGGTCGCGGGCCCGTTCCACCAGCTCGGTCGAGGCGTTCGCCCAGGGGTAGGTGCCGCGCCCCGCGTTGGCGTTCGCGGTGGTGAGATAGGTCTGTACGGCGTCCAGCACGGCCCGGGGCTTCTGGGCCGTCGCGGCGCTGTCGAAGTAGACCAGCTCCGGATGCGCGGTGATGATGGGGAACTCGGCCCGCAGCGAGCGGTGCCAGGGGCCCAGCTCCGCCGGGAAGGCGGCTTCGCGCGGTCCCGTGGCGCCGGGGGGCTCGGGGACCTGGTGCGCTTCGGGGCAGTCGGGGGATCCCGGTGCTCCCGGTACGGCAGGCGCGCTCATCCCGTCAGTCCCTCCCCAGCGGAGCGCCGGCGTCGCGCCAGGCGATGATGCCGCCCGCCAGACTCCGGGCGTCCGTGTGTCCCATCCGGGTGAGCAGCGCCGCGTACCGGGCGGATCTGTCGCCCACGGGACAGGCCAGCAGCAGGGGTTTGCGCTTGCTGAACGGGAGGCCGCCGCGGATCAGTTCGGCGAACAGCTCGTCCACGATGTTGATCGCGTGCTCGATGTGCAGCGCGGCGTACGCGGACGGACTGCGCAGGTCGATGACGAGCGGCTGCTCGCGCGCGATCCACTCCTGGGCCTCCGGCGCGCTCAGGGCGGTGACCGCCGCGATCTCGGCGTCCGGCACGTCGGACAGCGAGTTCTTGCGGGGTGCCAGGCCGACGGCCTCGGGGCGGCGCTGCTTGACGTAGCTGAGATAGCTCTCGATCCGGTCGCAGACGATGAAGACGGCGGTCCTGCGCTTGTCGCCGTCCGTCAGCTCCGCGTCCAGCTCCCGCAGATGCCGTACGGTCCCGAAGTAGGCCGCGCCCCCGGTGGGACCGGCGAGGATGCCGCACCGGCGGGCCAGGGTCAGCATGCCGTCGATGGCCTCGTCGGCGGTCACGGACTCCATGGTGTCGTAGGTGGCCGGGTCGAAGAGGCCCACCTCGTGCACCTCGTCGATGGTGCGGATCCCCGGGATGAAGTCCGACTTGTGCGCCACCAGTCCGACGACCCGCACCCGCGGATCGTGCTCGCGCAGCGCCCTGGCCACCCCGGTGGAGGAGCCCGCGGTGCCCACACACGCGACGAACCAGTCCGGCACCCGGCCGTCGAGGTCCTTCACGATCTCGGGACCGGTGCCCAGCGCGTGCGCCTGCGTATTGCGGTCGTTGAAGTACTGGTCGGTGTGCAGGTACGCGCTGCCCGGCTCGGAGAGGGTGCGGTGGAAGAGGGTGAGGGGATCGTCGGTGTCGGTCGGGTCGAGGCACTCGCTGCGTCCCGGCAGCTCCTCGATCTCGGCACCGAGCAGCAGCAGGAGATCCTTGATCTCCGGGACCCGCATCCGGTTGGTGACGCTCTTGAACGACAGCCCGTGCATTCCGGCCAGCACGGACAGGGCCTTCGCGGTGTTGCCGCTGGAGAGTTCGACGATCTGGCTGCCCGCGCGCACGGCGCCGTCCAGCTCCGGGCGGACCATGTTCCACGCCGCCCGGTCCTTGACCGAGCCGAAGGGGTTGAACATCTCCAGCTTGCCGTACAGGTCGATATGGCGCAGACCGTGCACCCGCGGATCGATGCGCACCAGCGGGGTGTTGCCGATGGTCTGGGTGATGCTGTCGTACCTCACGCCTGTCCTCCCTGACTCAGCGTCGGCCAGTACTGCTCGTCGAGACTCCAGCGCCAGAGGTCCCCGTCCTGCCAGGCGGCCACCGCACGCGCGGCCGGCAGGCGCTGTGCGTGGCTCGTCCGGAAGTCCATGCAGTAACCGGCGGTGTTCACGAAACCCAGCAGATCACCGGGGTTCGGCAGACTCGGCAGGAACACCGTCCTGCGCGAGATGAGATCGGCCTCCAGGCACAGGCCGCCCGCGAGATAGACCCCCACCGCGTCGCCGTCACCGGCCGGAGCGGCTCCGCCGCGTCCGATGACGACGGGGTCCATGAAGACTCCGTGCTCCTCCAGGCCGATGTCGTCGGCCTTGGCCTCCAGGCGCACCAGGTACGGGCCCGTCCCGTCGCGGCGTACTTCGAGCACCCGGGCCAGGATCAGCCCGCACTGGTCCACCAGCGCCCGGCCCGGCTCGGTGTACAGGTCGAAGAGGTTCTCCAGGAGCAGCGCGGACAGCGGCCGGCCCGGCGTGGCCGAGGCGGGGCTCGACAGCAGCTCGTCGAGGTAGCCCTCGCCCGCCGTCGCGCGGTGCGCGGGATAGAGCCCCAGCGAACCGCGCAGCGTCCCGGCGTCGTTGCGCAGCCCGTAGCCGTAGCCGCGCCAGGTCATGGCGGGCCGCTGTCCCAGGACGGACTGGGTGAGCGCGGAGGTGTAGCGCTCCCACTGTTCCCGGTGGGCGAGGTAGCTGACCCCGAAGCCGCCTCCCGTGTCCACGACATGCGGGCTGAACCCGTGTTCCCGCAGGGTCCCCAGGGCGCTGACGCACCCCTCCAGGGCGAGCGCCTTCTCGGCGACGCTCGTGGTGTCCAGATGGAAGCCGACACCGATCAGCTCGATCGCCTCGCGGTGCCGGTCCGCGGATTTGATCAGTTCGTCGAGCGCGCCCACGGGGGAGCCGAACCGGCTCGCCCGGCTGAGCACCTTGACCCCGCCGGAGCCGGGGGCCGCGCCGGTGCCGAACGCGGACAGCCGCAGTACGGTCCGTACCCGGGGCAGCGAGCGGGTCCGTACGAGGTCGCCCAGCGCGTCCAGTTCCGCGAGGCTGTCGACGTTGACGGTCACCCCGGTACGCGCGGCGAGCCACAGGAACGCCGGGTTCTTCGGCCCGGTCGCCATGATCCGGCCGGGCGCGAATCCCGCGCCGAGCGCGTGCTGCAACTCGCCCAGCGACGCGACGTCCACGCCCGCGTCGGTAGCGGCGAGCCGGCGCAGCAGTGCGCTGGAACGATTCGCCTTGTGGGCGAAGTAGACCTGTCCGCCCAGCTGATGTCCGCGGTACGTGGCCCGGAACCGGTCGAGATTGTCGGCGATCTGGTCGGGAAGCACGATGTTCAGCGGTGAACCGAGCGCGTCGACGAGATCGTGGGTGAAGCCGTCGGCCCGGAGTAACGCCGCCGGGCGCGGTTCCACCCGGGGCTCCAGGTACAGCGGCAGAGCGTTCATCAGTCCCCCCTCGGCCGGCTGAGGCAGCCGATCTCATTTCAAGTGATATTCATTTCCCTTTCTGTGGCGGCCTACGCGCCCGCGAGTCGCCGAGCGGCCGGAGCCCGCCGTCGGACGCGGGCGGACGACCGGGAGCGACGCGATCGGGAGTGACGCGATCGGGCGGCGGCACATGACCGGCGGAACGTGCAGCCCCCTGAACTCCCGGGACTATTCCTGGCCGTTTCTGACCATTTTCCGCTACGGGTATCGGCGCCGGATCGTAACGGGTCCAGGATGTACCCGTGCTGGGCAACCTTCCCGTCGTCACCACCAGTTTCGTCGGCCGAATGGGCGAACTGGGCGCTGTCGAGCGGGCATTACAAGAACACCGGCTGGTCACTCTCACGGGCAGCGGGGGAGTGGGCAAGAGCCGCCTCGCGCTGCGCGCCGCCGGCCTGGCGCAAGGCCGCTACCCCGACGGCGTCTGGTGGGCCGACCTGTCCCACCTCTACGACGACCGGCTGTTCGTCGCCACGGTCTGCGACGCGGTCGGGCTGCTGGACCACAGCGCGCGCCGTCCCGTGGAGGCGCTCTCCGAATGGCTGGCCGGCCGCCGGCCGCTGCTGGTCCTCGACTGCTGCGAACGGATCGTGGCCCCCTGCGCCCGCCTGGTCGCCGAACTCCTCGCCGCCGCGCCCGCGCTGACCGTCCTCACCACCAGCAGGCAGCCGCTGGGCACCGACGGGGAGCGCCTCCTCGACATCGGACCGCTGCCCGCGGGCGGCGACGGCGCCGAGGCCGTACGCCTCTTCCGCGACCGCGCCGCCACCGCCGCGCCCCAGCTGTCCCTGGACTCCCCGAGCGCCGGGGCGGCGGCCGCCGACATCTGCCGCAGACTCGAAGGGATCCCCCTGGCCCTGGAACTGGCCTGCGCCCGGCTCGGCGAGAACAGCGTCGAGGAGATCGCGGGCCGGCTCACCTCCCGGCTCGACGTCCTCACCGACGACACCGTCTGGCCCCAGCGCCACCGGGCGCTGCGCACCGCCATCGGCTGGAGCCACGAACTCTGCGCCCCGCTCGAACGCCTCCTGTGGGCCCGGCTCTCCGTCTTCCCCGGCACCGTGGACCCGGCCGACGCCGGGGCCGTCTGCGCGGGCGGCCCGCTCACCGCCCGCGCCGTTCCCGCGCTCCTGGAGGGGCTCGCCGCGCAGTCCGTGCTCCAGCGGGACGGCGACCGGTACCGGATGCTCGACACGCTGCGCGAATACGGCGCCCTGTGGCTCGGGGAACTCGGCGAGGAGGACCTCCTCGCCCGCCGGCACGCCGCCCACTTCGCCGACGTCGCCGCCCGCGCCCACACCGGCTGGCTCGGCCCGCGCCAGGTCGAGTGGTACCGCAGGATCGCCGACTGCCACGCTGACCTGTGCGCCGCGCTCGACCACCTCCTCGAAGAGGACACGGAGCGGGCGGTGGAGATGGCGGGGCGCACCGGGCTGTTCTGGAGCTGCTGCGGCCATCTGCACCAGGCCCGCGGCTATCTCGAACGCGCCCTCGCCGGCTCCTCCGCGCGCGGACCGCACCGTACCCGCGCCCTGTGGGCCCTCGGCATCACCCGTACGCTCCAGGGCGACCACGAGGCCGCCCGCCTGCTGGGCGAGGAGTGCACCCTCGCCGCCTGGCACGACCAGGACCCCGAGTCCATGCTCTCCGCCGCCCACTCCGTCAGCTTCACCCTCCTGATGATGGGCCGCCCGCAGGCCGCCCACACCGTCAGCGACCGCGCGCTGGCCCATCTGACCGGCGACCCGCTGGACGCCCCGTCCTACATGCGCTGCCGGGTGATAAGAGTCTTCGCGCTGTCCGCGCTCGGCCGCCTCGACGAGGCGTACGAGGACGCCACCGGCCTGCGCCGGCTCAGCAAGGGCTACGGCGAGCACTGGGCCCGCGCCTACGCCGACCACCAACTCGCCCTCATACAGCTCATGCGGGGCCGGCCGGGCGACGCCGAGGGCCACGCGCGCGCCATGCTCGCGGGCAAGTACCGGCTGCGGGACAGCCTCGGCATCGCCCTCGGCCTCGATCTGCTCGCCGGGGCGATCGCCGCCCAGGGCGACGGCGTGGCCGCCGCCCGTACCTCCGGCACGGGGCACACCTACTGGCGGATGATCGGCCACCCCCACCGGGGCAGCCCGGAGCTGAGCGCCATCCGCGACCAGTGGGAGCGCCAGGCGCGCGAGGCGGCGGGCAATCCCGCCTACGAGAGCGCCTACCACCGGGGCGTCGAGCAGGACGCCGAGAGCGGCCTGGCCCTCGCGCTCCAGGGCCAACTGCCTTCGTAGACGCGGTGCGGGCCCCTGGCAAGCCCTCGCGGGCCCGCACCGCCGGTACCGCGAGGCCCGCGCCCCGCACCTCGCGACGGCGGCCCCCCTGGCTCCCGGCGCGCGCCGCCGGTTACGGTCCTGCCATGCCTGACTTCGCGCCCCGGTCGCCCGCCTTCCTCGCCGACCCGTACCCCGCCTACGCCGAGCTGCGCGCCCGGGGCCGGGCGCACTACTACGAACCGAGCGACCAGTGGCTCGTCCCGCACCACGCGGACGTGTCGGCGCTGCTGCGCGACCGGCGGCTCGGCCGCTCGTACGGGCACCGCTTCACGCACCAGGAGTTCGGCAGGACCCCGCCGCCCGCCGGTCACGAACCGTTCCACGAGCTGAACGACCAGGGGATGCTGGAGCTGGAGCCACCGGACCACACCCGCATCCGGCGCCTCGTCTCCAAGGCGTTCACCCCGCGTACGGTCGAACAGCTCCAGCCGTACGTACGGAACCTCGCGGCCGAGCTGGTGGCCCGGCTCGTCGCCGAGGGCGGCGGCGACCTGCTGACCGCCGTCGCCGAACCGCTGCCGGTCGCCGTCATCGCCGAGATGCTCGGCGTCCCCGAGACGGACCGCCCGCTGCTGCGGCCCTGGTCGGCGGCGATCTGCGCGATGTACGAGCTGAACCCGTCCGAGGACACCGCCCGCCACGCGGTCACCGCCTCCGCCGAGTTCTCCGCGTATCTGCGCGGACTCATCGCCCAGCGGCGCGCCGCGCCCGGCGAGGACCTGATCTCGGGACTCATCGCCGCCCACGACGAGGGCCGGAAGCTGACCGAGGCCGAGATGGTCGCCACCTGCGCGCTGCTGCTCAACGCGGGACACGAGGCCACCGTCAACTCCACCGTCAACGGCTGGCACGCCCTGTTCCGGCATCCCGCGCAGCTCGCCGCCCTGCGCGCGGACCGTGCCCTGCTGCCCACCGCCGTGGAGGAGCTGATGCGCTACGACACCCCGCTCCAGCTCTTCGAACGGTGGGTGCTCGACCCGGTCGAGATCGGCGGAACCACGATCCCGCGCGGCGCCGAGGTCGCCCTCCTCTTCGGCTCGGCCAACCACGACCCCGCCGTCTTCGCCGCGCCGGACGACCTGGACCTGGCCCGCCGCGACAACCCGCACATCTCCTTCAGCGCGGGCATCCACTACTGCATCGGTGCCCCACTGGCCCGTATCGAACTGGCCGCTTCCATGGCCGCGCTGCTGGAGCTGGCCCCCGGGCTGCGCCCGGCGGGGGACCCCGTCCGCAAGCCGAACTTCGTGATCAGAGGACTGGAGGGGCTGCCGGTCCTGGTGTGAACCCCCTGGCCGTCCCGCTCACTTCGCGGGCTCGGGGAGCCGGCCGACCTCCTGCTCCCCGGCCTTCGGCAGGTACCTGCCGATCAGGAACTTGTACAGGCCCGCGCCGAGCGGGCCGCCGATCAGCGGGCCGACGATGGGCACCCAGAAGTAGAGATTGCCGTACTGATCCCGCCACGCCCCGTGGTAGCCGGTGATGAAGCTGGCCAGCCGGGGGCCGAAGTCGCGGGCCGGGTTGATGGCGTACCCGGCGTCGGTGCCCCACGCCATGCCGATCGCCACGACCAGCAGACCGATGAGCAGCGGGCCGAGGTTGGCGCCCGGCGGGGTGTTGAGCAGATCGGTCAGCGCGAAGAGGACCAGGCCCAGGATGGCCGTACCGATGATCTGGTCCCGCAGCGCCCCCCACTCGCTCACCGGGAGCGTGCCGTTGCCGGGGAGCGTGTTGAACACGATCTGCGACTTGTAGGTGTGGCCGGGGTCGAACTTGGCCAGCACCTCCGTGTAGTTCCAGCGCACAAGCAGCGCCGCCACGAACGCTCCCGCCGTCTGCGCCAGCATGTACGGGAGCACCTTGCGCCAGGAGAAGCCGCGGAAGATGGCGAACGAGAGGGTCACCGCCGGGTTGATGTGGGCGCCGCTGATCCGGGCGGCCACATAGACGCCGAGGGTGACACCGAGCCCCCACGCCCAGGCGATGCTGTCGTGGTCGCCGAGCCCCCCGGCCAGCACCTGGGCCACCACTCCGCAGCCGAAGAGGATGAGGACCATGGTCCCGGCGAACTCCGCGGACAGTTCGCCGATGAGCCCCCCGCCTCTTTTGCCTACGCGTTTGCCTACGCGTTCCTTCATGGTTTCTGCCTTCCGCGATCCATGGGCGAATGCGCTGTACTTCTCGGCATTCTGTGCCGGGGGCGGACGTCGCGCGACGCGCGGGCGGAGCGCGGAACACTGGGCCGGGCGTGGTGCGGGCGGTGCCGCCGCTGAGGTCGGAGCGCGGCCCCGGGCCCCGGGACGGGGCGGTGGCCCGGGGGCCATTGGAGTGGCGGCGGGGCCGGATCAGCCCCGGGACGCCCGCGAACGGGCGTGCAGGGCGCTGGCGACCCGGGGGCCCAGCCGGCGCTTGAGCCCGCGCAGGAAGTCGAGCCGCTCGGCCGCCCGGTCCAGCCGGTAGTAGAGCCCCGGCGGGATGTGCGGCAGCAGCGGCGAGTGCCGCTGGCCGAGCAGCGCGAACATCCGCTCCGGGGGCAGACCGGTGTAGCGGGGCAGGTTCTCGTACCACTGGGCGCTGTAGCGGGCCGCGCTCTGCACCGCCAGCAGCGCCGACCTGCGCTCCCGCTCGTAGCGGGCCAGCGCGGACGGCAGCTCCCGCTCCGCGCCCAGCGCGCCCGCCAGCGCGATGGCGTCCTCCAGCGCGAGGGTGGTGCCCGCGCCGATGGAGTAGTGCGTGGTGTGCGCGGCGTCGCCGAGCAGGACCAGGTTGTCGCGGTACCACCGGCGGTTGGTGAGCGTACGGAAGTTCAGCCACCGCGCGCTGCCGTCCTCGTGGGCCCGGCCGATCAGCGCGTGCCCGTCCAGCGGCTCGGCGAAGAGCTTCTCCAGAACGGCCAGGCCGTCCGCCTCGTTCGCCTCGTGCAGCCCGAGTCCGGTCCAGGTCTCGGCGGAGCACTCGACGACGCAGGTGCTGTGCTCCGCGCTGAACCCGTACCCGTAGCACCAGATCCAGCCGTGTTCCGTCTCCACGAAGGCGAAGGTGAAGGCGTCGAAGACCTTCGTGGTGCCGAGCCAGATGTACATGTTCCGGCCCGCGACCGCGCGGGTGCCGAAGTGGTCCGCGTGGCGCTCGCGCAGCGTGCTGTTGACGCCGTCGCAGGCGACGACCAGATCGGCGGCGGGCGGCTCGGCCCCGGCCGGGATCCCGTGCTCGAACTCCACCCGCACCCCGAGGGAGACGGCCCGCTCGGCCAGGATGCCCAGCAGCCGGTGCCGGCCGATGCCGAACCCCTCGTCACCGTGGTGCACGGTCGTACGGTCGCGGATGTGCGCGACCCCGTCGCTCCAGCAGATCGAGTTCTCGCCGATCGCCCGCGCGGACTCCGGGTCGTGGCCGTGCAGCTTGTCGATGAGGCCGCCCCAGTACGTCACCCCCCACCCGTAGGTCGACCCTGCCGGGTTCCGTTCGAGGACGGTGATGTCGTGGGACGGGTCCTGCCGCTTCAGCAGAATCGAGAGATACAGGCCGGCGGGCCCGCCGCCGACACAGGCGACCTTCACAGAGACTCCCTGGCGTCACGCGAAGTGATGATGGAGTGACCAAAGGTAGCGGCGGCCGTCGGGGCCGGGCGGGCGGCGCGCGGTGTGCGCGGCGTCCGGCGGGCGGCGGGGCAAGGTCATTCGGCCACCATGCGCGAGTAAAAACTTGCTATATTGCGCAAGCGTGCAATTCACTTGGGTCGATGCAACGCTCGTACCGCCCAAGGAGATTCTCCATGCCCCTCACCACGGGAGCCCGGCCGCGCCGCCGACCGCTCCTGGCCCTGGTCACGCTCTTGCTGGCAGGCGCCGCCGCTCTGCTCGCGCCCGGGACCGCCCACGCGGCGAGCGGCCCCGCCGAGGTGGCCGAAGCGCTGAAGAAGAGCCCCGTGTACGTCGATCCCCGGGTCGCCGGGCAGCTGCCGAAGGCCGATGCCGAGGCGCTCGCGAAGAAGATCGAGGACGCGGACAAGCCGGTGTTCGTCGCCGTGCTGCCGGCGGGCGACGCGTTCCCCCGCAAGACGCTCCTCGCCGACGTACGCGCGCTCACCGGCATCACCGGGGTGTACGCGGTCCGCCTCGGTGACGCCTTCAGCGCGGGTTCCGACCCGCAGGTGATGTCCCGCGACGCCGTCGAGAATCTCCGGGGCGCGGCGCGCCGCTCCTCGCCCGACGACGCCACCGCCCAGCTCAACAGCTTCGTCGACCAGGCGCTCCAGCAGGCCGGGGGCAGCGCCCCCGCGTCCTGGGACGGCGGTCCGGACGGCGAAGGGGGCTCCGGTGGCTCCGGGGCGCTGATCCTGGGCGGCGTGGCCGTCGCCGGCGGGGCCGGGGCGTACGTCCTGTACCGGCGTAGGAAGCGCGAGCGCGAGGAGCGGGCGCGGGCCGAACTGGCCGCCCTGCGCGTGGTGGTGGACGAGGACATCACCGCCTTCGGCGAGGAGCTGGACCGGCTGGACTTCACCCCCTCGGAGCCCGGCGCCAACGACGAGATGCGCCAGGACTACGGACAGGCCCTGGACGCGTACGAGACGGCCAAGACGCAGGTCGCCGCCGCCTCCGGCCCCGACGACATCCGGCCGGTCGTCGAAACCCTGGAACAGGGGCGGTTCGCGCTGGCGACCCTCGCAGCCCGGCGCACCGGCGACCCGCTGCCCGAGCGCCGGGGGCCCTGCTTCTTCGACCCCCGGCACGGCCCGTCGGTCTCCGATGTGATGTGGGCCCCGCCCGGCGGCGCCGACCGGGCCGTGCCCGCCTGTGCCACGGACGTGGAGCTGATGGCCCGGGGCGGGACGCCGCAGTCCCGCATGGTCGACACCGCGCAGGGCCCGCAGCCCTACTGGAACGCCGGACCGGGCTACGCGCCCTGGGCGGGCGGCTACTTCGGGGTGGCCGCCGGTGCCGTGGGCGGTCTGCTGATGGGGACCATGATCGGCTCCATGCTCAGCGCGCCCTCCGCCTTCGCCGACTCCGGCGCGGGCATCGGCGAGAGCCTGCCCGAGGGCGGGGACGTCTCCGGAGCTGACTTCGACGCGGCCGATTTCGGCGGCGGGTTCGGCGGCTTCGGCGGTGGATCGGGCGACTCGGGCGGCGACTTCGGGGGCGGCGACTGGTGAGCCGGTGACGGGAGGGGCACGAGAACGACCCACCGTCCGGATCTGGCCGGTTCCGGGCGCCGGAGCGGGTCATTTCCGTACGGCGTCACCGGACTTGGCCCAGTTGGCGCGCAGCCGTCCCACATAGGAGGCGGCCTGGCTGCCCGGCGCCACGCCGCGCGCGAAGGCCAGCATGTTGCCCGCTCCGGCGTTGTAGCCGAGGGCCAGCAGCTCGTCCTTGCCGTAGGAACCCGACCTGTCGGCGGGCAGTCGTGCGGCGAGATCGTGCAGATGCCAGGCCGCCGCCTCGATGGCCAGGTCCCGGTCGTCGGGCAGCTCCTCCCACCGGCGGCCGGCGAAGTCCCGGCCCCGCTTGGTGTCGTCGAAGGCGGCCCGGTGCATGTTGGCGATGCCGAACGAGGCGCCGGGCTTGTGGCGCTGCCAGGCCCGCTCCAGCGCCGGATCGTGCGGCTTGTACGCCTCGTTGTAGAGGATCGCCATCAGCAGCCGGGCGCTGATCCCGGCCCGCCCGGAGTACGTGCGCACCGGAGCGGCGAAGTCCGCCGGGTCGTACACCGAAGCCGGCGCGGAGGAGGTGGCGGGGGCAGGGACGGTGGCGCTGGGCGACGCGGTGGCCGACGGGACGGGCGGGACGGGCGGGGCGGAGGTGGCGGCGCGGTCCGAGGGGCCGTCCGGCCCCGGCCCCGGCTCCGGCGCCGCGCCGCAGCGGGCCAGCGCCACGACGGCCACCGCCAGGACCAGCGCCGTCCACCACGGCCGCCGTGCTCCGGATCCGGCCATCACGTCCGCCCTTCCGCGCGCACCCGCGCCGTCCCGTCGGCCGCGCCGGTCAGCGGCGCGGCCCGGGGGCCTGACCGTCGAATCCGCCCTGCCGGTCGCCGCCGCCCTGTTCCGCGTCCACCGCCCCGTAGATCAGGTCCTTCAGCCCCTCCGGGTCCGGCACGTGCTTGAGCGTGAGCATTCCCTGTTCGGAGGCGGACTGGATGTACAACGTCCCCTCCCGCATGAGGCGTTCCCACAGCGTCGCGCGGAACGACACGTCGTTGACCCGGATCAGCGGGATGCTGTGGCCCGTCTTCGTCAGGAAGCCACTGCGCTTGTAGATCCGCTTCGTGGTGACGATATAGACGGTGCTGCGCCACTTGAGCAGCGGTATCAGCCAGAACCAGAGGGAGGCGACCAGGGCCAGGCCGACGATCACGTAGTCGGCGTTGGTGCCCCAGTCCTCGCCCGCGGGGGTGAGCCAGAGGAGGACGGCCGCCACGACCCAGATCAGCGCCAGGATCAGGAACTCGCTGACGATCTCGGTCCAGTGCTGGCGGGTGGCGTGCACAAGCTGTTCATCGGGCGCCAGATGGCGGTCTACGGAAACCATGTGCGGAATCCTGGCACAGCGTGCGTCCCGTCGAAACTCATCGCCCGAAGGAGCGCTGTTCGGCGCGGTGTCACCGGGGGGTGGTGGCGTGTTCATGTCCCGCTTCTAGCGTCGGCCGCCTGACCCGAGGAAGCACCCGCGCGTCCGTGGCCGGCCCACGGCCCGCGCCGGAAGATATGAGGAGTTGTCCCCCTATGCGAGGCAGACCCGTCAAGGTTCTGACCGTCCTGGCCGTGACCGGCACGCTGGCCGCGGGAACCGCGGTCGCGGCCAACTCCGCTCCGCAGCGCGGTACCGGCGGCACCGAGATCCGCAATGTCATCTACCTGGTCGGCGACGGCATGGGACGTACGCATGTCACCGCGGGCCGGGACCGTTTCTACGGTGCCGAGGGCAAGCTCAACATGGAGCGTCTGCCCTACACCGGAGCGGTCGCGACCTACGCCGTCGAGAAGGACAGCGACAAGCCCGCCCTGGTGACCGACTCCGCCAGCTCCGCCACCGCCTGGGCGTCCGGCGTCAAGACGTACAACGCGGCGATCGGCGTGGACTCGTACGAGAAGCGCGTCGTCACGATGATGGAGCAGGCCAAGGCGGCCGGCTTCGCCACCGGCAACGTCTCCACCGCAGAGATCACGGACGCCACCCCCGCCGCGCAGGTCAGCCACGCGCTGCTGCGCGGCTGCCAGGGGCCGGTCTACTCGGACGCGGCCTGTCTGCCGAAGAAGGACGACGGCTCCTACGAGACGCCGCCGAAGGACAAGACGCTGATCACGCCGATCGCGCAGCAGATCGCGCGCAACGGCACCGCCGACGTGATCCTCGGCGGCGGCCTCGCCCGGTTCCAGCCGGACGACCAGAAGGCACTGAAGGCCCAGGGCTACGACGTGCTCGGCAGCTTCGGCGACCCGAAGCTGGCGGCCCAGACCGCCGACAGCCAGCAGGTGGCCACCAGGTCCGACCTGGAGAAGACCCGCGCGAAGAAGGTCATCGGCCTGTTCAACCGCGGCAACCTCACCGTCGAGCAGGCGAAGGCGGGTCTCGGGGCCGGTGCCCCGCAGAAGCAGGAGCCCACACTCGCGGAGATGACCCGCAAGTCGATCTCCCTGCTGACCGACGCGCAGCGCGCCCAGGTGAAGGGCAAGCCGAAGGGCAAGGGCTTCTTCCTCCAGATCGAGGGCGCCCAGATCGACAAGCGTTCGCACGCCAACGACGCGTCCCAGACGCTCGGTGAGATCAAGGCGTTCGACGACGCGGTCAAGGCCGCGCACGACTTCGCCAAGAAGGACGGCCACACCCTCGTGGTGGTCACGGCGGACCACGAGTGCGCCGGGTTCAACATCATCGAGAAGGGCAGCTACGTCAACGCGGAGGCGGCGGCTCCGCCCGCCAACGCCGACTCCGGCAACACCGCGAACAACAGCACCCCCTCGCGTTCGGCCTCGGGCGCCAAGGACCCGGTCCGCTCCAGCGGCATCGCCAACGGCTCGGGCGCGGGCGACGCGAAGAACTTCGGCCCGGCCACCTTCCGTACGCCGGACGACCCGAAGAACGTCAAGGACGGCAGCCCGGACGCCAGCCTGTGGCTGACGTACCTCTCCGGCAACCACACCGGCGCCGACGTGCCGATCTACGCGTACGGCCCGAACGGCGCCGCCTTCGCCGCCAGCCAGAACAACACCGAGCTGTACGGCAAGCTCTACCGCTCGCTGTTCGGCAAGGCCGCGCCCCGGCGCTGACACCGGCCGCCGGCACGGCAGGCGGCGCCGACACCGGCCGCCGACACCGTCAGAACGCAACCCGGGGGCCGGGAGGGCGGGGCCCGCACCACGCCTCGCCCTCCCGGCCCCCTCCGCGACTCCTGGAGCCACCACCGATGAAGCACCTCACACGCGGGACGGCGTTCGCGCCGGCCGTGGCCCTGCTCGTCGCCCTCACCGCCGGCTGCGGCGCGGGCGGGGACACGGGGGACGACGCGCGCGAGAAGGCCGGCGAACCGGCCGCCACCGCGACCTCCGTCGCGCTGCCCGCCCCGCGCTCCGCGCCGGAGCCCGCCGCCACCGTCGCCGCCCCCGCCCGGTCCGGCGAGGTACGTGTCGAACAGGGGCCGTTCACCGACCGGGTGAGACTGACCGGCCTGAAGCTGACCGGCGAGCCCGCCGTCACCGGCCATCTCACGATCACCACCGACGTCAGCCATGTCCTCGCGCTCGAAGTGCGCGCCGCCTACTACGACGACGCCGGACGGCTGCTGGGCACCGGCACGTTCGAGTACCAGGAGGAGGGCGGGGAAGGCGGGCACGCCCACGCCGACGCGGCCCACGGGGGCTCGGAGGCGGGCGGCGCGGGCATCGACCTCACCGTCCCGGCGAAGAAGCTCACCGGTACGCCGGCCGCCGCGGTGCTCTCGGTGCCGGTCCTGGTGAACGAGTAGCCCCTCCCGCCTGTCTCCCCGCCCCTGCCGCGCGGCGTCGCACGGCCTCGCACGGCCTCGTCCGGCCTCGTCCGGCCTTGTACGGTCTCGGCGGTCGGCGCGTCCGGCGGCAGGCGCGTCGAGCGGCCGGGGGAAACGCGGGCGGCGCACACATCCTTTGGCCGCTCTCCTCCGTTGACCGGGGTGACACCCCGGATCCGCTGAAGGAGACCGCTCATGAGGACCTGTTCCAAGGCCGCCACCGCCGTCGCCGTCACCACCGCGCTCGCGTTCGCGCTGCCCGCCGCGACAGCGTCCGCGCACGGCGACCCCGTCACGGTGCGGGCGGAGGGGCGCTTCGTCACTCCTGCGTCCGCACATCCGTCGGACGCGCTGACGTACGACACGAGGACGGTGCCCGTGGGGGCCCGTATCTCCGTCACCGAGCGCGTCGAGCGGCTCGCCGGGGGTCCGGCCACCACGGTCGTGCTCAAGGTCAGCGGTCTGCTCCCGGGCCGCGCGTACGGCGCGCATGTGCACACGGAGCCGTGCGGGCCGTCCCCCGACGACTCGGGCCCGCACTACCAGAACGTCCCCGACCCGCGTCAGCCGTCCACCGACCCCGCCTACGCGAACCCGGTGAACGAGGTCTGGCTCGACTTCACCACCGACGCCCGGGGCACCGGCGCCGCCGTCTCCCGGCACCACTGGCGCTTCCGTCAGGGCGGGGCGCACGCCGTCGTGATCCACGAACACGGCACCGCCACGGACCCCGGCGACGCGGGAACGGCGGGGGCCAGGGCCGGATGCCTCACCGTGCCCTTCGAGAGCGGCGTCCGGGGAACGGCGAAGTGGACCGGGGAGCCGATCGCGGAGCAGCCCGCGGCGCCGACGGGGAGTCCGGCGCGCTTCCGGGGATGAGACAGCGGGACGGGATCGCGGGACATCGGCGACACGTCCTGGCACCCCCACGGCTCCTACGGCTCCCACGCCCCGGCGGCCCGGACCGCGGTGCGGCCCGGACCGCGGTGCGGTCCGGGCCGCCGGGGCGGGCGTACGGGCCGGGTCAGCGGCCGAGCGCCCTGGAGAGCTGTTGCTTGTTCATCGACGAACGGCCTTCCACGCCACGCTTCTTGGCCTCGGCGTACAGCTGGTCCCTCGTCGGCCCCTGCGCGCCGCTGTGCGAGCGCTGTCCCCCGCGCTGCGGCGCGGACTTCGGGTCCCGGAGGGAGGTCCTGCTCGCCGACCGCGACTCACCGGAACGCGCGCGTTCCTTGTTGACCGTGCGGGACGCCATCTCCTTCGCCCGTTCTGGGGACCGGCCGCGCTTCTCCGCACCCTCCTTGATGTGCTCGTACTGACGCTCCCGCTTGGGACTCGCACCTCGGGGCATGAAACCTCTCCTTCGACTGGATCGCGCGTCGCACGCGCCTGAAACGGCGGGGGAGCGCGCGGCCGGAGAGGGCCGCCGCGCCGCGCCCGCCCTCCCCACTCCACGCCCGGACGGCACGGCGCGCGACACGGCGGGGGCCGTACGGGGGCTCGGGGGTACGGCACGTGGAGGCGTGGCGGTGCGCACACCCTCCGCACTCGACCAGTAACGGACAGGCGACCCCGCTCGTCCGTCCGGTGCGCGACCGGTCTACACGGGGTGCGCCGCGACCGAAGCGGTGAGGTCCTGCTGCCCGCCGCTGGCGATCATCCGTACCTCGTCGAGGTCGCTGATCTCCGCCAGGACGATGCCCGTGTCATCCGCGTACAGCGGGTGCCCGCCGGGGCCCTTGCGGTCCGTACGGTGCACGACGACGGTATCCACGTCGCCGCCCGGGACGGTGACCGGGGCGGGGGCGCCGGAGTGCGAGAAGACCAGCTCGTAGTGGTCGGACCTTCCCATGTCGCCTCCTTGACGAGGAAGCCCTGCATGTCCGGTTTTCAGTCTAATCGCGGCACGGCGGCGCCGTCGCGGGAGAGCGGGGCCGGTCCCGGAACGGGAGTCCGGGACCGGCCCGGGGGAAGCTGTGCGGGTCAGGACTCCTTGACGGCGTCCGGCTCGCTCTTCCCGTCCTTCTCGTCCAGACCCTCGATGAAGCCCTTGGCCTTCTCGACGCCCGTGTCGAGATGATCGCTGTACTTGCCGTCGGTCTTGTCGTCGATCACCGAGGCGACCTTCTCCAGCCCCTGGCCGATCATCTCGCCGTGCTCGCTCGCGAGGTCGGTCGCCTTGTCCTTGAGGTCCTTCAGCCGGTCAAACATGAATGCTCGCTCCTCCGGATGCGATCAGCCACCACCGACAGCAACCGTCGGCCCAGCTCGGAATCATACCGAGCCGTCCGGTGCCGTCGGAGTCCGAAGAGGGCGAAGAGGCGGGCGGGGGCGGGCACATGGGCGGAGACCGGGCGTCCGGGCGCCGTCGCACGTGTTGACGTGGTTCGACGCTGACCCGTCGGGGGCACGCGGCCCGCGGCGGCGGCAGGGGTCCTGGTGCGAGCCGTCGGCGCCGCGCAGGATGGGCAAGTACCGCGCTTGCCGTTGCACGCCCGCCGCGCACGCATGAGCCCCCGGAAGGGTCACGCATGACCGACAGCGCCCCCGTACCGCGACCGAGCCGTTACGCACACGAGCTGCTGACCCGCTTCACCGATCCGGAATCCCGGTTCGGCCCGCTGCCGATCTGGTGGTGGAGCGGCGCGACGATCACCAGGGAGGAACTGCGCCGGCAGATGGGGCAGATGGTGTCCCAGGGCATCCGGCAGGCCGTCGTGATGTGTCTGGCGCCCACCGGGCCGATGTTCGGCTCGCTGGCCGACGACCCGCCCTTTCTGAGCCCCCGGTGGCTCGCACTGCTCGACACCGCCTGCGCCGACGCCGAGGAACTGGGCTTCAGCCTGTGGATGTACGACCAGATCGGCTTCTCCGGCGCCAACTTCCAGGGCCGGCTGACCGCCGACCGGCCCGAGTTCGCCGGACTCGCCCTGCACCGCTCCACGGTCAGGTGCGCGGGGGACGAGGAGACCGTCCTCGCCCCGCCCGAGGGACACACGGCCCTGGCCGCCTACGCGGAGGTCGAGGCGGGGGACGGCGTGTCCGGAGCGGGTGGCGCCGCCTCGCGCGTCCGGGTCCCGCTGACCCGCGGTACGGCGCGCTGGAGCGGCGCTCCGGCCCGTATCACCCTCGTGCACAGCGGCACCCGCGGATTCGACTACTTCGGCGAGGACGCCTGCGCCGCGCTGCTGGACCAGGTCCACGGCACCCTGGAGCGCCGCGTCGGGCACTGGTTCGGCCGTGCCATCGGCGGCTTCTTCCAGGACGAGCTGCCCGCCATGCCCACCTGGGGCGGGGACTTCGCCGAGACCTTCACCGCACGCTACGGATACGACCCGCTGCCCCGGCTGTGGGCCCTGTGGGACGACGGGACGGAAGACGCCGCGGGCGACGGTTCGGACGCCGCCGAAGCGGCCCGGTTCCGGCGGGACTACCACGCGCACCGTGCCCGCCTCGGGCGGCGCGGATTCTTCGACCGCCTCGACGCCTGGTTCGCCCGGCACGGCCTGATCTGCGGCTTCGACCAGCCATCCCCCGCCCGCGAGGGCGACCCCAACGGCGGGGTCCAGGTGTACGGCGACTACCTCGCCACCCACACCGGCTACGGCGCCCCCGGCAGCGACCACTGGGGCGACCCGAAGACGCACAGCTCCCTCGCGCACGCGCGCGGGCACGAGCGGACATGGATCGAGGCGTTCCACTCCACCGGCTGGGGCGGCACCCTGGAGGAGACCTACGACTGGCTCGCGCCCCTGCTGCGCCGGGGCGCCAACCTGTACGACCCGCACGCCGTCTACTACAGCACCGCGGGCGGCTGGTGGGAGTGGGCGGCGCCCTCCACCTGCTGGCGCCAGCCGTACTGGCCCTCGTACCACGTGTTCTCGGGCGCGGTCGCGCGGCTGTGCTCGGTCCTGACGGCCGGAACACACGTGTGCGACACGGTGCTGCTCTCCCCGACGACCACGGCCCAGGCGTACCAGCGACTCGACGGGCCGCTCGGCCCGGCCCGTACGGCGGCGGCCGTCTACCACCGTCTCAACGGCCGGAGTTCGTGGTACGCGGAGGAGCGCGGCTTACTGGAGCGCGCCGGGATCGACCACGACGTCCTGGACGAGACGACCCTCGCGTCCGGGACCTTGGTAACGGATGGCACGGACAGCGTCGGCGGCACGGACAGCACCGGCGGCACGGACGGCGCCGGTCTGCGTGTCGGGGACGAGACCTACCGCACGGTGATCCTGCCGCCGGTGCGGGCCCTGCACGTGCGCGCCGCCCGAACGCTGGTCCGCTTCGCGGCGGCGGGCGGCCGGGTGATCTGCGTCGGCCGCCCGCCGGAACTCTTCCTCGGCGAGGAGCCGGACCCGTCCCAGGACACGGCGGCAGAGGCGTTCGGCGCCGCCCTGGCCCGGGGCGCCTTCGTCCTGGCCGAAACCGCCGACCAGGTGCCCGAAGCGGTGGCGAGCGGTCCGGTGCGGGTACGGGCGGACGCGCCGTTCCTGCTGCGCCGGCACGGTGACTGCCACGTGCTGACCCTGGTCGCGCACGACGAACGGTCCGGCACCGAGGCCCCCGTGGTCTCGCTGGACACCGGGGACTGGTGGACCGGGGGCTTCCCCTGGGAGGAGTACTGGGAGCAACTGCGCACCACCGGCTACCGGTTCCGCCCGCCGGGCGCGCGCCGGGCGCGGGTCCGGGTGACGGGCCTGGGCCCCGACCGGCCGCGCGCCCAGCGCTGGGACCCGGGGACGGGACACCGTACGGATCTGCCCGTGACCCCTGCCCCCGACGGGGAGTGGCTGCTGGACCTCGGCTTCGAGGACGGGCCGGTCGCGCTGGTCGTCCTCGCGCCCGCGCTGCCCGTGCCGACGCGCGCACCGCTGGGCGAGGAGCGCGACAGCCTTCCGGTCGACGGCCCGTGGACGGCGCTGGCGACCTCGACGCTGGACAACAGCCGGGGGGACCTGGCGGCGGCCGACCGTACCGGCATCCTGCCCATCGAGGTCTGGCGCATGGATCATCTGACCGACGGCTACGGCGGCGGCTACGGCGCGGGCAGAAGCAACGACCGGGGCAGAGGCGATGGCGCGGGCAGAGGCAACGGCATGGGCAGGAGCAACGGCGTTGGCAAGGGAAGGGGCGCGGGCCCCGTGCCCGGCGCGGCGGCTCCCTGGCGGCCCGTCGTCGCCGGGTACGGGCCGTTCGCGCTGGTGCGCGGACCCTGGACCGGAGCCGAGCCGCCCGCCGACGGCTGGCGGCCCGCCCAGTGGTCGCTGTCCCGGGGCATCCGCAACGACCCGGCCCACGCCGAAGCGCTCGGCCCCAAGGGGTACGTTCCCGAGGAGTTCCTCGACTGGCGGCGGGTTCCGGCGGGTGGCCGCGTCGCCGTCCGCACCCATCTCGCGCTGCCCGACCGCGACGGGCTGTATCTCGCCGTGGGAGCCAACGCGGCGCGCCGGATCACGGTCGACGGCGCGCCCGTCACCGTACGGGACTCGGGCTACCAGTCGTTCAGTCTGCTGCCCGTGCGGGCGGCGGGGCGCACCGTCGAGCTGGAGATCGAGCTGGAGGCCGTGGTGGAGGGACCGGTGCGCGCCTCCTTCGCCGTGGTGCGCGGACCGCTCGCGTACCGTCGCCCGGCCTGGCTCGAAGCGGCGGACGACACCGCCGCCGTCGTCGGCGAGAGCAGGGACCTGACCTTCCGCACGCGCCTCGACGCGCTGCCGCCCGACTGCACGATCCAGGTCGGCAGCGACGGCCCGTGCGGGGTGTTCGTCAACGGCGTCGAGATCGGCAGACAGGGCGACTTCAACCCGTATCCCGGCCATCGCGAGATCCGGATCCACCCGTACGAGATCCGGGAGCGGCTGCGGATCGGTGAGAACACCGTGGTGCTGCGGGTGACGCGGGCCGGATCCGCCGCCGGATCCGCGGCCGGCTCGTCCGAGGGTTCGCCGCCGCCCGCGCCGACCGCCGTCGTACTGGACTCCCCGCCCCGGCTCCGGGGCGGCCTCGGCTGGATCAGCGGGCCCGGCTGGCGGGCCTTTCGCGAGGACGAACGGGTTCCGCTGCGCAGTCGGCTCGCCAGTCCCCGGGACCCGCGCTTCGCGTGCGTCTGGGCCAGGCCCCATCCGCTGCCGGGCGCGCACTGGCTGGAGCCGGCCGCCGCACCGGGCGGGGTGGTCGAGCCGCTCGTGCCCGACCTGTCCCCGGGCGGCGGGCGGACCGAATGGCTGCGGCTGACCGCACCGCTCGGCACCACCTCGCTGTCCGTCCCCACCTCCCTGCCGACCACCGTCGTGGTGGCGGGCGAGGAGTACGCCATGGAGGCGGGCCGGGTCGTGCTGCGGCGCCCCCTCGCCGCCGGTACGCCGGTGTATCTGCGGATCACCGCCACCGACGGCCGCCGGGGCGGAGCCCTCCTCGACACGGCCGTGACGGCCGAAGTCGCCGAGGCCGCCGCCCCGTTGGCGAGCTGGGAGGAGCTGGGACTGCGCTCCCTGGGAGGCGAGGTGCGCTACCGGACGACGGTGTGCGCGCCCGAGCGGTGGTTCCGGCACACCACCACCGCCGCCGCCGGTACGGACGGCGGGCGGGTGCTGCTCGACCTCGGCGAGGTCCGCGGCTGCGCCGATGTCACGGTCAACGGCACCCTGACGGGACGGCTCGTCTGGTCGCCCTGGACCAGTGATGTCACGGACGCCCTGCGACCCGGCGAGAATCGGATCGAGATCGTGGTGCGCGGCACGCTCGCGGGCTATCTGGACGACGCCTCACCGACCGGCGCGGTCGTCGCCGGCCAGATCCGTACCGGCCTCTTCGGCCCCGTACGGCTCGTGCGTCACGCGCGCGAGCCCGCGTCGGTCACGACCGGTCCCTGAGGGCGGCGGCCGGAGCGACCTCCCAAACCCGCACGACCTCCGCCTCGACGCGCTCCAGCGCCACGTGGAACGGGGCGCCGCCCGGGTCGGGGCGGGCGGCGGGCGGGAAGCGGACCGGCGAGTCGGCGGCCAGCGGCAGCAGCCGCAGTTCGACGGTCCGCTCCCGGGGTTCCCCGGTGAGCGGACCGAGCGCGCTCAGCCCGATCTCCCAGGGGCGCCCGTGGCAGAAGTCGTCGGCGAACAGCGAGCCCGCGCGGTCCCTGTCTTCACCCGCGTCCCGGCCCCCGTTCCTGTCCCCGATCCCGTCCCCGTCCTCTTCTCCGTCCCGGTGGCCGTAGGCGCGGGCCGTGTCACCGCTCCAGTGCACGCGCAGCAGCAGTTCGTCCGCGTCGGTGGGGATGCCGGTGACCCGGACGCGGTGGATCTCCGCGTTCTCGTACGCCTCGGCGGCGGGGGCGCTCGCCCGTCCGGGTACGCGGGTGACGGCGGCCGGGGGAGCGGCGGCCTCCCGGATCCGCCGTACGGTGACCCGTACGCCGTCGTCGGGACCGTCGTCGGGACCGCTGTCGGGCAGCAGTGTGTAACGGGTGAACACACCGTCGGCCGCCGAGGAGAGCGTGGCGCCCGGCACCTCGGGCAGCCGTTCCGGCGCGGGCAGCAGGGCGAAGTCCGGGCGGTCACGGGCGGTGTGCAGCCGCAGCGCCCCGTCCTCGTCGGTGACGGCGTCCGCGCACAGCACCAGCCGCTCGGCGCCCAGGACGTCGAGCGGGACGGCGGTGCGCGCGGTGGCCCGGTCGAGCACCAGGATGTCGGTCTCGCCCGCGTCGGTGCCGACGGTGATCAGGCAGTCCGTACCCGGCCGCACCCCGCCGACCAGCACCGCGTCGCCCGTGTCGGTGACGTCGGCGCCCTCGGGGACGCGGATCGGGGCCGGGGCGGGGCGGGCGAACGCCAGCTCGACGGGGATGCCGTCCTCGGCGGCCAGCACCAGCACCTGACGGCCGCCCAGCTCCCGGACGCACACCGGCTGCGCGGTGGCCCAGGCCAGCCGCACACCGGCGGTACACAGCCCGACCGGCCAGCAGAAGTACGCGCCCGAGGGGACGGTCACCGGACGGTGCGGGAACCGGACCCGGTGGCCGTCCGGGAGCGCGAGGTCGAACCGTACGCCGGGATGGTCGGGCAACGGCTCGTGCGGCTGGTGGTTGTTGACGAACAGCCAGCCGGTGTCGCCGTCGGAGCGCAGGGCCCAGCGCAGGGTGGACGTGTCGCCGGGGCCGGCCGGCCGCCGGTCGGGCAGCACACTCGCGCACGGCGCCAGCGCGGGGCCGAAGTCGGCCAGCATCAGGTGCTGTTGGCGCAGTGCGAAGTAGTGCTCCCTGGCCTGGCCGTACTCGCCCAGCGGTGCCTGGAAGTCGTAGGTCAGCTCCGGCAGGTCGTTGGGCGAGCCGGTCGCGTGGGACTCCTGGAGGCCGGGGCCCGGGTTGGTGCCGCCGTGGAAGACGTAGTAGCCCTGCCAGTTGGAGCCGCAGCCCAGTTTGGTCAGGGCGAGCGCGGCGACATCGTCCGGGGCGACCCGCACCCTGCGGTGGTACGCCTGCGCCATGCCGCCGCCCAACTCGCAGGTGGCGAAAGGGAAACGGCTCGGGTCGGCGGTGCTCGCCGCGGCCGCGCCGGTGCGCAGATCGGCGCCGATGCCCGGATCGTCGCGGTCGTGGCCGAAGAGGAAGTTGGCGCGGCAGCTGTCGTCCCAGGGATCGTCGGAGCCGAACCAGAAGCCGTCGGTGTATCCGCCGTACAGCGGGAGCAGTTCGTCCCCCGGCAGCCGCACGCCGCCCCAGGCGGTGGTGGTCCACAGCGGCGCGTCGAGGCCCAGCTCGGCGGCGAGCGCCTTGAGTCTGGCCAGGTGCCCGGGGTCGGCGAACAGCTCGTTCTCGATCTGGAGGGCGAGCACCGGCCCGCCGGAGGCCCGGTCGAGGCCGCGCAGCTGCTCGGCGACCGCGCCGTACCAGCCGCGCACCAGCGCCAGATAGCCCGGGTCGTCGCTGCGTACGGTGATGTCCCGCGCCCGTACCCAGTCGGGCAGCCCGCCGCCCCGCGCCTCCGCGTGCACCCACGGGCCGATCCGCGGTACGAAGCCGAGACCGAGCCGCGCGCACAGCTGCGCGAAGTGCCGTACGTCGAGGTGGCCGTCGAAGCGCGGGGCGCCCTCCTCGGGGGCGTGGTGGAGCCAGAACAGATAGCTCGCGACGGCCGTCGCGCCACCGCTCCTGATCTTCCGCAGCGCCTGTTCCCAGCGGGCGCGGGGGTGGCGGCTGTAGTGGTACTCGGCGGTCACCGGTATGTGGGGGACGCCGCCTCTGGTCAGGAAGCGGCTGGTGACCTCGATGGGGTGGGGGACGCCCGGCCGGTCGCCCAGGTCGAGATGCCCACGCAGCGGTGGCTCCGGCCGGTCCGTCATGCTCAGGGTGTGCTCCACGGCCCCACTCCTCCCCGCCCCCCGTCGGAGGGTCAGCCGCCGGAGGCCGGTGACCTTGTGCGCGACCGGATCTGATCGTGCGTCAGATAGGAGTCGGTGTACTCGAAGTCGCGCAGGGTGGCCGGTCGGCGGCTCTGGAATCCGGTACGGACGTAGTCGTCGCCCGCCGCCGCGTTCAGCAGCCAGTTGGTCATCGTACGGACCTTGGCGACATTGGTGCGCAGCGCCATCAGATGATAGCCGCGCGCCACGGCCTGGGCCGGAAGACCGGTCAGTTGCAGGCCGAGGGGGCGGGACACCGCGTCCCTGCCGCCGAGGTCGACCACCAGACCGAGGTCCTTGTGGACGTAGGAGCGCGGGGCGGTGCCGCGCAGCGAGGCGGTCACGTTGTCGGCGGCCGTCCGGCCCTGGCGCTGGGCGTGCTGTGCGGTGGGCGGGCAGACGGCGCCGTCGCCCTTGGTGAGGTCGGGCACGGCGGCGGCGTCGCCCAGGGCGAAGACCCCGTCGGCGCCGGGCACGGTGAGCCGGCTGGTGACGGTGAGCCGGCCCCGTTCGGTCTCGGCGCCCAGGGTGGCGATCAGCGGGCTCGCGGTGACGCCCGCCGTCCAGACGAGGGTGCGGCAGGGCAGCGCGCGGCCGTCGGTGAGGGTGACCAGCTCGGGTTCGACCTTGGCGACCGAGACACCGAGGGACACCTCGATGCCGCGGGCGCGCAGGATCCGCAGGGCGTCCGTGCCGAGCTTGTCGCCGAGTTCCGGCATCAGCTTGGGCGCCACGTCGACGATGTGCCACTTGATCAGCCGCGCGTCCAGCCGGGGGTAGCGCCGGGCCGCCGACATGGTGATGCGCTGGAGGCAGGCCGCCGTCTCGGTCCCCGCGTAGCCGCCGCCCACCACGATGAACCGCAGCCGGGAGGCGCGCTCGGCCTCGTCGGTCGCCGCGTCGGCCAGATCGAGCTGGGCGATGACGTGATCGCGCAGATACGCGGCCTCGGCGAGCGTCTTCATGCCCAGGGCGTGCTCGGACAGGCCGGGGATGTCGAAGGTCCTGGTCACGCTGCCGGGCGCGAGGACGAGATAGTCGTACCGTTCATCGACGATCTCATCGGTGATCTTCCGGATGACGCACACCTTGGCGTCGGTGTCCACACCGATGGAGCCGCCGGGGATGACGCGGGTGTGGTGCAGCCCGCGCCGCAGCGAGACCGCCACGGACTGCGGGGTGAGCACCCCGGAGGCCACCTGGGGCAGCAGGGGCATGTAGAGCTGGTAGCTGAAGGGCGCCACCAGGGCGATCCGCGCCTGCTCGGGCGAGAGGGTGCGTTCCAGGCGGCGGGCGCACTCGACTCCGGCGAAGCCGCCTCCGACGATGAGGATCCTTGCTCGTGTCATGGTCCCTCTTCTGCTCGCTCCGTGAGGGTTCCAGTCCCCGGCGTCCGGCATTCGGGGGTAAGCCGGTCCGTACGGATGAAGCCCGGCCGCGGCGCGGGTCCGGCGGGCACCCGGAGAGCCGGGTGCCCGCCGGGGCGGTTCACTCCGCGACGTGGATGAGGCGGGTCGGGCACATCATGGCCGACTGCCGCACATCCTCGTGCGTCTCCTCGGGCGGCTCGTCCTGGAGCAGCAGGACGATGCCGTCGTCACCCTGGTCGAAGACATCGGGCGCGAGCATCACACACTGGCCCGAGCCCACACACTTGTCGGTTTCGATGCTGACGCGCATGGCGGGCAGACCTCTCCTCGGGGGCCGGTCACCAGGTGACGGGCAGTTCGTAGATGCCGTAGACCATCGCGTCGTCCTTGAACTGGAGTTCGTCCAAGGGCGTGGCGAGGCGGAGTTCGGGGATGCGGCGGAAGAGGGTGCCGTAGACGATTTCGAGTTCGAGGCGGGCCAGGTTCTGGCCGATGCACTGGTGGATCCCGTACCCGAAGGCGAGGTGGTTACGGGCCTCCCGGCGGATGTCGAGGGTGTCGGGGTCGTGGAAGACGGCCTCGTCGTGGTTGGCGGAGTTGTTGAGGGCGAGGATGCCCTCGCCGGCCCGGATCGTGGTGCCGCCGACTTCGATGTCCTCCAGGGCGACGCGGGCGGTGCCGGAGTCGGAGATGGAGAAGTAGCGCAGCAGTTCCTCGATGGCCCTGGGCAGCAGCGCGGCGTCGTTCTTGACGGCGTCCAGCTGCTCGGGGTGCTCCAGCAGCGCCAGCACACCGAGCGCGATCATGTTGGCACTCGTCTCGTGCCCACCGACCAGCATCAGCCGGGCCATGGTCACGATGTCGGTGTGGTCAGCGACCGGCTCGGCGCGGTTCTTCTCGATGAACCGGCTGATCAGATCGTCACCGGGCTCGTTCTCCTTCGTGGTGACCAGCTTGTCCAGATACATGTCCAGACCGGCCACCGCCGCCCCGTACTCCTCCTGGCTGATGTCGCGGTTCATCATCAGCGCCGACCACTCCTCGAACTGCCGGTGGTCCTCGTAGGGGACCCCGATCAGTTCGCAGATGACCAGCGAGGGCACCGGCAGGGCGAGGGCGGTCACCAGATCCACCGGGCCGCCCGAGGCGAGCATCGCGTCGATCCGCTCGTCCACGATCTCCTGGATCCGCGGCCGCATCTCGCGCACCCTGCGGGCGGTGAACTCGGGGATCAGCATGCGGCGCTGATCGGTGTGCTGCGGCGGATCCATCGACAGGAGCATCAGCCGGACGGACTGGAGCATCTCCTCCGGGATGTGGAACTGGTGCGGGTAGCCGGGGAGTTTGAGGTTCGAACTCACCCGGGCGTCACCGAGCACCTCCTTGACGTGGTCGTGCTTGGTGACCAGCCAGGTGGGCTTGCCGTTGACCTTGAGGGTCGCGCGGGAGACCGGCTCGGTCTCGCGGAGCTTGGCGTACTCCTGCGGCGGGGCGAACGGGCAGGTGCGCACCATCGGGAAGGCGGGATGCTGCGTCGCCACCTCGTCCCGGGTGCCTTCGGCGGACTGGGTCATGGATGCCCTCTCGAATCGAAACGGGGTGCCGGAGCGGAGCGGCGGTGTGCTGAGGTGCCGGTGCGGCACCTACCAGGTGACGGGCAGCTCGTAGACGCCGAAGACCATCGCGTCGTCCTTGAACTTCAGCTTCTCCAGGGGCGCGGCGAGGCGGAGTTCGGGGATGCGGCGGAAGAGGGTGCCGTAGACGATTTCGAGTTCGAGGCGGGCCAGGTTCTGGCCGACGCACTGGTGGATCCCGTAACCGAAGGCGAGGTGGCTGCGGGCCTCCCGGCCGATGTCCAGGGTGTTCGCGTCCGGGAAGACCGACTCGTCGTGGTTGGCGGAGTTGTTGAGCGGCAGGATGCCCTCGCCGGCCCGGATGGTGACACCGCCGATCTCGATGTCCTCCAGGGCGACGCGGGCGGTGCCGGAGTCGGAGATGGAGAAGTAGCGCAGCAGCTCCTCGACGGCCTTGGGCAGCAGCGCCGAGTCCTTCTTGACGGCGTCGAGCTGGTCCGGGTTCTCCAGCAGCGCCAGGGTGCCGAGCGCGATCATGTTGGCGGTCGTCTCATGGCCGGTGACCAGCATCAGCCGGGCCATGCTGACGATGTCGGCGTGGGTCACCGCCGGCTCGGCGCGGTTCTGCTCGATCAGCCGGCTGATCATGTCGTCGCCCGGCACGGACTCCTTGGTGGTGACCAACTGGTCGACGTACTGGTCCAGTTCATAGTGCGCGACGCCACGTTCCTCGTCGCTGATGTCATGATTCATGATCTGCCAGGCCCAGATCTCGAACCGCTCGTGGTCCTCGTACGGCACCCCGAGCAGTTCGCAGATGACCAGGGAGGGCACCGGCAGGGCGAGGGCGGTCACCAGATCCACCGGGCCGCCGGCGGCGAGCATCGTGTCGATCTGGTGGTCCACGATCTGCTGCACCCGCTCCCGCAGCGCGCGCATCGACCGGACGCTGAACTCCGGTGCCAGCATGCGCCGCTGGACCGTGTGGTCCGGCGGATCCATCGACAGGAAGGTCAGTGGCACCGCCTGGAGCATCTCCTCGGGGACCGGCACCTGGAGCGGATAGCCGGGCAGCTTCAGATTCGCGGTCACCCGCGAGTCGCCGAGGATCTTCTTGATGTGATCGTGCTTCGTGATCAGCCACGCGGGCTTGCCGTTGACCTTGAGGCTGGCGCGCGAGACCGGCTCGGTCTCCCGCAGCTTGGCGTACTCCTCCGGCGGGCTGAACGGGCAGGCGCGCGCCATCGGGAACGCGGGATGCCGCGTCGTGTCGTGGTCCTGTTCGGCTGGTTGGGTCATGATGCCCTCTCGCACTCGATACGTCGTACGCGCGGACACGTCGAGCAGCCGCCCGTGGCGGTGCCGGGCGCGGCGCTTTCCGACCGCTGCTCGCACGCTAAACAGCGGGCCGACCGGATCACACCCCTACACCCCCCTGGTGCGCTCCGCCGCTGGTCCCGGGCCTGCCCGGGCCCCGGCGCGGCACTGCGCCAACGGTCCCGGGGGTAGGGGCCGTTAGGGGTCCAGAAGCGGTGCGGTGCCGGGTTAGCGTCGTCCCGGATCACGGTCCCGTGCATCCCCCGGATCAGGTCTGTCGATGGAGGTGGTCACCGTGTCCCCGGACCCCAGCGCGAAGGGCACCGTCCCTTTCGGGGAGTACCGAACGTGGTACCGGGTCACCGGCGACCTGCACAGCGGCCGGCCGGCCGTCATCGCCGTGCACGGCGGCCCCGGCAGCACCCACGACTATCTGCTCAGTCTGGCCTCCCTCGCGGAGAAGGGCTGGCCGGTGGTCCACTACGACCAGCTCGGCAACGGCGGATCGACCCATCTGCCCGACAGGGAAGCCGACTTCTGGACGGTGGAGCTGTTCCTCGCCGAGCTGGACAATCTGATCACCGAACTCGGCGTCGGCTCCGGCTACGTCCTGTTCGGCCAGTCCTGGGGCGGGCTGCTCGTCGCCGAGCACGCCAAGGCCCGGCCGGCCGGACTGCGCGGGCTGGTGATCGCCAACGCGCCCGCCTCGTACCCGCTGTGGCTCAGCGAGATGGCGGTGCTGCGGGCCGCCCTGCCGCCCGGGGTGCAGGAGACGCTGCTGCGGCACGAGGCGGCCCGTACCACCGACGACGCCGACTACCTGGCGGCGATGCGGGTCTTCTACAACCGTCATGTGTGCCGGACCGTTCCGTGGCCGCGCGACTTCCTCTCCTCGTTCATGGAGATCTACAACGACCCGACCGTGTACTACACGATGAACGGGCCCAACGAGTTCCACGTGATCGGCACACTGAAGGACTGGGGCGTCATCGAGGGACTGCCCTCGATCGAGGCGCCGACGCTGCTGATCGGCGGCCGGTACGACGAGGCGACACCGGTCACCATGCAGCCCTATTTCGACGGCATTCCCCAGGTGCGCTGGGAGATCTTCGAGAACTCCAGCCACCTTCCGCATCTTGAGGAGCCGGAGCGGTTCGACGAAGTGATGGTCGAGTTCCTGAAGAGCCTGTAGTGCCCGCAGTGCCCGCAGTGCCCGTAGAGGAAGAGTCTGTGGAGGGAGGCAAGGCCGTGGTGAACGAAACAGCGATCGTCTTTCCCGGTATGGGCCCGTCCGCCTTCGCCGATGTCGGCCGGTTCATGGTGGTCAATCCCTACGCCAGGAGCCTGGTCGCCATCGCCGACGAGGTGCTCGGCTACTCGCTGGTCGACGCCTTCCGCGAGGCCGACGGCGACTACTCGGAGGCCGCCCAGGTCGCCTTCCTGGTGAACTGCCTGGCCTCCGCGCACTGGGCCACCCGGACCCTGTCCGTCGAACCGGCGCTGTGCGTGGGACCCAGCTTCGGCGAGAAGGCCGCGATCGCCTACTCCGGAGCACTGCCCGTCGCCGAGGCCATCCGGATGACCGCGGAACTCGCCCGCTGCATGGACGACCACTTCCGCCGTGAACACACCGACATCGTCTGCCTGTCCTTCGTGCGCACCCCCGAGAAGGAACTCGACGAGATCCGCGCGGAACTCGACGCGGAGGGCGAGTGGCACGACATCACCTGCTACTTCGACGAGGGCTTCTACATGCTCGCGCTGCGGGAGGGCCTCGTACCCCGGCTCCAGAACCGGCTGCGCTCCGTCGGCGGGATGTCGCTCTACACCATGCGCCCGCCCATGCACTCGGCCGCGTTCGCCGGGCTGCGGGACAAGGCCGAGCGCGAGGTCCTGTCCACCCTCGACTTCCGTGACCCGCACCTGCCGGTCGTGGCCGACCAGGACGGCACCATCGTCCGCACGGCCGACGGCATCCGCACCATGCTGCTCGACAGCTTCGTGCGCCCCCTGAACTGGCCGGAGGTGGTGGCCGCGCTCCAGCGGTCCGGCATCCGGCGGGTCTGTGTCGCGGGACCGGACAGCCTGTTCGGCCGCGTTCCCTGTACGACGAGCAACTTCGAGGTCATCCCCGCCAATCCGCGGCTTGCGATGACACCGCGGCGCCGGGCCGGCGCCGCGTGAGCACACCGACCTTTTGGAGTCAGCATGTGGGACGACCAGTTCGAAGAACTGCTGCGCAGGTTCCTGCCCTTCCTGCCGCCGCAGGAGCCGCTGGAGAGCGACGTCAAACTCCGTGACCTCGGGCTCGACTCGCTCGGCACCGTGGAGCTGCTCGGCAATCTGGAGAACGCCTACCAGGTGCGGTTCCTCGACGGCGCGCTGACCATGGAGACGTTCGAGACCCCGGGCGTCCTGTGGAAGACCGTGGAGAACATGCTCCAGCGCACCGCCGGATAGCGGGACATCACGGTGAGGGCCCCGATGAACGGCATCGACATCGACAACGGCACGGGCGACGGTGTGGACGGCAGCACGCACGACACACTGCCCGGACGGTTCCTGCGCGGACTGGCCAAGTCTCCCGACCGGCCCGCCGTGCGGTCCGGCGAGGTGACGCTGACCTACCGGCGGCTGCACGAGCGCGCGCTGCTGCTGGCGGGCTCGCTGCTGGCCGCGCTGGACACCCGGCCGCCCGCGGTCGGGGTGCTGGCGGGCAAGGGAGCCTCGGCCTACGCGTCGGTCCTCGCCGGTCTGTACACCGGGATCACCATGGTCCCGCTACAGCCCGCCTTCCCGGCCGCGCGCACCCTTCGGATGATCGAGGCGAGCGGGGTGCGCGCGCTGATCGCCGACGACGACTCACTGCCCGCGCTCATCGCGCTGCGGGACCTCGGTGTGGACCTCCCGGTGCTGTACGCGCCGGCCGGGGACACCACCGGGGCGGACACCACCGGAGCGGACGGGGAAGGGGTGGACGGGGACGGGGTGGACCACAAGGGAGTGGAACACACCGCGACCGGCCGGCTCAGGACCGTCGCCCTCGATCCGGCCGCCGCGCTGGCGGCGCCGAGGCCCGTACGGGCCGAGGACATCGCGTACACCCTGTTCACCTCGGGCTCCACGGGCCGGCCCAAGGGCGTGCCGGTCACCCACGCCAACACCGCGCACTACTTCTCCCTGCTCGACGCGCGGTACGACTTCGGACCCGACGACGTGTTCTCGCAGAACTTCGATCTCAACTTCGACTGCGGCATGTTCGACCTCTTCTGCGCCTGGGGCGCCGGCGCCACTCTCGTGGTGCCACCGCCGCAGGCGTTCCGCGACATGCCCGCCTTCGTCGCCGCCCACGGACTGACCGTCTGGTTCTCCACCCCCAGCGCCATCGCGCTGATCCGCCGCATGGGCGGCCTGCGCCCCGGTTCGATGCCCTCCCTGCGCTGGAGTTTCTTCGCGGGGGAGGCCCTGAGCTGCCAGGACGCCGAGGACTGGCACGGCGCCGCGCCGGGCGCCGAGCTGGAGAACCTGTACGGGCCCACCGAGCTGACGATCACCATCAGCGCCCACCGGTGGACCGGGGAGCGCGGGCTCAACAACATGGTGCCGATCGGCTCCGTACACAGCGGCCACGACGTACTGCTGCTCGACCCGCCGGAGGACTCGCCGGGCGGCCCGCCCGCCGAGGAGAACGCCACCGAGGAGAACGCCGCCGAGGAGAGCGCCACCGAGGGGGAGTTGTGCATCGCGGGCCGCCAGCTCACCCCCGGCTATCTCGACCCCGCCGACGACACCGGCCGGTTCTTCCACCGGTACGGCAGGCGCTGGTACCGCACCGGCGACCGGGTCAGACGCACGGACGGCGGTGTGCTCCAGTATCTGGGCCGCAAGGACGCCCAGGTCCAGGTGCACGGCGTACGGGTGGAGCTGGCCGAGGTGGACGCCGCGGTGCGGGCCGGCGGCGGAGTGCAGGACGCGGTCACCGTGGCCGTACCCGCCGACGAGTCGGTGGAGCTGGTGGTGTTCTACACCGGCACCCCGGTCTCCGCCGTCCAGCTGGCCCGGGACGCGCGCGCGGTGCTGCCCGCCGCGGTCGTCCCGAGGAAATACGTGCATCTCGCCGAGTTCCCCCTGAACTCGAACCGAAAGATCGACCGCAGGAAGCTCGCCCTCCAGGCCGCGACGACCGTCGACTGAGACGGCCCGTCCCCCGGCTCTGCGCGAGGGCTCTGATGAAAGGTAGTACGGGGCGCCGTGAACCGTAATTCGACATCGGAAGCCCGGCCTGACGTGCTGGTGCACCAGGTGCTTGACGAGGCGACAGCGGACACCGGACCCGGCGCCGTCGCGGTCGCCGACCGCGACGGGCGCTGGACCTACCCGGAACTCGTCGCCCACAGCCACGCCGTGGACGCGTGGCTGGAGTCGCGCGGGATCGGCCCCGGCGACCGGGTGCTCGTCCAGGTGCCGAGCACCCGCGAGCTGGTCGCGCTGTTCTACGGGGTCTCCCGGCGCGGTGCGGTGTTCGTGCCGGTCAACACCGGTATGAAGGACTACCATCTGCGCTCGGTCCTCACCAACTGCGAACCCCGGCTGGTCATCGCCGCCGACGCGTCGGTGGCCGCACTCGGCTCGTTCTCACCGGTCACGGTCCTCGGACTGACCGAGGTCTGGGACGAGGTGTCCGCGCGGTACACGGCGGGCGCGCGGGCGCTCACCCCCGCGGTCACCGGCCCCGAGGACATCGCCGTGCTCGTCTACACCTCGGGCAGCACCGCGGCGCCGAAGGCGGTCATCTGCCCGCACGGCCGGATGGTCTTCGCCTCCGAGGCCATCAATCTCGAACTCGGCTACCGCCCCGACGACGTGGTGTTCTGCCGGTTCCCCATCTCCTGGGACTACGGGCTCTACAAGATCCTGCTCTCCGCCCTCGGCCGCTCGGAACTGGTGCTCGCCGACGGCGAGTCGGACCTGGTGCTGCTGCGCCGGATCCGCGAGTCCGGCGCCACCGTGGTCCCCATCGTGCCGTCCCTGGCCACGATGATCTGCACCCTGGCCGAACGCGAGCCGGAACAGGTCTCGCGGGTACGGATGTTCACCAACACCGGCGCCGCCCTGCCCAAGCAGACCGCCGACGGGCTGCGGGCCGCGTTCCCCGGCGCCGAGGTGGTGCGCCAGTTCGGCCAGACCGAGTGCAAGCGCATCTCCGTACTGCCGCCGGAGTTCGAGGACAGCAAGGCCGACTCGGTCGGCCGGCCGCTGCCCGGTACGACGGTGTTCATCCTCGACGAGACCGGGACCGAGGTGCCCGTCGGTGAGACGGGCGAGATCGTGGTCGAGGGACCGCATGTCATGCCCGGCTACTGGCGGGCCCCGGAGATCACCGAACGCACCTTCCGCCCCTCACCGGTCGACGGCCGCAGGCGGCTGCACACCGGCGACTACGGCCACGTGGACGAGGACGGCTTCCTGTACTACGAGGGCCGCCGCGACGACGTGTTCAAGCGCAAGGGCGTGCGGATGAGCACCACCGAGATCGAGGCCGCCACGATGGACATCCCCGGTGTCCGGGCCGCCGCCGCACTGCCGCCCGCCGGCGACCGCGACCTCGCGGTGTTCGTCGAGGGCGAGGTGGAACCGCACACCGTGCTGCGCGAGCTGTCCCTGCGGCTGGAGCCGGCCAAGGTGCCCGGCGTCTGCCGGGTGATCGACGAGCTGCCCCTGACCCTGCACGGAAAGCACGAGCGCAAGCAGCTCGCCCTGATCCTCGAAAGGACCCTGTCGTGACCGGCCACACCGAACTCGCCAAGCGCTTCGGCACCCCGTCGTACGTGTACGACCTCGACCGCGTCGCGGCGGCGAAGCGCGACCTGTTCGCGGCGCTGCCCGACGAGGTCGACGTGTTCTACGCGGTGAAGGCGAACCCGCACCCCGAGATCGTGCGGGAGATGGGCGTCGCCCAGGAGCGCGGCGGCGCCCGGCGGCGCGGCTGCCGGGCGGAGATCAGCTCCGTCGGGGAGCTGACCGCCGTCCTGGACGCCGGGCTCGACGCCGCCGAAGTGCTCTACACCGGCCCCGGGAAGACCGACGAGGAGATCGCGGAGGCGCTCGCCCGGGGCGTGCGGCTGTTCTCCGTCGAGTCCCTCGGCGACCTGCGGCACATCGGCGCGGTCGGCGTACGGCTCGGCGTCGTCGCGGACTGCCTGCTGCGGGTGAACAGTGTCAGCGCCAGTGCCTCGACCAGCATCCGGATGACCGGCGTCCCCTCCCAGTTCGGCTTCGACAGCGAGACACTGCCGGCCCTGCGCGACGAGCTGACCGGCGTCGCCGGAACCACCGTGGCCGGGCTGCACTTCTTCCCGCTCAGCAACTCCGCGGACGAGCCGAGCCTCATCGCCGAGTTCCAGCACACCATCGCGCTGGCCGCCCAGTTGCAGGACGAACTCGGCGTCGCCTTCCGGTTCGTGGACATCGGCGGCGGGTTCGCCGCACCGTACGCGGTGATCGGCGAGCGGCCGGTCTACGGCGCGCTGCGCGCGGCGCTGGCGGAGAGCCTCGACACCCACTTCCCCGGCTGGCGCGACGGCGGCCCGCGCATCGCCTGCGAATCGGGGCGCTATCTGGTCGCCGACAGCGGCACCCTGCTGGTCGGTGTGGTCAACCTCAAGGAGAGCCGCGGCCGGCGCTTCGTCATCCTCGACGGCGGAATCAACTCCTTCGGCGGGATGTCCGGCCTCGGCCGTATCCTGCCCGTCTCCGTGCGTCCGTACGAGACCGGCGCGCCGCACGAGCAACTGGCCAGCCTGGTCGGGCCGTTGTGTACCCCCGGCGACATCCTCGGGCGGGACATCGAACTGCCCGCGCTGGCGCCGGGCGACACCGTCGCCATTCCCAACGCCGGTTCCTACGGTGTGACGGCCAGCCTGCTGATGTTCCTCGGCAGGCCCGCGCCCGCCGAAATCGTCGTCAGGGGCCCGGAGGTCGTCTCGGCCTCCCGCATTCAGCACACTCGCGACTACGAACTGGGACGGGGGCTGTGATGAGCGCAGCGGTCAACAGGGGCGAGAGCGTCGTCGTCGCCGGTGGCACATCGGATTCACACACCTGGAATCTGGTCTTTCTCCAATTGCTGCTGGAGGAAATGGGGTACGACGTGGTCAATCTCGGCCCGTGCGTACCCGAGGACCTCCTGATCGCGGAGAGCCTGGCCCGCCGGCCCGCGCTGCTCGTCCTGAGCAGCGTCAACGGCCACGGATACCAGGACGGAATGCGGATGATCACCCGGCTGCGGGAGCGCCCCGAACTGAGCGGAATTCCGGCGGTCATCGGCGGAAAACTGGGCATCTCCGGTGCGCAGGACGCGGCGGAGCGGGCCAATCTGCTCCAGGCCGGATACGACGCGGTGTTCGACGACAGCGCGGGCGACATCGACACCTTCCGGCGGCTGCTCGACTCGCTCCCGCAGCGCACCCCGGCATGACGGGCACCGGGTTCGGCGCCTTCGTGCGCCGGGCCCACGACGCCGGGAGACTGGTGGTCCAGCCCCGGATGGGGATGAGCGAGCCGGACAGGATGCGGGCGGGACTGCGCGCGACCAAGGACGCCCGCGCGACGACCGTCGGCACCATCACCCTGGACAGCTACACCCGGGTGGGAGATCTGGAGTCCGCCGGACTCGCCCTGCTGGAAGGGGTGTCGCTCAACGGCTATCCGATCGTCAGCCACGACCTCGCGACCACGGCCGGGGTCGTGGACGGCCTGTACGGCGCCGACTTCCCCATCCAGGTGCGGCACGGATCCGCCACCCCCGAGGACATCTTCCGGGCGCTGATGACCGCGGGACTCGACGCCTCCGAGGGCGGCCCCGTCTCGTACTGCCTGCCCTACGGCCGGATCCCGCTCCAGGAGTCGATGGACAACTGGTCGCGCTCGTGCGAGCTGTTCGTCCGCTCCCGCGAGGCCGGCATGGACCCCCATCTGGAGACCTTCGGCGGCTGCATGCTGGGCCAGCTCTGCCCGCCGAGCATGCTGGTGGCGATCAGCGCGCTGGAGGCGCTGTTCTTCCACCGGCACGGGGTGCGCTCCATCTCGGCCAGCTACGCGCAGCAGACGAACGCGCGACAGGACGCCGAGGCCGTGGCCGCGCTGCGCCGGCTCTGCGCCGAGCTGCTGCCGGGGGCGGACTGGCACGTCGTCATCTACGCGTACATGGGCGTGTACCCCGTGTCGCCGCGGGGCGCGTACCGGCTGCTCGGCCAGGCGGCCGAACTCGCCGCCGCCTCGGGCTCCGAGCGGCTCATCGTCAAGACCGTCGCCGAATCCGTCCGGATCCCCACGATCGAGGAGAACGTCGGCGCGCTGGAGTACGCGGCGGCCGCGGCGGCCCGCACCCCGGTCGACACCGGGGCCGACGCCGACTCGCAGACGTACGCGGAGGCGTCGGCGCTCGTCGACGCCGTACTGAACATGGCGCCGGATCTCGGCACGGCACTGCTGCTGGCCTTCCGGCGCGGATATCTCGATATTCCCTACTGCCTGCACCCGGACAACAGCGGACGCAGCAGAAGCTATATCGACGGCGAAGGACGGCTGCGCTGGGCGGATATCGGGAAATTGCCTCTGAGTGGTCTGGTGGACACCTACGGCGCGCGCACCATAACCTCCGGCGAACTTCTGGAATCCCTTTCCTATATCCGTCGGAAGTTCGACCTCGAAACGCCCGTGTGATCCGTAGGGGTGCGTAAGGGTGTAGCCCCTCATGGGACGTCACTACCGTGTGGAAAAACGGTTTCGGCCGAAAGTGGAGATGCGTGGATGAACGAGTCCGGTTCCAGTTCCCGTCCCGATTCAGCGCTGGCACGGCTGCTGGCCACCACCCCGCCGTCCGAGCACCACAGGGTCGTGCTCGACCTGGTGCACACCTGCGCGCTGGCGGCGCTCAAGGCAGCACGCCCCGACACGGCCGACACACTGGACACCACGCTCTCCTTCGCCGAGCTGGGCTTCGACTCGCTCGCCGCGGTGGATCTGCACCGACGGCTGAGTGAGCGGACAGCCCTCGAACTCCCGGTGACACTCGCCTACGACTGCCCGACCCCCGGGGCACTCGTGGAGCGCCTGCTGACCGGGGCACTGGGCACCGGGGCCGAGATCACGGCCCCGGTGCCCGCGGCATCCGCCGGTGGCGCGCCGGGTGAGCCGGACGAGCCGATCGCGGTCGTGGGCATCGGCTGCCGCTTCCCGGGCGGCATCGACACGCCCGACGCCCTGTGGCGGCTGCTCGCCGACGGCGGCGAGGTGCTGTCCGCGTTCCCCGACGACCGGGGCTGGGACCTGGCCGGGATGTTCGACGAGGACCCCGACCAGCCCGGCACGAGCTATGTCCGCAGCGGCGGATTCCTCGACACCGCGACCGAGTTCGACGCCGACTTCTTCGGGATCAGCCCGCGCGAGGCCCTCGCCATGGACCCCCAGCAGCGCGTCGTGCTGGAGACCGCCTGGCAGGCCCTCGAACACGCCGGGATCGACCCCACCGGGCTGCGCGGTACGGCGGCCGGGATGTTCTTCGGCGCCGAGGTGCAGGAGTACGGTCCCCGGCTGCACGACGCGCCCGACGGACTCGACGCCTATCTGATGACCGGGAACGCGTCCAGTGTGATCTCCGGACGCGTCGCCTACGTACTGGGCGCGCAGGGCCCGGCCGTCACCGTCGACACCGCCTGCTCCGCCTCCCTGGTCGCCATCCACCTCGCCTGCCAGTCGCTGCGCCGGGGCGAGTCCTCGCTCGCGCTGGCCGGCGGTGTCGCCGTGATGGGCGGCCCCGGTGTGTTCACCGCGTTCAGCAGGCAGCGCGGGCTCGCCCCCGACGGCCGCTGCAAGGCGTTCTCGGCCGCCGCCGACGGTACGGGCTTCGCCGAGGGCGCCGGCGTCCTCGTCCTCGAACCGCTCTCCGAGGCACGGCGCCGGGGCCACCGGGTGCTGGCCGTGGTCCGCGGCTCGGCCATCAACCAGGACGGCGCGAGCAACGGACTCACCGCGCCGAGCGGCGCCGCGCAGCAGAGCCTGGTCCGCCAGGCCCTGGCGAACTCCGGGCTGACGGCCGCCGAGGTCGACGCCGTGGACGCGCACGGTACGGGCACCACCCTCGGCGACCCCATCGAGGCCAACGCGCTGATCGCCACGTACGGCCGGCAGCGTCCGGCGGACGAGCCGCTGCTGCTCGGGTCGGCCAAGTCGAACCTGGGACACACCCAGGGCGCCGCCGGGGTGGCCAGTGTCATCAAGATGATCCTCGGCATGCGCCACGGGTTCCTGCCGAAAACACTGCACATCGACGCCCCGAGCCCGCACGTCGACTGGTCGGCCGGGGCCGTCGAACTGCTCACCGAGGGACGGCCGTGGCCCGACCGGGGGCGGCCGCGCAGGGCCGGGGTGTCCTCGTTCGGGGTCAGCGGCACCAACGCGCACATCATCGTGGAACAGCCCGAGGAGCCGGAGACCGCCGACCGCGACACCGCGCAGGGCGCCCCTGGCGTGCTGCCGTTCGTCCTCTCGGCGCGCGGCGAGCAGGCGCTGCGGGCCCAGGCGTCCGCCCTGCTCCCGCTGGTGGACGAGGCACCCCTCACCGGTCTGTCGCACTCCCTGGCCACTACCCGCGCCGCCCTCGCGGACCGCGCCGTGGTCGTCACCGAGGACCGCGACGAACTGCGGGCCGCGCTGACGGCGATCGCCGGGGGAGTCTCCCGTCCCGGTGTGGTGACCGGCGGTGGCGGGTCCGGCGCGGGCGCTGGCTCCCGTGCCGCTGCCGGGAAACTCGCGTTCCTCTTCACCGGGCAGGGCAGCCAGCGTCTCGCCATGGGACAGGAACTGGCCGACCGCTACCCGGTGTTCGCCGAGGCGCTGGACGAGGTGGCCGGCTACCTGGACATGCAGCTCGAACTACCGCTGCACGAAGTCCTGTTCGCTGCTCCCGGCTCCCCGGAGGCGGAGCTGCTGCACACCACCGAGTACGCCCAGCCCGCGCTGTTCGCCGTCGAAGTCGCCCTGTTCCGGCTGATGGAGAGCTGGGGCGTGCGCCCCGACTACCTCGCCGGGCACTCGATCGGCGAGCTGGCCGCCGCGCAGGTGGCCGGAGTGCTGACGCTGGAGGACGCGGCGATCCTCGTCGCCGC